>NZ_JBHUOT010000004.1:0-453459 GCF_042686225.1 Flavobacterium notoginsengisoli
CAAGGGCGGGAGAAGAAACTTTCTAAAATAGATTTACTTTTCTTTATCTCAGTATGTTAAAATATTCGCTCGACGCAAGAGCAGTTGATGGTCAAGAGTTGATAATTGATGGAGAAATCCAACAACCGACAACCACAAACCAACAACTAAAAACCTTAAGGTGGTTATTGCGGCGGGGCTCACCTCTTCCCATCCCGAACAGAGAAGTTAAGCCCGCCTGCGCAGATGGTACTGCAGTTTTGTGGGAGAGTATGTCGTCGCCTTTCTTTTGAAAACCCTGTTTCTTACGAAACGGGGTTTTTTGTTTTAGAATTGTTTCTATTATTTTCTTTAAGCCCGAAAAACTGCTTTTAATCCCAATGCGTTAGCGATGGAAGCGGCATCCTTTTGTTTTTTTCTTTAAAAAACAAAAGATACAGCACACAGCCCAGCCCCGAGGAAAACGATATTAATTACTTTAAAAATTGTTTGACATATTGTAATAAAAATACAGCGTTCAATTTTTGTTAAATTATGGTCAATTGTCAGTCTTAGGTATCAATACTTTAGAATTTTAGAATTTGAATGAGTATTTTTGTGTTTAAATTATTTATTAAACATGAAGAAAAGTATTTTACTGTTTGCACTTTTTGTTATCACAAATTTGAGTGCACAACAACGTCCCAAATTAGTTGTAGGTATAGTTGTAGATCAAATGAAAATGGAATATTTATATCGTTTTTCAGATGATTTTTCCCCAAATGGCTTTAAGAAGTTAATGAATAATGGATTTGTTTTCCAGAATATGCATTACAATTATATGCCAACCTATACTGCACCAGGGCATGCTTCTATATATACAGGAACGACTCCGGCTACACACGGTATTGTTGGTAATGAATGGTTCAGCAGGACTTTGGGTAAAGAAATGTACTGCACTGATGATGCTGGTGTAAAAACTGTTGGTGATGGTACTACTGAAGAAGGCGCAATGTCTCCTAAAAATCTTCAAAGCACAACAATTACAGACGAAGTTCGTATGGCTACTAATTTCCAAGGAAAAGTTATTGGAATGAGCCTGAAAGATCGTGGTGCAATTCTTCCGGCGGGGCATTTTGCAAATTGGGCTTTTTGGTACAGCAAAACGGGATCGTTTATTTCCAGTACTTTTTACGGTGAAAAATTACCGGAATGGGTTTCTGAATTCAATAATGAAAAAAACTACTTAAAATATATCAATAAAGGCTGGGATTTATACAAACCGGCTTCAGTTTATAATGAAAGTCTTCCGGATAATAATCCGTATGAAGGTAAATTGTATGGAAGTGCTGCTCCGGTTTTTCCATATGATTTAAAATCAATGTATGAGAAAAATGATGCAGGAATTATTCGTGCAACTCCTTTCGGGAATGATTTGTTAGCTGAGTTTGCTAAGAGAGCGATTGAAAAAGAGGAATTGGGTAAAGATAATATTACAGATTTTTTAACCGTTAGTTTTTCTTCTACAGATTATGTAGGGCATTTACTTGGGCCAAGATCAATGGAACTTCAGGATACCTATTTGAGATTGGACGAAACTATTGCCGATTTTTTAGCTTATTTGGATAAGACAGTTGGTAAAGGGAATTATTTGTTATTCCTGACAGCTGATCATGCCGGAGCGGAAAATGTTATTTATTTGAAAGATCGTAAATATAACGTAGATAATTATCCTTCAAAAGAAGTTAAAAAAAGCTTGCAAGATTTTTCAGTTAAGACTTTTGGTGTGGATTTGATTCAGAATTATTCTAATTTTAATGTGTTTTTTAATAAACAAATTATTAAAGACAAAGGATTGGATTTAGCTCAGGTGAAAAAAGCCTTCAAAGAATTTTTAATTTCACAGCCACAAGTTAAGAGAGTGTATACAGAGGAAGATATTTTGGCTAACGGAGGAAATGATTATGCTTTAAACTTTGTTGCTAAAGGTTATGATGTTACCCAAAATGGGGATTTAGTAATTGTGGATAAACCTGGAGATATTGAATATACAGCAACAGGAACATCTCATGGTACTATTTGGAGTTATGATACTCATGTTCCGGCAATTTTTTATGGTTGGGGAATTAAAAAGGGTGAATCTTATGATAAAAAAGGAATTACTGAAATTGCTCCAACAATAGCACAAAAAATTAAAGTTACTTTTCCTAATGGAACTGAAGCAAAAGTAATGCAAGAAGTTTTAGATACGAAAAAGTAATATTCTTCATGGAATTTTAAACCTGTTTATTTATGAACAGGTTTTTTTATGCAACAAAAAAAAGGTTTTTCAATTAAGAAAAACCTTTTTAATAGTGATTTGTAAGCACTTATTTTAGTATTAACCTATGCGTTTGCTAATACTATTTCTTCGTTAAAAGGAAGATTCCAAGCCTCAGCAACTCCTTTGTAAAGGATTTTACCATTAGCTACGTTTAATCCTTTTTTCAATTCTTCATTTTCAGCACATGCTTTTTCCCATCCTTTGTTTGCTAATTGTACAGCGTAAGGTAAAGTTGCATTTGTTAAAGCTAATGTAGAAGTGTAAGGAACAGCTCCTGGCATATTAGCAACACAATAGTGAACGATATCGTCAATAATGAAAGTAGGGTTTTCGTGAGTTGTTGGAGTACAAGTTTCAATACATCCTCCCTGATCCACAGCTACGTCAACAACTACAGTTCCCGGGCGCATTAATTTTAGCATATCACGAGTAATTAAGTGAGGTGCTTTTGCTCCTGGAATTAGAACCGCTCCAACAATTAAGTCAGCATCTTTAATTGCTCTTGTGATATTATAATGGTTAGACATTTCTGTATTTACGTTAGCAGGCATGATATCATCTAATTGACGTAAACGTGGTAAGCTTAAGTCCATAATAGTAACTTGTGCACCTAAGCCTGCTGCCATTTTAGCTGCTTGAGTTCCAACAATTCCTCCTCCTAAAACTAATACTTTTGCTGGTGGAACACCTGGAACACCACCTAAAAGAATTCCTCTTCCTTTTAATGGTTTTTCAAGATATTTTGCTCCTTGTTGAATAGCCATACGACCTGCAACTTCAGACATTGGAACTAACAGTGGTAAACTACGGTCTGTCTTTTCTACAGTTTCATAAGCTAAACATACAGCTCCTTTTTCTAACATTGCATGAGTTAATTCTTCTGAAGATGCAAAGTGGAAGTAAGTGAATAATAATTGATCTTTTTTGATTAATGGATATTCAGAAGCAATTGGTTCTTTTACTTTAATAATCATTTCTGCGATTGCATAAACTTCTTCTATAGTTGGTAAAACAACTGCACCGGCTTCAACATATTCTTCGTCAGCAAAACCACTTCCTAAACCAGCTGTAGCTTGTACATAAACTGTATGTCCGTGTTTTTTCATTTCTGATACACCTGCAGGAGTTAAAGCAACTCTGTTTTCATTATTTTTTATTTCTTTTGGAACACCTATTATCATATTGTTGTACTTTTTGTTTTTATTGAATTTGTTTTACAAATCTACAGAGAGAGAATAAATTATGGTTTAAGCATTGTTAAATAAGAAAATATTATTTTATTTTTTACTTTTACAGAAAAATATTCTGTTTTGGATTGAATTTTATTCTTCAAAGAGAAAAAAAGACTAAAAAATATGAATCTAATAAAACGTTTTCGTTATGGCTTTAGATGAAATTGACAAAAAAATCCTACGTCTTTTACAGGAAGATGCGCATTACACTTTAAAAGATATTGCAAACAAAATAAACTTGTCTTTGACACCGGTCCATGATCGGGTCAAACGTCTTGAGAAAGATGGTATTATAGAGAAATATGTTACTATTTTGGACAAAAAAAAACTTGGTAATAATCTAACCGTCTATTGTCAGGTTACATTGACTAAACAAACATATGATACTTCTGAAGGATTTAATCAGTCAATTTTGAATTTGCCTGAAGTTGTGGAATGTAATTATGTATCCGGAAATTTTGATTATATGCTTAAAATTATAATTCCGGATATGGAAAGTTATCATCACTTTCACCAAAAAAAATTATCTGTATTACCAGAAGTATCTCTAATCAATACTGTTTTTGTTATCTCTGAAGTAAAAAGCACAACAGTTTTGCCAATTTAAATTCATAAAAAAACCACCAAGAAATCTTGATGGTTTTTTAGAGAATAGTTATTTTGCTTGAATTAATAATAAGTGTAACGTCTTACTTTTGCAATATATTTTGCTAAACGAATGACCTGATGACTATAACCATATTCGTTATCATACCAGATGTAAAGGATAATATTTTTCCCGTCTTTTGAAACGATAGTTGCGTTGCTGTCATATATTGAAGGAGCCGAAGTTCCGACAATGTCAGAAGAAACCAATTCGTTGTTTAAAGAATATTTAATTTGCTCTACAAGTTCTCCTTCAAGAGCATATTTTTTCATGATTTTATTAATTCCTGCAATAGAAGTTGCTTTTTTAACATCTAAATTTAAAACGACCAAAGATCCGTTTGGAACAGGGACTCGAATTGCATTTGAAGTTAATTTTCCTTCTAATGATGGCAGTGCTTTTGCAACAGCACTTCCCGCTCCGGTTTCAGTAATGACCATATTTAGTGCAGCAGCTCTTCCGCGGCGGTATTTTTTGTGCATATTGTCAACCAGATTTTGATCATTTGTGTAAGAATGAATAGTTTCTAAATGCCCTTTTGTAATTCCAAGTGTGTCTTCAATAACCTTTAGAATTGGTGTAATCGCATTTGTAGTGCAGGATGCAGCTGAGAAAATATTAATTTCGTCAGGATTGTACTCATTTTGATTTACTCCATAAACAATGTTTGGAACTCCTTTGCCGGGAGCAGTCAATAAAACTTTTTCTACTCCGTTAGATTTTAGATGTCTTTTTAAAGCTTCTTCGGTAGTATAGGCTCCTGTATTATCAATTAGTAAAGCATCGTTAATTTCGTATTGGGTATAATCTATTTCTTCCGGAGCATTTGCGGTTATAATATGAACCGTTGTTCCATTGATAATTAAGGCATTGTTTTTTGAATCGGCAATTACAGAGCCATGAAAATCACCATGAATTGAATCATAACGTAAAAGAGAAGCTCGTTTCTCTAAACTCGATGCGTCATTTTTATCTCTGGTTACAATCGCTCTCAGACGCAATTGATTTCCTTTTCCGGTTTTAGACATTAACTCTCTTGCCAGTAAACGTCCAATTCTTCCGAACCCATAAAGAATTACATCTTTTGGGTGGATCTCTTTGGATGATTTTGCTTTTTTTAATTTATCAATAACAAAATATCTTGCGTCTGGATATTTTTCATCTTCCAAGCCATATTCGTATGTTAATTTACCAAGATCTATTTTGGCAGGTGGCAAATCTAAAGAAACAACGACTTTAGCAATTTCAACAGAGTCGAAAATGGTAATTGGTTTACCGACAAATTCGCCAGCATATTGATGAAGATTGATAATATCGCTGACATTTTTATCTAAGAGCTGATTTTTAAATAAAACCATTTCTATTGATTTGTCATACCATAAATCGCTTATGATTTTGATTAATTCGACACCAGCTCTTCTTCGGTCGACTTGTAAGGATACCTCTTTTTGGTACAAAGATTTGTTATTCATAATTGTTTAAATTGAAATAATAAAATGCTCACTTATTTTATAATTTGGCGCAAAAGTATTTATTTCAATCGATTTCGTAAACTATTTTAGCATTTATTTTTGAAAATGAAAAAGCCACCTTAATTTTCTTAAGATGGCTTTTTAAGTTTACAGTCGCAGTTTCAGTTCGCAGTTTTTCGAGACTGTAAACTGTGACTGAATACTGCGCTAATTTTTAAATAATAATTCTAAATATCTCTCCGTTTCTGTTGATCATTTCGATTCGAACGCTTTGTCCTTCATCTTTTTTGCTTAAAAGTTTAGAAACAGTTTCGACATTTGTTGCTTTTACATTATCGATACTTAGAATAATATTTCCTTGTAATTCGTTTTGATACTGCATTAGATTTTCATTCGTAATGTTTTTGATTTTTACACCATAATCAATTCTGAATTTTTTCTTATCAGCTGCATCAATATTTTCTAATTCTATTCCTTTAAATTCTGCGCTATAAAACTCATTTTTACTTAAAGTTACCGGAACCGTTTTGGTTTTTCCGTCTTTAATATAAGTCACTTTTACAACATCATTTGGGCGTTTTGTATTGATGTATCCTGATAGATCAGCGTAAGTTGAAATATTCTGATCATCCAGTTTTACAATAATGTCGCCTTTTCCTAAACCAGCTTTTTCTGCACCGGAATTTTTAGAAACTCTATTAATGTAGAATCCTTGTGTCTCAGTTACACCTAATTCTTTAGAAGCCGTAGCATTTAATTCTCCTCCTTCAACTCCTAGAATTCCTCTTTGAACATTTCCATATTCCATAATATCTTCGATAATTTTTCGGGCAATATTAGAAGGAACTGCAAAAGAATAACCTACATAAGAACCTGTCATAGAAGAAATCATAGTATTAATACCAATTAATTCTCCTCTTGCGTTTACTAACGCTCCACCGCTATTTCCTGGATTAACTGCTGCGTCAGTTTGAATAAATGACTGAATGCCACTTTGATCTAAATTTCTTGCTTTAGCCGAAACAATTCCGGCAGTAACAGTTGAAGTTAAGTTGTATGGATTACCAACTGCTAACACCCATTCACCGACTTTTACGCTGTCAGAGTTTGCAAAGGCAGTGTAAGGAAGCTTTTCATCTGCATTTATTTTCAACAAAGCAATATCCATTTTCGAGTCGGTACCGATCAATTTTGCTTTGTATGATTTTTTGTTGTTTAAAGTAATCTCAATTTCTGTAGCGTCTTTAATTACGTGATTGTTAGTTACGATATAACCATCTTCAGAAATAATAACGCCAGAACCGGTTCCTACTTGTTCTTGCTGTTGTTGTCCGCCATAACCGTAGAAAAATTCAAGCATCGGGTTACTTACAGTTCTTCGGGAAACATTTTTAACGTGAACAACGGTATGGATTGTTTTGTCTGCAGCTTCGGTAAAATCGACTGTTTCAGCTCCTAAACCAACATTTTTTCCATAAGAGTTTGGGGCAAGAGTTACAACAGAATTTCCTTTTCCAAAAAAAGAATTGTTGCTTTCAAATAATAACTTGTAAGCACCAAGAGTAATAGCACCACTTAATAATGACACTATAAATAAGGCTGAAAATCTTTTCATATTAAAATATGTAATTAAGTTATTAGAATTTGTGTTTCATGTTTTATTTAACGTAAAATTACTTCAAAAAATTATTTGGAAAAACGGTTTAACGCTCTTTAACAATGATTAACATTTCCTTAATTAATTGTTCGTATTTTTGTGTTTTAAAGTGCAGGAAAATGTAGCCTTAATTTTATAATTAATAATGAAATTTGTAATAATTTAAGAGTATTGTTGTTTTTGTTGTTGTATAATAACATATATAGGATTGAATATTTATAATTATTAAAGAGTTATTTGTGGCTAATTTATCAGTAATGAATACATAAATCAATAATATAAATGATAACATTAAAAGGAGAATCAATTTATTTGCGGGCTCTGGAACCAGAAGATTTAGAGTTTATCTATGCAATCGAAAACGATCAGGATATTTGGGAAGTCAGCAATACACAAACTCCGTATAGTCGTTTTTTAATTAAGCAGTATTTAGAAAATGCACATCAGGATATTTATGAGGCTAAGCAACTTCGTTTAGCAATCTGTCAGGATGCAGATTTTCCGGCTCTGGGATTGATTGATTTATTTGATTTTGATCCAGGAAATAATAGGGCAGGAATTGGAATTGTAATTCAGAAAGAAGAAAATAAAGGGCAAAATATTGGTTCTGAGGCTTTAGGGCTTTTAATAAAATACGCTTTTTACAATTTAAACCTTCATCAGCTGTATGCAAATATAGGAGTAGAAAATGTAGCAAGTATTGCACTTTTTACTAAATTTGGTTTTGAGAAAATCGGAATAAAAAAAGACTGGATTTTAATCCATAATAAATATCAGGATGAAGCCGTTTTTCAACTAATTAATAAACAAATTTAAATTTTAAGCTTTGAGTCTAAAAAAAATAATCACAATAAGTGCCGTAGCCATAATTTCAGTTTTATTGATTTATGGTTTTATTTTAATCAGTAAAATTTTTAGTTCTAATACTAAATTTGAGGAAAAAGAATTATATGTCTATGTTCCAACTGATGCTAGTTATGCCGATGTAAAAAAAATATTAGCTCCTTATGTCAAAAACTTTGATGATTTTGAGTTGGTGGCAGAAAAGAGAGATTATCCGGAAAATGTAAAATCCGGTCGTTTTCTTTTAAAGAAAGGAATGAATAATATCGACTTGGTTAGAGCGATGCGTTCTAATGTTCCGGTTAAGTTAGTTTTTAACAATCAGGAACGTTTAGAAAATTTTGCGGGCAGAATTGGTTCAGAAATTGAAGCAGACAGCTTGTCTTTATTGAAAGCAATTAAAGACTCTACTTTCCTTGCAGCAAATGGCTTTAATGAAGAAAACGTTTTTGCTATGTTTATTCCAAATACTTATGAAATTTATTGGAATACTTCTGCAGAAAAGTTCCGTGATAAAATGATTAAAGAATATCACAATTTCTGGACAGAAGAAAGAATTGCTAAAGCGAAAGCACAAGGATTGACTCCGGTTCAGGCCACAATATTAGCTTCAATTGTTCATAAAGAATCAGTTAAAAAAGATGAAAGACCTCGTATTGCAGGAGTTTACTTAAACCGTTTGCGTTTAGAAATGCCTTTACAAGCAGATCCGACTGTAATTTATGCTCTGAAACTTCGGGATAATAATTTTGATCAGGTTATTAAAAGAGTTTTTTATAATGATTTGGTAATGAGATCACCTTATAATACATATGTAAACAAAGGGCTTCCGCCAGGACCAATTGCAATGCCTGATATTACGGCTCTGGAAGCTGTTTTAAATCCGGAAAAAAACGATTACATCTATTTTTGTGCAAGTGTAGAGCGTTTCGGATATCATGAATTTGCTGCAACATTGGCAGAGCATAATGTAAACGCCAAAAAATATTCTGACTGGATCGCTAGCCAGGGTGTAACAAGATAATTTTATTAATAAAAAAAAAATAGAAACCGAAGTTCAATTACTTCGGTTTTTTTATTTCTTTTTATGGATGAAAAAAGGGTGAATTCAAAATTTTATCAAATTACTATTTTGATTATTTTTTAGTTTGTGGTAATAATAAAATAACCATTTTTTAACGGCAAATTTTATAAAATTCTAAAACACATTTCCAGGATTTGCACAAAAACAGATTAAAATATTGTAGTCTATTTCTTTCTTTTTAGGCTTTTTTGCTTAAAATTTGTATAAAATTCATTTTTTTTTGCCTTCAATTTTCGTTTTTTTGGTCTAAAAAATCAACATCAAAATCTTTTGGAATCTATTAGTATAGTTGGGATTAAAGCGAATTCTGTTTTTGTGTCTAAAATGGTAAAATGTTGATTTATAGCATATTTTGAAAATGTCTTATCTTTGCACCGTAGAAATTTCAAGAGGGTGACAGCGTTTTGAAGAAAAACAATTTATGATAAAGAAATGGTATTTTTATGCGAGTTTAGTCGTTATTATTACATTTTTAAGTTTGGGATTTATTCCCTCAAGCCATGAAACCAAACCTTGGTTTTTAATTGAAAAAACAGATGGATCAGAATACATTTTTCCATCAAAAGAAAAAGAGGATTATCCAAAAATCACCAACGTCCCATTCACAGGAAATCGTCTTATAGGATTTAAAGAGGCAGTTGCTTTTAAAGAATCACAAGGGCAGTACAGACTAGTAAACACTCTTGGTTATATGGGTAAATATCAATTTGGTTCTAAAGCTTTACGAGCAATTGGAATTAATGATAACAAAGCCTTTTTAAAAGATCCTGCTCTTCAAGAAAAAGCTTTTCTTACTTTGTTAGCTAAAAACAAATGGATTTTACGCTATGAAATTAAAAAGTATGAAGGCAAAATTATCAATGGTATCGAAATTACCGAATCTGGAATTTTAGCTGCAGCACATTTAGGTGGTGCAGGTTCTGTAAAGAATTTTTTCAGGAATAATGGAGGCAGACATTTTAGAGATGCGTTCGGAACTTCTTTGAAAAGCTATATGAGAGATTTTGCAGGTTATGATTTGTCTTTTATAGAAGCAGATAATAACGCAACAGTTAACGACTAAATGAAAAAAAAAATCCCTTTAAAAAGGGATTTTTTTTTTTAATCTATTAACGCTTCGAGTATTTTAATTGCCGCTTCACTTATTTTGGTTCCCGGACCAAAAACAGCTGAAGCTCCGGCATCGAAAAGAAATTGATAGTCCTGCGACGGAATAACTCCTCCAACAATTACCATTATATCATCTCGTCCGTGTTTTTTTAATTCTTCTATAACCTGAGGAACTAATGTTTTATGACCGGCAGCCAAAGATGAAACGCCAAGAATGTGTACGTCATTTTCAACAGCTTGTTTGGCCGCTTCTGCAGGAGTTTGAAATAATGGGCCAATATCTACATCAAAACCCACATCGGCATAACCTGTGGCGACTACTTTGGCGCCGCGATCGTGACCGTCTTGTCCCATTTTTGCAATCATAATTCTGGGACGTCTTCCTTCTTGTTTTGCAAAAACATCCGCTAGTTGTTTTGCTTTTTCAAAATTCTCGTCATTTTTTATTGCTGCACTATACACTCCGCTAAAAGATTTGATTTGTGCTTTAAAACGGCCAAAAACAGTTTCCAATGCAGTACTGATTTCGCCCAAAGTAGCCCTGTTTCTGGCGGCTTCGATTGCGATTTCTAGTAAGTTGCCTTGTCCCGTTTTTGCACAAACGATTAATTTTTCCAGTGAATTATTTACTTTTTCAGAATTTCTTGTACGTTTTATTTCTTCCAGACGTTCTATTTGCTGCCTACGAACCAATTGATTGTCTACATCGAGAATATCCAACGGATCTTCTTTTTCTAAACGATATTTGTTTACGCCGACAATAATGTCTTGTCCGCTGTCAATTCTTGCTTGTTTTCTGGCCGCAGCTTCTTCGATTCGAAGTTTGGGAATTCCGGCTTCAATGGCTTTGGTCATGCCGCCTAATTCTTCTACCTCTTCAATTAGTTTCCAGGTTTTTTCTACAATGTCGTTAGTTAGACTTTCCACATAATAACTTCCGGCCCAAGGATCAACGGTTTTAGTAATTTTAGTTTCTTCCTGAAGAAAGATTTGTGTGTTACGTGCAATTCTTGCAGAAAAATCTGTAGGGAGTGCAATAGCTTCGTCTAGAGCATTTGTATGAAGCGATTGTGTTCCGCCAAAAACGGCTGCAGCAGCTTCTATACAAGTTCTTGCCACATTATTAAATGGATCTTGTTCTGTCAAACTCCATCCACTGGTTTGGCAGTGCGTTCTTAGCGCTAAAGATTTGTCGCTTTTCGGATTGAACTGTGTTAGTAATTTTGCCCAAATCATACGACCCGCCCTCATCTTGGCAATTTCCATAAAATGATTCATTCCAATTGCCCAAAAGAAAGATAATCTAGGAGCAAATTCATCAATGGTCATTCCTGTTGACAATCCCGTTCTGATATATTCTAAACCATCTGCTAATGTATAAGCCAATTCAATATCTGCCGTAGCTCCGGCTTCCTGCATATGATAGCCAGAAATGGAAATAGAATTGAATTTTGGCATTTTTTTGCTTGTAAATTCAAAAATGTCAGCGATTATTTTCATAGAAGGAGTTGGCGGATAGATATACGTATTTCTAACCATAAACTCTTTTAAAATATCATTTTGTATTGTTCCTGCTAGTTTTTCAGGGCTAACGCCTTGTTCTTCTGCGGCAACGATATAAAAAGCCATTATAGGTAGAACGGCTCCGTTCATTGTCATCGATACAGACATTTCATCCAACGGAATCTGATCGAAAAGAATTTTCATATCTTCAACAGAATCAATAGCAACTCCGGCTTTCCCTACATCACCAATAACTCTTTCGTGATCAGAATCGTAACCGCGATGTGTTGGTAAATCAAAAGCTATGGAAAGTCCTTTTTGTCCGGCAGCTAGATTTTTTCTATAAAAAGCATTACTTTCCTCAGCTGTAGAAAATCCGGCATATTGACGAATAGTCCACGGACGTCTTACATACATTGTTGCGTATGGTCCACGTAAATTGGGCGCAAAACCTGCTCCGAAATCAAGAAACTCTAAATCTTCGATATCTTTCTCCGAATAGTTTTTTTTGATTTCAATTCCTTCTGCAGTTACGAAGTTTTGAGTTATAGGTTCTGAGTTATGCGTCAGCTCGTTTAACTTCTCACTTTGAACTTCTAATTTTATATGTTTAAGGTCTTTTCTCATTTGTATAGATAGATGACTAATGGATTTTTTTTAATGCACTAATCATATTATTCATTACTAAGTAAAATGGTAAGTAATAAAAAAATATTGCTAATAACATGGCGGAAACGGCAATGAAAATTTTTTTATAGTTTTTATAGGTGATTCCAATTACTAAATAGATTAAACAACTAGTTATCATTCCTAATGATAATATCCAAAAAATGATGAAATAAATCCCCATTTATTCCTTTTCTAATCTTTCCTGTTCCATTTTCTCCGCCAATCTTTTTTCTATAATGGGTGTAATTAATGTTTTTCTTGGTTTGATTTTTACAAAAGGAAACAATTCTAAATCCTGTTTCATCCGATCTTCTTTGTTCGGATATTTATTTGTGCCTAAAAGAATTTCTTTCTTAGAATCGAATAGTTCCTGTTCTTTGTTGGCGCTTTCCTGTATTTTCTTTTTGATTGTGCCTTCGCTTAAAAGTTTTTGGAAACCTCCGTTGGCTTCAATTTCCTTAAATAAAGTAAGGCTTTTTTCTGCTAATTGCATCGTTAAGCTTTCAATGTAATAACTTCCGTCAGCAGGATTATTCACCTTATCAAAATAGCTTTCGTGTTTTAAAATCAAAAGCTGGTTTCTCGCAATTCGATCTCCAAACTCATTATCTTTATGATATAGAGCATCGTAAGGCAAATTCGCAATAGCATCTGCGCCTCCTAAAATTGCCGACATACATTCGGTTGTAGTTCGAAGCATGTTGACATTATAATCATAAATCGTTTTATTACGTTTGGTAGGGGTAACCAAAAAATGACATTTTATTTTAGAATTGTATTCCCCGGCAATTAAATCAAAAAGCATTCTAAGCGCACGAAGTTTAGCAATTTCGAAGAAATAATTAGTTCCGACAGATATTTGAAAAACAATCGATTTTGCCTGATCCGAAAATCGATTTAAATATTCGTTGCCATGCGCAAGACTATACCCAATTTGCTGTGTAATATTAGCTCCAGAATTTTGATACAAACCTAAATCAACACTAAGAAGATTTAAATTTATTGTGTTCTTAAAGAGTAAATCTAAAGTTTCAAAATTGCTTTTTTCGGAAGTTGTAAACCAATTCCCGTCACGCCCCAATTGTCCAATCGGGTCAAAATTGCAATAAAATTGAGCTTTTTTCTGAATAGAAATCGTATCCAGTTTTTTAACGAAATCGATTGAGATAAAACTGAAATTAAAGTAAACGGTTTTGTTTTCTAAAGGAAGATTGTTTAATAATTTCTCAATATCGATTTTATTATTTTGAATTGTAAAACGAAGGCTTTCTGCTCCTCTTTCTAAAGTATTTAAAGCTCTTTCTATAGATTTTTCGACATCGTAAACAAAGATATTCTGGCAGATTTTAAAATCTGAAGCCTGAGTTTGTAAAGAAGCACTTTTGGTAAATTCGTCACTGTGATAAAATGGTTTTACCTGAATGTCTTCCGGAGAATTCCAAATAACAGTTTGGTTATAATCGGCTCCATCTAATTCAAACTGAATTTTTTGTTTCCATTGTTTGGATGAAATTGGATTAAAATCGTCGAATAGGTTAGTGGCCATTGTAGTTTTTTTGATTATTCTTTTTCTTGAATCGTGTCTCCTTCAAATTGAATGATATAAATGTCTTCGCTGTCTTTTTTCATGAAATACTTTTCGCGGGCGTATTTCTCAATTTGTTCAGGATTTTTTAATTGTTTAATCTGTTCCTGATCTTTTTTAATTTCTTCCTGATAATACTTTTTATTGTCTTCCAGTTCGTGTATTTGTCCATCTAAAAAACGATGATCAAAATAGGAATAATTGTCTAGAAATAACATCCAAACAACAAAAAAGAGCAAAACCCAAACGTATTTGTTGCCGAGGTATTTAAACCATTTTTTGTCTTTGTATGGATTTTTAAATTTCATTTTAAACGAATATTTCTTTTGAATATGACTGGTGTTTTTTAGCCCCGATGGAGCCGGTATCTCCCGATTTAGAAAAACAAGTCTTTTTCGCCGTAGTTTTTCTTTATCGGGAATATAGGCGTGAGCAGAAAACAGCTCCTAATTATTATGGTTTAAATTTACAATAAAAATTATGAAATTCGCTGATTAATTACAGCGCGAACGACATCAATTGCTACCGTATTGTATTTGTCATTCGGGATAATAATGTCTGCGAAAGCCTTAGATGGTTCGATAAATTGCTCATGCATAGGTTTTAAGGTCGTTTGGTAACGGTTTAAAACTTCATCGATATCACGACCACGTTCAGAAATATCTCTTTTTAATCTGCGAATTAATCTTTCGTCAGAATCTGCATGAACAAAAACTTTAATATCGAACATGTCACGTAATTCCGGATTAGTAAGAATCAGAATTCCTTCCACAATCATTACTTTTCTCGGATGAGTCGAAACTGTATCATCGGTTCTGTTGTGCTGTACAAAAGAATAAACAGGCTGATCAATAGTTTCTCCTGCTTTTAGCGCTTTAAGATGGCTTACCAATAAATCAAAATCGATAGCACGTGGGTGATCAAAATTGATTAATGCTCTTTCGTCAAAAGATAAATTGGTTGTTTCTTTATAATACGAATCCTGAGAAATTACGCCAACTTCTGTATGTGGTAATTCATTCATGATTTGGTGTACTACCGTCGTTTTTCCACTTCCTGTTCCTCCTGCAATTCCTATAATGAGCATAAATTTTTTGTTTGATATTTGTTTCGCAAAAATAATAATTTAACTGAATTGCTGAACATGTAATATAATTTAACCATATAAGTAATGTAAGTAAATTTAAGCAATCAGATTTTTAAACATTTTTTTACTTCATTGAACTTATATCACTTATATGGTTAAAAAGCATAAAAAAATCCCGAAAGTAAACCTTCGGGATTTCGTGCAATCAGTATAGTTTAAAAAAAATATTCTGAATTTAGTAAGCACTTGTAATTATTTGTTCTTTTTTGCTTTTATCATCATTTCAAGCTGATCCCAAAGTTCTTCCGGAATTGCTTCTAGTAAATTGAATTGTCCTGCACCTTTCAGCCATTCGCCTCCATCAATTGTAATTACATCTCCATTGATGTAAGATGAAAAATCAGAAACCAGATAAGCAGCCAAATTGGCTAATTCCTGATGATCCCCAACTCTTTTTAATGGCACTTTTTTAGCCATATCAAATTTCTCTGATAGGTCACCTGGCAATAATCTGTCCCAGGCTCCTTTTGTTGGGAATGGTCCCGGAGCAATCGCATTGGAACGGATTCCGTATTTTGCCCATTCTACAGCAAGACTTCGTGTCATGGCTAGAACTCCCGCTTTTGCCGTAGCGCTAGGAACTACATAAGCAGATCCTGTCCAGGCGTAGGTTGTTACTATATTTAAAATCGTTGCCGAAGTTTGTTTAGTGTCTATCCAGTGTTTTCCAAAAGCAAGTGTACAGTTTTTAGAACCTTTCAATACGATATCTATAACAGTATCAAATGCGTTTGCAGATAATCTTTCGGTTGGCGAAATAAAATTTCCCGCCGCATTATTCAAAAGAACATCTACTTTCCCGAACGCTTTTAAAGTTTCCTGAAGCATGTTTTCTACCTCTTCGTAATGACGTACATCACATTGCAGTGGCAAACATTTTCCTCCAGTTTGGCTTTCCAGTTCGGCAGCTGTAGTTTTTAACTTATCTAAATCTCTGGAAGTTATCGCTACCTGAGCTCCTAATTCGAGAAAATATTTGGTCATAGCTTTGCCTAAACCGCTTCCGCCGCCTGTAACGACAATGACTTTGCCTTGTAAAGCATCATCACGCAACATTTTATCTGTATAGCTCATACTTTTTCTTTTTTTGCAATATTAGTTAAATAAAATAGGATGCACGCATAACAATGTTATAAAATTTCGATAAATTTTATATTTCACGTAATTTTTTTGCTGCTGAGTCTAATGTAAAGTCGTCTTTGGCAAAACAAAAACGGATTAATTTCTGGTCTTTATGATCCGAATAGAAACTTGAAATTGGAATTGCCGCAACGCCATGATTGATAATTAAATTTTTACAGAAAGTTACGTCGTCGTCTTCAGAAATATTGGCATAAGAAGCAACCTGAAAGTAAGTTCCTTCGCAGGGTTTTAATTCAAATCGACTGTTTTGAAGCAGTTTCTGGAAATAATCTCTTTTTTCCTGATAGAATTTTCCAAGCAGATTTACATCAACAACATCTAGATATTCATTAATAGCAAATTGTGAAATGCTGTTGACACTGAAAACCAAAAACTGGTGTACTTTTTTGATTTCTTTCATTAAATATTCGTGTGCAATAGTGTAGCCAATTTTCCAACCCGTAATATGAAATGATTTTCCAAAAGAGGAAACCATAACACAGCGGTCTAATAGAAAGTTTTTGGTATTTGCTGAAATATGTTTTTCTTCAAAAGTAATGTATTCATATACTTCATCAGATAAAACAATGATTTCTGGATATTTTTCAAGAAGATTCTTTAACTGGATAAAATCATTTTCAGTCAAAATTTTTCCCGTCGGATTGTGCGGATTATTGATGATAATCATTCGGTTTTTCTCCGAACAAGCTTTTTCTATTGTTTCCCAATTTGGTGTATAATCATCATTTAATGCCACTCGAACAGGTTTAGCTTTGCAAAGTAAAACAGGTGATTCGTACGAATCATAACTCGGATCTAGAATAATTACTTCATCATTTTCTTTTACTAAAGCTAGAATTGTGGTGAAAATCCCTTGTGTTGCACCAGCAGTTATCAAAAGTTCTGTTTCTGGATTTATGGTTCTGTTATAAGAATCCTGAGTCAGTTTTGTAATTTTGTTCATCAATGGAGGATAACCTGCCATTGGTGTATATTGATGTACATTTTCTTTGGCCAATCTTGCAATAATATCTGTCAATCTCTCATCTACAGGAAAATTTGGAAATCCCTGAGAAAGATTTATTGCATTGTATTCAGCTGCCATTTTTGACATTACCGTGAAAATGCTTGTGGTTACATTTGGGAGTTTACTCATGATGAAGTTTGATTAAGGAAAGACAAGAATTAATCTTATATCTGTACAGGGATTACAATTGAATACAAGGTTCTAACTTCTTTATCGTTTTGTTTTCCAGGTTTCCATTTAGGAGATAATTTTAAAACTCTTATTAATTCTTCTCCAGTGCCAAATCCAATATCTCGGAGAACTTTTATATCGCTTAATGATCCATCTTTTTCGATAATAAATGTAGCATATAGTTTTCCTTGGTGAGTTGGCTTTTTATTTGATTTTTTATAGTTGTTATCTATAAATTGATACAGTTTTACTTTTCCTCCCGGAAAGCTAGGAATAATTTCTAATCCTGCACTATTATAAACGTGATTCTCATCAAGAACAAATTCTTCCTCTTTATAATTTTTTAGATTATCTTTTAAATTATCTCGTGTTCTCTTTTCTTCTTTATTTTGAGAAAATAGAGTTTGACCAGCGAAAACCAAAATAAGAATTAAAAACTTTTTCATAATTATGATTTTAAAAATTATCTGAAGTTACTGCTTTTTATATGCAAAAATGATAGTAAGTATTTTATAATTTACTCTTGATAAAGTTTGATTAGGAGGAAACTTGAGTAATTATTTAGGAGAACTATTTACGTATATAGGCGCAGAAAAAAGAACTCTAACGGTTTTGTTGTTTTGTTTTCCAGGTTTCCATTTGGGAGATAGTTGCAAAACACGAATTGCTTCGGAACCAGTTTCATATCCAATATCTCTTAAGACTTTAATGTCGCTTAAAGAACCATCTTTTTCTATCACAAAAGTGGTGTAAATTTTTCCTTTTAAACCTTCTTTTGGAATTTTGAAATTCTTCTCAATAAATTTATTAAATTCAATCACTCCTCCTGGGAATTCGGGTTTGATGTCTAATCCGGCTGTATTATAAAGGGTATAATCATTATTAGGAACTTCTCCTTGAGGATAAGTTTTATTTGAAGGTTCGTCAATTGTTAGAATGTCATTAGCTTTTTTAGCCTGGGCTAAAATACTCTGTACAGAACAAATTAAAATCAGAATTAAAAACTTTTTCATGATGTATGATGATTTTAAAATTAGTTTACATTTTATGAAGAATAAAAATCGTAGGACGCTTGTCAATATCGATTTTTAGTTTCTTCCAATCTGAAACCTTCATTGTTTTAATAAATTCAGTTGGTAGTGTAATATCTGTAGCAATACATAAATGTGTTGACGGATTTAAAATCTGTAAAAGATCTTCAATCAGCTTATTATTTCTATAAGGAGTTTCAATAAAAATCTGAGATTGGTTTTTATCCTGAGACAATCTTTCAAAATGTCTCAAAGCCGATTTTTTTTCGTCTTTATCAATTGGTAAATAACCATTAAAAGTGAAACTTTGCCCGTTCATTCCGGAAGCCATCATAGCCAATAAAATAGAAGAAGGGCCAACCAAAGGCACCACCTGAATTCCTTTTTCATGTGCCAATTTTACAATTACAGCGCCTGGATCTGCAACGCCTGGGCAGCCTGCTTCGCTCATTAAACCCATATTTTTTCCTTCTAACAAAGGTTTGATAAAGTCTAAATGTTCGCTAGGTTCGGTGCGTTTGTTAAGAGTGAAAAGCACTAATTCTGATTGTTTTTTTTCTGGATAAACTGCTTTTATTGATTTTCTGGCAGTTTTGTCGTTTTCAACAATATAATGGTCAATAACTTCTATAGTTCTTCTTACAGTTTGTGGTAAAACGTCCATCGGATCGCTTTCGCCCATTGTAGTTGGAATTAAATATAGTTTTCCTAGAAGTTTCATGTGTATTTGTTTAAAATTAAAAAATTCAATCATTTCATTTTTTTGAAACAATTGAATTGAAGTTATGCGTGTTTTTTGATTAGTTTATCTGCGATGATATCGGTTACTTCGTCAAGCATTTGATAAACATTTTCAAATCCGTTTGTAGCGCCAAAATAAGGATCCGGTACATCTACATTTTCGTCTGGAAATAATTCATTTAGAATTAAATGAATTTTATTTTTGTGTTCAGGTCTTTTTGCGAGATGGCTTACATCGTTGAAATTGGAGTTGTCCATTACATAAATGTAATCAAACTCATCAAAATCACTGGTTTTTATCTGTCTTCCTTTTTGTTCGCTGATATTGATGCCGTTTTTTCGGGCAACTTCTATCGAACGTTTATCCGGACAATGACCAACATGCCAGGAACCTGTGCCTGCCGAATCGACAAAGAATTTATCTTTAGGTAATTTAGAAGCTAAAATTCCTTCTGCTAAAGGAGATCTACAGATATTCCCTAAACAAACCATTAAGATTTTTACAGGCATGGTGCGTCTTAAAGCGTTAGTTTTTTATTAATGTCTTCTACGAACTTTTTAAATTGTTTGTCTGTAGAAACTAAGTTATCAACTGTTTTACATGCGTGAAGAACAGTTGCGTGATCGCGGTCTCCAATTTGTGAGCCAATATTAGCCAAAGAAGCTTTTGTGAATTTTTTTGCAAAGAACATAGCTAATTGTCTGGCTTGTACAACGTGCCTCTTTCTGGTTTTAGATTGAAGTGTTTCAATGTCTAACTGGAAATAATCTGAAACGATTTTTTGAATATAATCGATAGAAATTTCTCTTTTTACATTTTTAACAAATTTCTCTACAACGCTTTTCGCTAATTCAATCGTAACTTCTTTTTTATTGAAAGAAGATTGGGCAATTAAGGAAATAATCGCACCTTCAAGTTCTCTCACATTGCTTTTAATGTTACGAGCTACATATTCTAAAATATCTTCCGGCATTTCAACACCATCACGATATAAAATATTTTTTAAGATCGAAATACGGGTTTCGTAATCAGGCTGATGTAATTCTGCAGACAATCCCCATTTAAAACGAGATAATAATCTTTGTTCAATATCCTGCATGTCAACAGGCGCTTTGTCTGAAGTTAAGATTACTTGTTTTCCGTTTTGGTGTAAATAGTTGAAAATATGGAAAAATACATCTTGCGTTCCTGATTTTCCAGATAAGAACTGAACGTCGTCAATAATTAAAACGTCAATTAATTGGTAAAAGTGAATGAAATCATTACGATTGTTCTTTTTTACAGAATCAATATATTGTTGTGTAAAAATCTCAGCAGAAATATATAAAACGGTCTTTTCAGGATATTTATCTTTCACTTCTACGCCTATAGCATGCGCTAAGTGTGTTTTTCCTAAACCAACTCCTCCAAAAATCAATAACGGATTGAATGAAGTTCCTCCAGGTTTGTTGGCAACAGCCATACCTGCAGAACGAGCTAAACGGTTTGAATCTCCTTCTAAGAAATTATCAAAACTGTAGTTTGGATTTAACTGAGACTCAATTTTTAAATTTCTAATTCCAGGAATTACAAACGGATTTTTAAGTTCAGGATTTAAATTTTTAAACGGAGCATCAACCTCTTGTGGTTTCATTGGAACTCTGTTGGAACTTGGCAGCTGCTCGGTAAATGGCTGTTTATTTCCATAAGTGTTCTCCATTTTAATTTTATAGAGTAACTTTGCGTTTTTTCCCAGTTCTTTGGTAAGCGCAACTTTCAATAATTTTACATAGTGCTCTTCGAGCCATTCGTAGAAAAATTTACTTGGAACCTGAATGTATAATGCGTTATCGGTTAGCTCAACTGATTTGATTGGTTCGAACCAAGTTTTATATGCTTGATCTTGAATATTATCCTTTATAAAGGACAAACAGTTTTCCCATACCGATTGAGCAGTTTTAGTCATAGATTCAAATAAATTTTTATATTATTGATAAAGATTCTCCTAATAAAAAAGGAGCGATTTTATTCCTTATTTCGGGATAACAAATATGTGAACAAATTTCTGTAAAAAAAAATATTTTGGTATCTAATTTTATAAAAAAAAGTTGTAATAGGGCTTTTTAAATTTGAATTTTTTTAATATTTTATAAATGAAAAATCATCAGACTCAAGTACGAGTTCGTTACTCAGAAACCGACCAAATGGGAGTCGTTTATCACGGAAATTATGTGCCTTATTTTGAAATTGGACGCGTGGAATGGCTTAGAAATAAAGGGGTTTCGTATAAAAGCATGGAAGAAAGCGGAATTGGGCTTCCGATTGTTAACATGAATATCAACTACAAAAAATCGGCTAGATATGATGAACTTTTAACGATTCATACAACTTTCAAAAGTCACTCTTCTGTTAAGATTGAATTTGACTGCGCAATCTATAATGAAGCGAATGAGTTATTAACAACTGCGACGTTTATTTTAGTATTTGTAGCGTTAAAAACAGGTCGTCCGACCGCTCCTCCGGATTATATTTTAGAAATATTTAAAACGCTTGAATAATTGTTAAAACGAATGCCATTTTCGTATCAATTTATATAATTTTAATATCGATTTCGAACATTAAATCAAAAATGCTGAACACTGTTTCGGCATTTTTTTTTCGCGTTTTTGTCACTATTTTTCCAATTGGCAATCCTGAAATTTCATCCATTTCCATTTCCTGAGATTTTATTTCAAGTTTTTTTTCTTTAATTACTCTCATCACTTTATTCATGTTTTTGTAATCAAAAGAAATTAAAAACTCCACATCAATTGTTTTTTCGACAATTTCACAAATTTCTAGTGTCTGCTGTGCCGTAGTTCTATATGCAGATATCAAACCGCCAACGCCTAATTTGACTCCGCCAAAAATGCGAACGACTACAACAAGAACGTTTGTTACGCCAAAAGATTGTATCTGGCCGTAAATTGGTGCTCCGGCTGTGTTGCTTGGTTCTCCGTCGTCATTGGCGCGATAAGAAATTTTATTTCCAACGCCCAATTGATAAGCATAACAATAATGCACTGCATGCGGATGCTGTTTTTTAAGATCTTCAATAATTGGTTTTACTTCATCTTCATGATCTATCGGAAATGCATAGCCAAAGAATTTACTGCCTTTTTCTTTAAACAGTATTTCTTCAGATGCAAATGCTATAGTTTGATAAGTGTCGTTAATTTCCAATTGTAAAGGTTTAATTTTTTTTAGCCACAGATTAAAAGGATTAAAAGGATTTTTCTTTTGCTTACATAAAAAATCTGTGGAAATCCTTTTAATCTGTGGCTGAATATTTTTTAAAAGAATTAAAATGCACTATAATAATCCTTTGCTAAATAAATCTACAACATCTTCTTTTCCTACTTGTAGATTCCAAACTTTAATTCCTAAGGTGGTAGCACTGTCTGTATTTTCTTTTTTGTCATCAACAAATAAAGTGTTTTCTGGAACTAGGTTGTGTTTGTCTAAAAGAACCTGATAAATTTTAGGATCAGGTTTTCTTAATCCCATTTCAAACGAAAAATAAACCTTCTCAAAACAGCTGTAAAAATCTTTGTAAAAAGAAATACCGCTCTTTTGTTCAAAAGTATTGATGTGAATAGAATCGGTATTACTTAATAAAAACAGGCGGTACTTTTTGGATAATTGCTGTAGGAATTCCAAGCGATAAAAGGGAAAATCTGCCAATACAGCATTCCATGCTTTTAGAATTTCTTCTTTCGAAGCATTTGGTAATTGTTTTTGAAAACCACCAATAAAATCTTCCGGCGAAATACCTCCAACTTCAAATGAAAAATTTAACTGATCAAAGTCAGTATTCCATTCTTTCATTCCTAATTTTTGCAAACCGGAAATGGTAGCCTGTTTGTCTAAATTGATAAAAATATCTCCGAAATCAAAAATTATTGCATCAATCATGATTTTTAATCTGTATTAGTTCGTCACTTAAAATATTAGTTTTTATACTATTCTTTCTTGAAATAATTGGTGCTTTTGTTCCTTTTGAAAAACTTGTTTTTCCAATAAAAACTCTTGCTTCATCCCAAAGATTTTCATCAATAAAAGATTGTAAAGTTTGTCTTCCGCCTTCAATTATTATCGATTGAATTTGATTTTGATATAAAACCTCTAAAATCTGAGGAATGATATTGTTGTTGAAATCAATTGCTTCAAATTGAGTGTTTTTACGTGATGGTTTTGTGTTCTCATTTGAAAAAACAATAGTTTTTACTGATTCGTCAAATATGAAACTATTCTCTTCAATTCTGTTATTTTGGTCTATAACAACTCTGACAGGGTTATTGCCACTCCAATCTCTTGCATTTAATTTAGGATTGTCATCTACCACGGTTTGTGTTCCAACTAAAATTGCCTGTTCTTCTGTTCTCCATTTATGAACCAATTGTCGGGAATACTGATTGGTGATCCAAATTGGTTTTCGGTCTTGCTCCGAAATTTTTTCTGGAGCTAAAAATCCATCCTGACTTTCTGCCCATTTTAAAATAATGTACGGACGTTTTTTTTGATGAAAAGTAAAAAAACGTTTATTCAGTTCATTGCATTCTTCTTCTAAAACACCAACGGTAACATTTGCTCCGGCTTCGATTAATTTTAGAATACCTTTTCCTGCTACTTTTTCGTTAGGGTCAACAGTTCCAACGACTACGTTTGGAATTTCATTTGCAATAATCAGGTCACAACAAGGAGGTGTTTTTCCAAAATGACTGCAAGGCTCTAAGCTTACATAAATAGTAGCTTTTTTTAACAGTGATTTATCTTTTACAGATTTTACTGCATTTACTTCTGCATGAGGTTCGCCTGCTTTTTTATGCCAGCCTTCGCCAATTATTTTGCCATCGTAAACTATTACGCTTCCGACCATTGGGTTTGGATACGTTGTTCCAAGCCCATTTTGTGCCAGTTCTATACAGCGTTTTATGTATTTTTCATCTATATTCACAGTGCAAAAGTAATTAATTTTGAGTTTATCACTAATTGAAAGTGGTTAAGTTGTGAAACAATACATATAGTTGTAATGGGATCAAAAAACTATAATTACTTTTGTATTTATAATGATTTAGAATAAAAAAAATGGTAAATTGGCTTATACGAGCAATTGAAAAAGAAGACAATCAGTCAGTTGCGAGTTTAATTAGATCAGTTTTTGACGAAATGGAAATCCCAAAAGTCGGAACTGCGTACGAAGATCCTTGCCTGGATTTTATGTTTGAAGAATACAGTAAAGCAAAATCAGCTTATTTTGTTGTTGAAAGTGATGGTGAAATTGTAGGTTGTGCAGGAATAGCGCCTTTGGAAAATGGAGATCCGAGTATTTGCGAATTGCAAAAAATGTATTTTCTGCCAAAGACCCGCGGTTTGGGAATTGGAACTAAAATGATGGAAAAATGTTTGGAACAAGCCAGAGATTTTGGTTTTGAAAAATGTTATATCGAAACAATGCCTTTTATGCATGCCGCGCAAAAATTGTATAGAAAATCCGGCTTTGAATATTTAGATGCTCCGTTGGGGGCAACCGGGCATAATTCTTGCCCTGTTTGGATGTTGAAAGTTTTGTAGAAAAGTTGTAACAAATCTTAACGAACGAGACTTATTGAAGGGTTAGGATCAAGCTTTGGCTGAATAAAATGTTCAAAAAAATCAAATGAAAATTAAACAATACCGCACTCAATTTATTAAAGAATTATCGCCTTTTTACGATGCGTACGAAGCGGAGAGTTTTTTTTATTTAATTCTGGAAGAGAAGCATAAACTTCGTCAGATCGATTTAGCATTAAATCATGAACTCGTATTTGAGGAGAATGATTTTATTATATGGGATGAAATACTAAAGGATTTAAAGAAAGAAGTTCCGATTCAGTATTTACTGGGAAAAACACATTTTTATGGTTTGGATTTTGAAGTAAATGAAAATGTTTTAATTCCCAGACCCGAAACCGAGGAATTGGTCGAGTGGATTATTAACGAAAATACGAGTTCAGAGAAATCAAAAAAAATAAAAATTCTTGACATTGGAACGGGAAGTGGTTGTATCGCTATTTCTTTGGCTAAAAACCTTCCAAATGCAGAAGTTGTAGCGATTGATGTTTCTAAAAAAGCAATTGAAACTGCTAAAAGAAATGCCATTAGAAATAATGTTGATGTGACTTTTGTATTGCTGGATATTCTAAAAGAAGAAGAATTAAGATGCCAGTTTGATATTATTGTTTCGAATCCGCCTTATGTCCGAAATTTAGAAAAAGAGGAAATCAAGAAAAATGTTTTGGATTACGAACCGCATTTAGCGCTTTTTGTTGAAGATACTGATGCTTTGATTTTTTATAGAAAAATTGCCGAACTAGCGAAAAAGGCTCTTTTTGGAACTGGAAAGTTATATTTTGAAATCAATCAATATCTTGGAAAAGAAATGGTTGAGTTGTTGGAAGATCTGGAATTTAAAAACGTTGAGCTTCGAAAAGATATCTACGATAACGACCGAATGATTTCCTGCAAGGTTTCCAAAACCTTGTAGATATTATTTAAGCAGTATTGCTTTTAGTTTAATATAATGGATGTTAGCAAAAGAAAATTATTGAAAAAATGAAAGGTCTAATCTAGCCCCGATAGCAGTGAGAATCCTTTTGTATTGGGGTTCAATACAAAAGATTGCCACGGATAGCGGGACAAGTGGTTCTTTTGAAACGATTATTTCTGCTTTAAATAATTATTCGTAACGCAACGCCTCAATAGGATCTAGCTTCGATGCTTTAATTGCTGGATATAAACCCGAAACCAAAGCGACACAGAAACTAGTAGCAAAAGCGGCAAAAATGGCTACCCACGGAATTACAAAAACAAAGCTCATGGCAGTAGCTATTCCGAAACCAAGAAGAATTCCGAGAAAAATTCCAACCAATCCTCCAATTTGTCCAATTAATAATGTTTCTATAAAAAACTGAAAAGCAACAGTTGATCTTTTTGCTCCTAAAGCCTTACGAACACCAATTTCACGGGTACGTTCTGTAACCGAAACAATCATAATATTCATTAAAGCGATAGAAGATCCTAAAATGGTAATAACCGAGATAATCCAAGCTGCCCAGCCTAAGTATTTTGTAATTCCTAAAATACGGTTGATTAAGTCATCGCTTCGTCCAATACCGAAATTATTATCTCGTACCGGACTTAATTTACGAACTCTTCTCATGGTACTGGTTGCATTATCGACAGCTTCATCCAGAAGTTCTTTTTTAGAAACCATTACACTGACAGTATAGTTGATGTTTGGTGCCGTAAATAAAGATCTTGCAACCTGAATCGGAATCAATACACGTAAATCCTGGCTGTTTCCAAAAGTGGAACCTTTTTCTTTTAAAACACCAATAACTTTAAAGCGTGCTCCTCTAATCGAAATGATTTTATCTATTGGATTTATGTCTTTTAAAAGTCCTTTTTCAAAATCAGAACCTACAACACAAGAATAGGTATTGTTTTCAATATCAAATTGGTTAAAAGAACGGCCCAAAGTAGTTTCTAAACCGGAATTGGTAATAAAGTGTTCATCAACACCCACCACTGTAATTTCAGGATCTGTTTTGGTGTCTAAATATTTTACTTCAGCTTTTGAAGTTGCCGTAAAGGAAAGAGACGTTTCTGTAAAAGGATATTTGTATTTGTTCTTAAAAGCAACTGCTTCAGGATAAGATATAATTGGATTGATTATTTCACGTTCATTTCCACCTCGGTTACGAACCGTATTTTCATATTGATTAATATTGAAAGTATTTGCTCCCATTGAAGCAAAATTGGTAGAAATTGTATTTTCAAGTGCAGAAACAACCGTCAGGATTCCAACCAAAGCTGTAATACCTATAGCAATAATTAAAACGGTAAGAATAGTACGTAGTAATTGTGTTTTGATGGAACCAAACGCAATTCGGATATTTTCTTTAAATAATTTTAGCATCATGACCAATTTGTCACGAAAATACGTTTTTTGTTACAAGTTTGCTTTCGATGTGCTATTATTTATTCTAAAAAGTAAGATATTTGCAGGCGATTTAAGTTAAAAAGAAATAATGTCAAAGTATTTTATGTTTTAAGGTTTCATAGGAATCTAAAATCTAAAATCAGAAATCTAAAATAAAAAAGATGGCTTCAAAACCAAGTATTCCACAAGGGACAAGAGATTTTTCACCTGCAGAGGTGTCAAAACGTCAATATATTATTCAGACGATAAGAGCTAATTTCGAGAAATTTGGTTTTCAGCCAATCGAAACGCCTTCGTTCGAAAATTCAGATACTTTGATGGGAAAGTATGGGGAAGAAGGCGATCGTTTGATTTTTAAAATTTTGAATTCAGGTAACTTTTTCTTCAATAAAAATAAAATTGAATTGCCGGAATCTTTAGAAGCACTTCAAACTAATTCTGCTGAAACAATTAGCCTGGAGCAAAGAATTGAACTAAACAAATTCACAGGAAGAATTTCAGAAAAAGCTTTGCGTTACGATTTGACTGTTCCATTTGCGAGATACGTTGTACAACACCAGAATGAAATTGAATTTCCATTCAAAAGATATCAGATTCAGCCGGTTTGGAGAGCAGATCGTCCGCAAAAAGGTCGTTACAGAGAATTTTTTCAATGTGACGCTGATGTTGTCGGTTCAAAGTCACTTTGGCAGGAAGTAGAATTGGTTCAGTTGTATGATACTGTTTTTGCATCACTTGGTTTAGAAGGGGTTACAATTAAAATTAATAACAGAAAAATATTATCCGGAATTGCAGAGGTTATTGGTGCTTCAGATAAATTAATCGATTTTACTGTTGCACTTGATAAACTGGATAAAATTGGTGAAGACGGTGTTAAAAAAGAAATGATTGAAAAAGGAATTTCTGAAGAAGCTTTAGTAAAAGTACAGCCTCTTTTTAGTTTTTCCGGGACTTTTGCAGATAAAATTAACCAGCTTTCAGAATTATTGTCTTCATCAGAAGAAGGAATGAAAGGTGTTGAAGAGTTGAAATTTATTTGCGACAATGTTGCAGATTTAGGATTGGCAACAGCTATTTTAGACCTTGATGTGACTTTGGCACGTGGTTTAAATTATTACACTGGAGCTATTTTTGAAGTAGCAGCACCTAAAACCGTTTCAATCGGTTCTATTGGCGGTGGCGGAAGATACGACGATTTGACGGGTATTTTTGGATTAAAGAATATGAGTGGTGTCGGAATCTCTTTTGGATTAGACAGAATTTATTTGGTTTTAGATGAATTGCAATTATTTCCAGAAACCGTTGCAGCCACATCGAAAGCTATATTTTTAAATTTTGGAGACAAAGAAGCTTTGTACGCTTCAAAAGCGATTCAGAAATTAAGACAAGAAAATATAAAAGTAGAGTTGTATCCGGATAACGTAAAAGTAGGGAAACAGTTTCAGTATGCAGATAAACGCCTGATTCCGTTTGCAGTAATTGTGGGCGATCAGGAAATCGCTTCAAATTCTTATGCACTTAAAAATTTAGTGACAGGAGAACAGGTTTCTGTAGATTTTGAAGGATTGAAAAATGCTTTGCAGATATAATTAATCATAAAGTGCTTTGTAGCAGATTAAAGCAGATTTAATTTGATTTTTATAATAGAGAAATCTGTGTTAATCTGTTCAAATCATTTTTAAATCTACGCAAAATAATAAAAAAAAACTTTTTTGAGTTAACTGCCTGTGATAAAGCTTTTTGCTCTGAATTGTGCAGGTTTAAAGAGGTTTCTTTTAAAATCTCTGCCTGAAATAGTTGCCAGAGAAGAAAAAAAACTCTTAATTTGCCGACCTTAAGTTACGGGCGTAGTTCAAGGGTAGAATAGCGGTCTCCAAAACCGTTGATGGGGGTTCGAATCCCTCCGCCCGTGCAATTGTTTTTTATCACAAAGAACACAAAGATTTTTATTTAAGAATAATTTTCAAAAAGTTCGCAAAGCTATCCATACAAAGCTTTGCGAACTTTTTGATTTTTATAAAACTTGATATTGAAAAACCTTGCGTTGTTTGCGTTAATTTTTTTCCTATTCTGGTTTTGTAATTAATGTGTTGAAGATGAGAAAAGCATAAAAAAAAGCTTCGTCTCTACAAAGGCGAAGCTTTTTTTAATATAAGGTAAATTTGAATTAATAATTATTTTGAGGCCAAGGCCAACCCTTAAATTCAATTTTGGTGGTAATGATTTTTGTTTTACGCTATCAAAGATAGAATAAACTATAACGTAATAGTCTTAAAATTATACTAAATTTTAATTCTCTATTTTCGCTTTTTAAAAGTCTCATAATTAATAAAGTGACAATTTGACATTTTATAAGATTTGGCAGTACTTTTGCAATCCAACAAAAAGAAATAAAAAATGAAGTTTAAAAATATTTTTAAAAATAAAAGTAATATGACTACGGAAAATACAGAATTCGATCAGGAATTAGACGATGTAACGTTAGAGAAAAATGCCAACGGAGAGCAGTTAATTGTTGAAGAATTAAGTGTTGAGGAGCAATTAGCTCAAGACTTGGCTAAAGAAAAAGATAAGTTTTTGAGATTATTTGCCGAATTTGAAAATTACAAAAAAAGAACTTCAAAAGAGCGTATCGATTTATTTAAAACGGCAAACCAAGAAGTTTTATTGGCTATGCTTCCAGTTTTAGATGATTTCGATAGAGCAGCTGTAGAAATCAACAAATCTGATGATGAAAATTTGAAAAAAGGTGTTGAATTAATTCATGAAAAATTAAAAAGCACTTTAGTTTCTAAAGGTTTAGAGCAGGTTGAAATACAGGCAGGTGATGCATTTAATGCTGATGTTGCTGAGGCAATTACCCAAATTCCGGCTCCGTCTGACAAATTAAAAGGGAAAATTGTTGATGTAATTGAAAAAGGATACAAATTAGGAGACAAAATCATTCGTTTCCCTAAAGTTGTAGTTGGAAACTAAAAAGCAAATAAAAATTTTGAGTCCGTTTTTGGATTTTAGAATTTTAGAATTTGGAATTTAAACCTAATTATGAAAAAAGATTTTTACGAAATACTAGGCATTTCAAAAAATGCTGATGCTGCCGAAATTAAAAAAGCATACAGAAAAAGTGCGCTTAAATACCATCCTGATAAAAACCCAGGCGACAAAGAGGCAGAAGAAAACTTCAAATTGGCAGCAGAAGCTTATGAAGTTTTAAGTGATCCACAAAAGAAAGCGAAATACGATCAATATGGTCATCAGGCATTTGATGGTTCTGGTGGATTTGGTGGTGGTCACGGCGGGATGAATATGGATGACATTTTCAGCCAGTTTGGTGATATTTTTGGCGGTGGATTTGGCGGTTTCGGAGGCGGAGGCGGAGGTCCTCGTCGTGCAAAAGGAAGCAATCTTCGAATTAAAGTAAAATTGACTTTAGAAGAAATTGCAAATGGAGTAGAGAAAAAAGTAAAAGTAAAACGTAAAGTTCAGGCAAAAGGAGTAACCTATAAAACTTGTACGACTTGTAATGGTCAGGGACAGGTTATGCGTGTAACCAATACCATTTTAGGAAGAATGCAATCAGCATCTACTTGTCCTACTTGTGGTGGTTCTGGTCAGATTTTAGATAAAAGACCTTCTGAGGCAGATGCACAAGGAATGGTTCAGGAAGACGAAACCGTATCAATCAAAATTCCTGCAGGAGTTGTTGACGGAATGCAGTTAAAAGTTTCTAACAAAGGAAACGATGCGCCTGGAAACAGTATTCCCGGAGATTTGATTGTTGCAATTGAAGAAATTGAGCACGAGTTTTTAAAACGTGAAGGTGAAAATGTTCACTTCGATTTATATATCAGTTTCCCTGAAGCTGTTTTAGGAGCTTCTAAAGATATTGAAGCAATCAACGGAAAAGTGCGTATTAAACTGGAAGAAGGAATTCAGTCCGGAAAAATCTTAAGATTAAAAGGAAAAGGAATTCCAAGTTTAAACGGTTACGGAAGCGGAGATTTATTAGTTCACGTAAATGTCTGGACTCCAAAAACATTAAACAAAGAGCAAAAACAATTCTTTGAAAATGCTTTAAACAATGAACATTTTGCTCCAAGTCCGGAGAAATCTGAGAAATCATTCTTTGAAAAAGTAAAAGATATGTTCTCATAATCGAAACTTTTTTAAAAGTCTAAATAATTTAAAACCCATTCTAATTACAAATTAGAATGGGTTTTTTGCGTAAGATGACATAAATTCATTTCGAATTATTTACTTTTACAGTCGCTGAGCCAGAATTGGCAAAGCAACGCAGTAAATCAACAAAATAGCATGAGTAACTTACTTGAAGTACATAATGTCGTAAAACAATACGGCGATTATGTAGCGCTTAACGAAGTTTCATTAAATGTGCCAAAAGGCAGTATATATGGACTTTTAGGTCCAAATGGAGCTGGAAAAACTTCCCTGATTAGAATTATAAACCAAATTACGCTTCCGGATAGCGGTGAAGTAATTTTGGATGGTGAAAAATTACAACCAAAACACGTACAGACAATTGGATATCTTCCGGAAGAAAGAGGTCTGTACAGTTCTATGAAAGTAGGAGAACAGTGTTTGTATTTGGCACAAATGAAAGGACTTTCTAAAGCTGAAGCCAAAAAGCAGCTAGATTATTGGTTTGACCGTTTAGGAATTCAGGGTTGGTGGAACAAGAAAATTCAGGAACTTTCTAAAGGAATGGCACAGAAAATTCAGTTTGTAGTTTGTGTTTTACATAAACCTAAACTGTTGATTCTTGATGAACCTTTTTCAGGTTTTGATCCTGTGAATGCTAATGTTATTAAAGACGAAATTTTAGCTTTGAAAGAACAGGGTTCGACAATTATCTTCTCGACTCACAGAATGGAAAGCGTTGAGGAACTTTGTGAAAACATTGCCTTAATCCATAAGTCGAATAAACTGATTGAAGGTAAAGTTGTTGATGTAAAACGCCAATTTAGAACCAATAGTTTTGAAGTTGGAATTTTAACCAATAACGTTGAAGGTTTGATGTATGATATTACACAAAAATTTACGGTTTCGCCTGCTAGTTTTAAATCATTAAATGACGATTTGAAACTGAATATTGAAATTGGGAATGCAACGCCAAACGAATTATTGAATATCCTGACACAGCGTGGACAAGTAACACATTTCGTCGAAAAAATTCCAAGTATAAATGATATTTTTATTCAGACAGTGACTGAAAATAAAAAATTAAATTCCAATAATTAAATTCCAAATACCAAATCTGAAACTGCAAGTGTTGGAATTTGGGACTTGAAATTTGAAAATTAAAATTATTTATGAGTATTATCTCGTTGATTATAAAAAGAGAATTTATTGCCAAGGTTCGCAATAAATCTTTTGTTGTCATGACTTTTTTAAGTCCGCTTTTGTTTGTCGCAATTGCAGTATTTATTGGGTATCTGAGTTCAATGAAAGCCGAAACCAAAAGTATCGTGATTCATGACCCGACAGGACTTTTTGTGTCCGATTTTTTAAAGGAAAATAAAAATAGTTCGGAATTCAAATATTATAATTTGACTCAGTTTGATGTTCAGGCTTTAAAAGACAGTATTGCGACAGAGCGTTTCAGTGGTTTAATCGTTATTCCTAAAACGGCAAACATTAACGATTTAGAGAGTAAAATCGAATTTATTTCGAATAGCAGTCCAAGTATTTCTTTTGTTGAAAATACACAGGATGTCATTGCGTCAAAAATTACGAAACTAAATCTGGAACAGGCAAAACTGGATACTCTTGCCATTCAGAAAGCACAATCAAAAGTCAATATTCATTTGGTTAAAGCTTCCGGAGAAGAAAGTTTAAAAGGTTTAAATGAAATAAAAATCGGAATAGGTGGCGCATTTGGTTATCTGATTATGATGTTTATTATTATTTATGGAAATATGGTAATGCGAAGCGTAATTGAAGAAAAAACAAACCGTATTATCGAAATCATTATTTCATCAGTAAAACCATTTCAGTTAATGATTGGTAAAATTGTTGGAACTTCATTAGCCGGAATTCTTCAATTTATGATTTGGGCGATTATTGGCTTAGGATTAATGTTTGCAGCTTCGGCATTTTTTGGTGTTAATGTTGGACCGACAGCGAGAATTTCTCCGGAAATGATGCAAACAGCACAACATGAATTTTCCGGATCAGCACAAATGTACATTGCTGAATTATGGAATCTTCCGATTGCGAGTATCATTATTGGGTTTATAGTTTATTTTATAGGAGGATATTTTCTATATAGTTCATTTTATGCTGCAATTGGAGCAGCGGTTGACAATCAAACCGATTCTCAGCAATTTTTATTGCCAATCATTATGCCGTTGATTTTAAGTGTGTATATTGGTTTTTTTACCGTTGTAAATGATCCGCACGGAACCATTGCGGTGGCGTTTTCAATGATTCCGTTAACCTCGCCAATAGTAATGTTAATGCGTATTCCGTTTGGAGTACCTTGGTGGCAAATTGCAATTTCGGTATCATTATTGTTTGCAACCTTTTTCCTTGTCGTTTGGTTCGCCGCAAAAATTTACCGTGTAGGTATTTTAATGTACGGCAAAAAGCCAAGCTGGAAGGAATTGTATAGATGGCTAAAATATTAACTTGAGATTCTAAGATTCTAAGTTTCTGAGATGCTAAGATTTTTAGCAAAAAAAAACTCAGAACCTTAGCATCTTAGCATCTTAGTATCTTTAAAAATAATGAGTAAAATACTAATTGTCGAAGACGAAGCAGCAATCAGAAGGGTTTTGGTAAAAATTTTATCAGAAGAAAATGATTCGTATCAGGTTGATGAAGCGGAGGATGGAGTTGCAGGGCTTGAAAAAATAAAAAACAATGATTACGATTTGGTTTTGTGCGATATCAAAATGCCAAAAATGGACGGTGTTGAGGTTTTGGAAGAAGTAAAAAAAATAAAACCGGAAATTCCGATGGTTATGATTTCTGGTCACGGTGACATGGAAACTGCTATTCAAACCATGCGTTTAGGAGCTTTTGATTATATTTCGAAACCGCCAGATTTAAACCGATTGCTGAATACCGTTCGTAATGCTTTGGACAAAAAACAACTAGTTGTTGAAAATAAAATCCTGAAGAAAAAGGTTAGTAAAAACTACGAAATGATCGGGGAAAGCGAATCGATTAATCACATTAAAGTGATGATTGATAAAGTAGCTCCAACCGAAGCAAGAGTTTTAATCACAGGACCAAACGGAACAGGAAAAGAATTAGTAGCACATCAGTTACACGAAAAAAGTGAGCGTTCCGGTTTTCCTTTAATCGAAGTAAACTGTGCAGCGATTCCAAGCGAATTGATCGAAAGTGAATTATTTGGTCACGTAAAAGGTGCCTTTACATCTGCAGTTAAAGATCGTGCCGGAAAGTTTGAAGCAGCAGATAAAGGAACTATTTTCCTGGATGAAATCGGAGATATGAGCCTTTCGGCGCAAGCCAAAGTTTTAAGAGCACTTCAGGAAAGTATGATAACCAGAGTAGGCGCCGATAAAGATATTAAAGTTGATGTTCGTGTTGTTGCGGCCACAAATAAAGATTTAAAAACAGAAATTGCCGAAGGCCGTTTCCGTGAAGATTTATACCATCGTTTAGCAGTAATTTTAATTAAAGTACCGCCTTTAAACGAAAGACGTGATGATATTCCGGCGTTAATTAAGCATTTTTCTGAGAAAATTGCTTCAGAACAAGGAAATGTTGTAAAAGGTTTTTCGGTGCAAGCCATACAATTATTGCAGGAATATGATTGGACAGGAAATATTCGTGAGCTTCGAAATGTAGTAGAAAGATTAATCATTCTGGGAGGAAGTGAAATCTCTGAAAGTGATGTAAAAATGTTCGCAAGCAAATAATGATTTAGAATCTAAATTCTAAAATCTGAAATCTAAAATTTAGAAATGAAACTAAAAAAAATAAACGAGAAATTACAGGACGGATTAATTGAAAATGGTCTGACAGAAGCAAACGCTTTGCAGATGGAGACTTTTTCAACTATAAAAAGTGGTGCCGACTGTGTCATTATTTCTCCAAAAGGAAGCGGAAAAACAACAACGATTGTTTTAAATGTAATTCAGCAATTGGCTGGTAAAACAGAAGAATCACCTCGTGCTTTGATTTTTGTTGAAGATAAAGCTAAAGTTTTAGAAATGGTAGAACTTTTCGAAAAGTATGGAAAATATACCAATTTAGAAGTTTACGGCGTAAATGAAAAAGGCGACATGGATTACGATAAAAACTACGTTTCTACAGGAATTGATGTTTTGATTGGAACACCAACAAAACTGAACGATATGTTTAGTACAGCCGGATATAATGTAAACCGTCTTAAAATGTTTATTTTAGATGATGCTGACCCTATTTTGAAATTGCGTCATGAGCCTAAAATCATGCGTATTTCGAATAGTATTGCGAAAGTTCAACGAATTGTGTTTGCTGAAACTTTAACGGAACGTATTGAAATTTTAGCTGACAAAATGTTAGTTGAACCTTATTTGTTTGATATGGACGAAGACGGTGAGGAGCTGGATGAAGAAGAAGATGACATTGAAGAAGAATAATTAACAATCACAGTTTACGGTGGCAGCTTGCAAAAAATAGTGTAAGCTGCCACTTTTATTTAAAACTTAATGTTAAACGGAATGGAAATTTTAAAAACACTTAAATTCTTGTCAATAGTACTTTTGTGCTTTTTTGTCGTTATTTATGTTTTAATGATTTCTTACGTTTATTTGAATCAGGTCGAATTGGTTTTTCATAGTGCGAAATTGCCAAAAGATTATAAATTTGATTACCAGCAAAAGTTTGAAGAAATCAATATTCGCTCTTTTGATGGAAACAATCTAAACGGACTGTTGTTTAAAGCTGAAAACTCTAAAGGTTTGGTTTTTTATCTCCATGGAAACGCCGGAACATTAGAAACCTGGGGTAAGATTGCTAAAATATATACTTCTCTTGGTTATGATATTTTTATTTTAGACTACCGAAGTTTTGGAAAAAGCGAAGGCGAAATTAAAAATGAAGAACAATTAAGTAAAGATATTTCTATTGTTTATCAGTCAGTGGTGAAAAGATATTCAAAAGACAAAATTATCATTGCAGGATATTCAATTGGTTCCGGTTTTGCAACAAAACTGGCTTTAGAGAATAAACACAAAGCTTTAATTCTTCAGGCACCCTATTTTAACTTTTTAGAATTATCAAGTTCGAGAGTTCCGTTTTTTCCGGATTTTATGAAGAAGTTCAGTTTAGAAACAAATCTATATCTTCCGAAAATTAAAGCACCCGTTTATATTTTTCATGGGACAGATGATCAGTTAATTCCTTGTGAAAATTCAAGTAGACTGAAAAAGCTTTTAAAATCAAATGCCTATTTTTATCCTTTAAAAAATCAGGGACATCTGGGACTAAATGAAAACGAAGATTTTCAAAAACAATTAAAAATAATATTAGAATAAAATAAATTATCATGGGATTAATGAAGGTGTTTTCGGGTAGTGAAGTATTAGCAATTGCTTTGCAGGAAAGATTAGAAGAAGCAGGTGTGGAAACCGTTAAAAAAGACAATATCCAATCGGCTCGTTTAGGAGGTTTTGGCGGAACAGATCTGGCTGTTGAGGTTTTTATTCAGGAAACTGATTTTGCAAAAGCAAATCCTGTTATCGAAGAATTTAGAATGAGTCTTTAAGAAGTCTTCAGTCGCAGTTTTCAGTCTCAGTGAAAACTGAAAACTGCGACTGAAAACTGAAAACTAAAAAAAAATGCAATACAAAATGTTAGTGCTCGACATGGATGATACCTTGTTGACAGACGATCATAGAATTTCAGATTTAAATAAAAAGGTAATCCTGGAAGCGCAGGCAAAAGGAGTGTATGTAGTTTTGGCATCAGGCAGACCCACAATTGCAATGACTTCTTATGCAAAAGAATTAGAATTGGATCTGAATGATTCCTATATCATTTCCTTTAATGGCGCGATAATAAGCACTGTAAAAGATAATCTGATTTTATTTGAGCAGAAGTTAACTGTTGAACAAATTCATGCATTATACGATTACAGTGTTAAAATGAAAACGGATATTATCACTTATTTAAATGATGAAATTATAAGTGAAACGGATTCTGAATACATAGAAGTCGAAAAAGAAATTACGGGAATGACACATCGTAAAGTGGCAAGTTTTAAAGAGTATGTTGACAGACCAGCAGTAAAATGTATTTTGCTTGAAAATCCTGCGTACTTAAAAACAGTCGAAAATGATTTAATTGAAGCAATGCCACATTTGAGTGTTTCGATGTCGAAGCCTTTTTTCCTTGAAGCAGCACAGCAGGGAATTGATAAAGCCGCTAGTTTGAAGTTTTTGGCTGATAAGTTGGGAATTCATCAAAGCGAAATTATTGCTGTTGGAAACGCAGGAAATGACTTAACTATGATCGAATACGCCGGTTTAGGTGTTTGGGTTGATAATGTGACTCCGGAACTTCGTGATAAAGCCGATTTAATTGTAGCTTCAAATAATAATGATGGTGTTGCCGAAGTAGTGACGCGTTATATTTTAAACTAAATAAAAGATGAAGAATCCGATAGAAACAAAACGTTTGATTTTACGAGAATTAGAATTTTCTGATGCAGATGGAATGTTTGAATTGGAATCTAATCCGAATGTTCACTTGTTTGTTGGCAATAAGCCTTTAAAGCATATAGACGAAGTTACAGACTATATTAAATTCGTTCAGAAACAATACAAAGATTTTGGAACGGGTCGCTGGGCTGTTGTTCTCAAAGAAACCAATGAATTTATTGGCTGGTCCGGAATAAAATATATTACAGACGAAATCAACAATCATAAAAACTTTTACGAATTAGGATATCGTTTTATTGAAAAACATTGGGGAAAAGGTTATGCAACCGAAGCAGGAAAAGCTTTTATTGATTATGCTTTTAATGAAATGAAAGTAGAAGCGCTTTATGCTTACGCAGATGCAGGAAATGAAAACTCAAGAAGAATTCTGGAGAAATTAGGCTTTCATTTTGTGAATTCTTTTGAATATCAAGAAGAATTAGAAGTTTGGTACGAACTTAAAAATCCAAACTCGAACTAAGAAATGCATTCCAAATCTTTACATACTTAAAAAGTCAGTAAAGATTTGGAAACAATTCAGAGTAATTATTATTTTTTAGCTACAGAAACAAAATATTTATTTCCGTCACCCATAGTTAATTTTACACGCTCGTCGCAAAGATCGATTGCAAAATTAGCACTTTCGTAACAGCTGCAAGTAGTGTTTTTGTCTTTAGACATTTCTGTTTTACAGTTGTTATTTTTAAAAGTGCTCAATTGCGGAGTGTATAAACTCACTAAGTCAGTAGAAGCAGTTACTAAAGAGATAATACTTGCCGAATTATTATTTGTAATTCTGTACACAATTCTATCTGTATAGTTTACATCGTTAACCGTTACTTTACGAATGTAGGTATAAGCTGTAGATCCTTCACCTGGTTCTTTTACTTCAAACTTAAATCCAACCGCACGAATAGCAACATCAAATTGTTGTTGAGAGTTCAAACTCGCCCAAGATGTTAATGTACTAATAGAAGGAAATGGATTTGCATTTGCAGCCGGAGCATTAGTTTGCGCTTGCGAACTAAAAATGGTTAAGAACATCAAGCAGATTGTGGGTAAAAATGCTTTCATAAAGTGGTATTTGTTATTATAATTGTTGCCTACTCTCTTTGGTTTTCGGCTTTCCCATTTCATTTTGTAACACAAAACAACAACATAACGGTTAAAATTCAAAATTGTTATGCCTGAATTATTATTAAATTAATTTAAGCGTGTTAAAATTCTTAAATCTCAATTTAATTTACCCAAGAATTATAACAAAAGTAAATGTAAGAAATTTTGAATTTATATCATTAAAAAATGTATTTAATCGATTAAATTTGCACTTAATCGATTATTTTGTCATTTAATTCTTATTGAATTGTTAAAAAAAAGAGTTCTGAAAATGCAGTTTTGCTAAAAAAAGAAACGATAAGACGTTTTTTGAATGTTTCTAAATTAACAATACACGCAATTTATTGATTCGAAGTAAATTAATCGCTTTCTTTTAATGAATATTGTTTGTAAATTTGCGGCCTTAAATTTTTTGACAACGATTTCATTAATTTAAGACAAATTATGGAAAATAGAAAGAAAGTTGCCTTTTATACGCTGGGTTGTAAACTGAATTTTTCAGAAACCTCTACAATCGCCAGAAGTTTTAATGACGAAGGTTTTGACCGCGTCGATTTTGAAGATGTTGCAGATATCTATGTGATCAATACCTGCTCTGTAACAGAAAATGCCGATAAACAATTTAAACAGGTGGTCAAAAAAGCAATGAAGCTGAATGAAAAAGCTTTTGTAGCTGCCGTTGGTTGTTATGCACAATTAAAACCGGAAGAATTAGCTGCCGTTGACGGAGTTGATTTGGTTTTGGGAGCTACAGAAAAATTCAAAATCACAGACTATATTCATGATTTGAGCAAAAATGATATGGGAGAAGTTCACTCCTGTGAAATTGCTGAAGCCGATTTTTACGTTGGAAGTTATTCTATTGGAGATCGTACGAGAGCTTTCTTAAAAGTTCAGGACGGTTGCGATTATAAATGTACGTATTGTACAATTCCATTGGCGAGAGGAATTTCCAGAAGTGATGCTTTAGAGAATGTTTTAAAAAATGCTAAAGAAATTTCAGCTCAAAATATTCGTGAAATTGTTTTAACGGGTGTAAATATCGGAGATTATGGAAAAGGCGAATTCGGAAATAAAAAACACGAACATACTTTTCTGGATTTAGTTCAGGCTTTAGATAAAGTGGAAGGAATTGAACGTTTAAGAATTTCTTCAATCGAACCAAATCTATTGAAAAATGAAACGATAGAATTTGTTTCTAAAAGCCGCACTTTTGTACCGCATTTTCATATTCCGTTACAATCGGGAAGTAATGATATTTTGAAGTTGATGAAACGTCGTTATTTACGTGAAGTTTATATTGATCGTGTTAATAAAATTCGTGAAGTAATGCCTCACGCCTGTATTGGTGTCGATGTAATTGTTGGTTTTCCAGGAGAAACAGATGAACATTTTCTGGAAACCTATCATTTCTTAAATGATTTGGATATTTCGTATTTACATGTATTTACGTATTCTGAACGAGACAATACTGAAGCGGCTGACATGGAAGGCGTTGTGCCGTCTAATGTTCGTGCAAAACGCAGTAAAATGCTTCGTGGTTTATCAGTTAAAAAACGTCGTGCTTTTTACGAAAGCCAATTAGGGACAAACAGAACGGTTCTTTTTGAAAGTGAAAATAAAGAAGGATACATTCACGGTTTTACTGAAAACTACGTAAAAGTAAAAACACCATGGAATCCGGAATTGGTCAATACTTTACAGGAAATCAATTTAACAAAAATAGATGAAGACGGAAGCGTTCGTTTGGAGTTTTTGAATAAACTGGCGGAGGTTTAAAAAATAAACAGACAAAGTATTGTCATTTCAACCGAAGGGAGAAATCACAATATTTTGTCGACAAAGATTGGAGATTTTCTGTGCGGAATTGCTGGTGCGATTTCTCCCTTCGATCGAAATGACAAAAAAATCCCTTTTCGTAAAAAAGGGATTTTTTGTATAAGAATTACTCATTCTCCTTAACGACTAATTTCAAAGAATTAATATAATCTGTGTCAAATTCTATAACTCGAATTTTCTCGGGATTAAAACCTAATTCTCCTCCAAATTCTCCTTTTGTATCTAAGAAGTTAATAGTCAATTCTTCGTCATTCAATTCTATTAATTTTCCTAAGTAAGCAGATTTAGAAGATTTTTTGGCAATTTGAAAAATTCCGTATTTTTCAGAAACAAACTTTATGATTGAAGCTAGATCTTTGATTGGAATAATGTCTTCAGAATTAATTCTCAATCCTTTTAACCGAATTACTTTTTCTGTAAAAGCCAAATCATGGTCCCGATTCACAGCTTCAATATTTTTATTTCTCAAAATAACAAAACCGTCCAAAACAAAATCTACCGGATTATTTCGAAGCAAAATCCATTCATCAGAATAATCAATTAAAAATCCACTAAAGATTTCTTTTTTGTCCTGAAATTCTATTTCGACTAATTGTCTTAAATATTGTTCCATCATAATTGTTTTTAAAAGTGCAAATACTAAAATTCCAAATTCCAATTACTTTTAGATTGGAATTTGGAATTTCAAAAAATTGAAATTTAATTTTTTAAGGATTAGTAGACCAAATACTGCTGTTTTTGATAAAAACTCTTCGGTTTAATTTTAACTGTGCAATAATTAAATCTGCCATATCTTCAGACTGCATTACCTTTTCCGGATTTCCATCAGTTAAGTTTAAGTCTTTTGCCATATCTGTAGCCACGGTACTTGGCGTTAAAGCAGTAACACGGATATTGTGTTTTCTCATTTCCTGCATTAAAGAATCAGTTAAACCTAAAACAGCAAATTTTGAAGCACTGTAAGCACTTGTCAAAGCGTTTCCGTTTAAACCTGCAGTGGAAGAAATATTGATAATATCTCCGGTTTGTCTTTCGATCATATTTGGAATAATGGCACGAGTGACGTAATACGTTCCCATTAAATTTACCTGAATAATTCTTTCCCAGGCTTCCGGTTCTAATTCTAAGAATTTTCCAAAAGAAGCAATTCCTGCACTGTTGATTAAAATATCGATACTTTTAAATTCAGAAATCGCTTTTTCAACAGCAGAATTGATAGAATTAATATCAGAAACATCAGCAGAAAGGGCCAAAGTTTTTACGCCTAGTTTTGCAGTTTCTTCTGCCAGTTGATCAATATCGCTTTTGGTTCTAGAAACTAAAATAAGGTTTACACCTTCTTTTGCCAAAGCAATGGCAACAGCTTTTCCAATTCCTTTTCCCGCACCGGTAATTAGTGCATTTTTATTTTTTAAGTCGGTCATGATGGTAATTTTTAGAAATGCAGAAAGCATCATTTTAAGTCTTACAAAAATAAGATTTTGTAAACTAAAATGATGCTTTAAAGTGTTTTCTTAATCTAAGTTTAACAACTTTTCGTTATTCTTTCAGAACCATGTCAATACACATGACAGCTCCTAAAATCAATTGTCTTAACGGACTGTCAGCAGGTACATTTTCTTCAATTTGCAAAACATAATTATCTGCGCTGGTAAAAAACTCTTTTCCTAATCCCGCCCATTTTTTACTTACCTGAGCCAATTGCCTGTTTTCATGAGAGAATTTAAAATCCCATCCTGTCCATTTTCCTTGTAAAGTAGCAACAGGTCTTTCATTTTTATCTAAGATTTCAAATTTTCCTCCAATAGAAAAGAACTTTTGTTTGAATGTTCCAACCAAACGATCTTTTTCGTCCAAAACTTCAACAGTTGAACGGAATATCGCAACACCTCTTCTTACAGAAATTAATTTTTCTCCGGAAGCGGTTGTAATTTCAACATTAAAAGGAGTTGCTCTTTTATAATCTGTGAAACGGAATACTTTGGTAAAGAAACCAAGATTGTTTTCACGGCAGTTCATAATAATTTGATTCGTCTGCGGATCGTAAATGTCATAGTTGTTAGCAGCTTTAAACATTCCGATATGTTCTTTTACTAAAAATAGATTTTGGCTTAAAATGGAATTCATACGAGTATAAAAAAATTAATATTTCAAAAAGCCCAAATGTAATACAATATTTATTAATTATTGAGATTTACGATTTGGGCCGGGAATATTAACAATTTGTGTTTATTCTGATTTATTTTTTAGTGATAATAATAATTGCACCATTCGCAGCCTGATCTCCATAAATTGATTTGGCTTCATTTGGTTTTAATACTTCCATAGATTTAATACTATTAGGATTGATTTTGCCAAATTGTGCTTTATCAATAATCTTTCCGTCCAAAACATATACAATTTGAGTAAGCGCAGATCTGGAAGGACTGCATATTATGACTTTAACCGGCTGAACTGGCTTTGGTTCAGTAATAGGCGAGATTTTTGTTTCCTGGATAGTATCTTTTGTTGGTGTTGAAACAGTTTTACTTTGTGCATTGGCTTCATAACTTAACAGAAGAACGAACAAAAGAAGATTTATACTTCTCATAAAATTATAGTTTAATTAAATTGTTTTACTCCTTCAACCAAACGAATAAACTCAGCTTTGTAACCTTCGCCATCATTTGAATTTCCTTGCTTCGCCAGTTTTACAATTCCTTCAGAAGATTTGTCGGCAATTAATTTTGAATCTCTTAATTTTAGTCCAAACCAGGCTACGGCAGAGCTAAATTTCATATCATCACTCGCTTTTTCCAAAGCAACCGATTTGTTTTCAATTACCTGAACCATTTCGATGCTTTTCTCACCGTCAGGTTTTTTGTAGCGGAATTTTATTGTTGCTAATTCATTACTGTAATTATTCAAATTGGTTTCGGTTTTGGTGTATTTTAAATCATCTGGCTGCGCCGTTAGATAATTACTTTTTACACCAACCGGAATAATTTCATATAAAGCTGTTACAGTATGATTGCTTCCTAATTCTCCGGCATCAATCGCATCATTTTTGAAATCTTCCGGACGCAATTTTCTGTTTTCATAACCAATCAAACGATACGATTGTACTTGTTTTGGATTGAATTCGATCTGGATTTTTACGTCTTTCGCGATAGCAAACATCGAACCTTTAAATTCTTTTCCTAAAAAGCGATTGGCTTCCTGAATGTTGTCGATATAAGCGTAATTTCCGTTTCCTTTATCAGCAAGGATTCCCATTTTGCTGTCTTTGTAATTGCCCATTCCGTAGCCTAAACAAGTCAGGAAAACACCAGTTTTTCTTTTTTCTTCAATCAATTTTTCCATGTCAGAATTAGAAGTGCTTCCAACATTAAAATCACCGTCAGTTGCTAAGATTACACGATTGTTTCCGCCTTTAATGAAATTTTCTGTAGCAGTTTTATAAGCCAGTTCAATTCCGGCGCCTCCGGCAGTACTTCCGCCAGATTGTAATTTATCCAAAGCATTGATAATTGTTTTTTTCTCGTCTCCGGAAGTTGGTGGTAAAACCATTCCTGCTGCGCCAGCATAAACTACAATGGCCACTTTATCTTTTGAACGCAATTCATTTACCAATATTTTTAAAGACTTTTTCAATAAAGGCAATTTGTTCATGTCGCTCATTGATCCCGAAACATCAATTAAGAAAACAAGATTTGATGCTGGTAAATCTTCAGTAGGGATATTTTTTCCCTGCAAACCAATTTTTAAGATTTTATTGTTTGCATTCCAGGGCGAATCGCTCACTTCTGTATTGATCGAAAACGGATGTTCATTTTTTGGCTGCGGATAAGTGTATTTGAAAAAGTTAACCATTTCTTCTACACGCACTGCATCTTTTGGAACTTGTTGTCCATTATTTAAAAAACGTCTGATATTGGTATAAGAAGCATTATCAACATCGATAGAAAAAGTAGAAAGTGGCGCTGTTTTTGGACTTTCGAAAGCATTTTCTACAAAAGAATCATAATCTTCCTGAGTTGGTTCAGTAGGAATTGTTATAATGTTTAATTTTTTATCTAATTCTTTTTCTGAAAGGTTTTTATAGATTTCATTTTTGGTTGAAATTACTACAACACCATTTGAAGCTTTACTTCCATAAATCGAAGTTGCGGCCAGATCTTTTAAAACGGAAACATTATCAATATCATTCGGATTAATTTTTGCCATTTGATTGGCTTTTGCAGGAACTCCGTCAATAATATACAAAGGTTCGTTTTTTGGAGAAACAGTTGCAATTCCGCGAATAGCTACAGTTGGACTTGGACTCGAAAGATACCCAACGCTATTTTGAACTTGAATTCCTGCCGCTTTTCCCTGAAGGGCTTTTGTAGCCTCTCTTTTTTCTTTTCGTCTTTCGGCACGTGCATAACTGCGATCTTCGTATTCCGAACTACTCGTGCCGTAGCCAACTACTACGACTTCATTTAAAGTCTGATTATCCGGAAGTAGCTTTATATTAATTGTATTAGAATTTTGAACTTTTTGACTTTGGTTCTGATATCCAATAAAGCTGAAAACCAGCATGTCTCCTGTTTTGGCTTTAATGCTGTATTGGCCATCAAAATTGGTTGTCGCATTTGATTTAGATGTCTGATTGTAAATGTTTACCCCTGGAAGTGGCTGACGTGTTTCATCTGAAACAATTCCGGTAATAGTTCTTTCTTGTGCCATGCTTACGAAACATATAAGCATAGCAATGGCTGATGAAATAAGTTTTAGACTTTTCATGATAATAAGTTTTTAAGAATGAATGTTTGATTTTGCTTTGTCAAAGCTGCAGACTTTGACAAAGCTTAGATTATTTTTTAGGAGCTGGTTTTCCGTTTTTTGTAGTGATTATAACAACTCCTTTTTTGCCTTTTTCGCCATATTTTTCGGTAGCTTCAAGGTCTTGTAAAATAGTTATGGTTTTAATGTCTTGTTTGTCTAAAGGCGCATAAGGACTCGTTGGATTTTTTCCAAACAAATCATTTTCAGAATAATAAATTCCATCGATGATGTATAATGGTTCGTCCAAAACTACCAGCGAATCTACATTTTCCGGATTGAGATTTGGAAGCTCATTCTGTATCATTTTGTCTTTTTTAGCATCATCACTATGCGCCATTGCATTTCCATTAAGAACTACTAATGGAGTACTTTTTCGAGGAGATTGAGATAATTTTAATGAAGAAGGCTCGCTAAATGTTTCTTGTGTTGCTTTTTTTGAATACCCCATACTTGGCTCTGTTCTTGCTTTCGATTTTGCCAGTACATTTTCTTCTTCTTTCGCTTCTTCCTCTGCGCGTATTGGAGATGGTGCAGTCATTATTGCCTCATAATTGGCTCTTTCGCTTACAACTGGCGGAGTAATAATCGCATTTGGAACCACATGTGTTTCCTGAATAGCAACTGTTTCTTTCTTTTTGGTTTGATTCTCTAAAATTTTAACCGCTTCTTCGTTAGAAACAATTTCTGAATCAGAAGAAGGAATTGTATTTTTTTGATCTAAAAGAGGTTTTTGAGATTCGTTTTTTTCCGATTCCTGAATTACGACTTTTGGAGTTTCGTTTACATCCTCTTTATTTATATGTAAAAATTGAGAACCCAAAGAAATCAATAAAAGAAGAGAAGCCGCAACAGCAATTTTTTTCCATAATGCGATTGTTTTTTTATCTTCTTTTTTGTCCAGTTTATCTTCAACGCGCGACCAGACTTTTTCCATTCCCGGAAAGTCTTGAAACTCGGCATTTTGCGAAGCTTCTTTTATTTTATCGAATAATTTATCTTGATTGTCCATGACTATTTTGCTTTTTGATAATACAGTTTATTAACCAGTTCTTTCAGTTTGGTCTTAGCGGCATTCAATTGTGATTTCGAGGTGCCTTCGGAGATCTTCAGCATTTCGGCTATTTCTTTGTGAGCATAACCTTCAATAACAAAAAGGTTAAACACAGTTTTACAGCCATCAGGAATATGGTTTAATAAATTAAGTAAATCTTCTTCTTCTAATGTATTGAGTTCATCGACAGAAGGCTGCGAAAGTAGTTTTACATCGTCCAGATACATGTTGAAGTTGGTTTCTTTTCGAATCGTCGCCAAACAATGGTTTACAGTTATTCTTCTTGCCCAGGCTTCAAAAGCATAAGCTTCTTTTAACTGATCCAGTTTGGTAAAAATGGTAAAGAAAGCATCGGCAAGGGCTTCTTCAATTTCTTCTTCCTTTTTTAAATATCTTTTGCAGAGGCGGTACAACTTAGGCGCCATGTATTCGTACACCTGACGCTGTGCATCGCGGTGCATTTTTTTACAGTTTGCTATTTGAGTTTCGTTTATCACAATTGTTGTCTTTCTTATATAGAGAGAAAAAAAGATGAAAAGGTTGGGACGGGTTAAAAAAAAGTTTTTTTTAAAGGTTCAAAGTTGCAAAGAAAAAAAGTTACAAAGGTTTTCTATTGTAGAGATGCACTGCAGTGCGTCTAACGTTAGTGAATCCGCAATAATTTTACAAATTGTATTTTGACATTCTTTGCGTAGACGCACTGCGGTGCGTCTCTACGTTATATTGTAATCGCAAGCTTTGTGTTTCTCTGCGAAAATCTTTGCGAATCTTTGTGGAATAATCTTTTCACAGAGGTTCACAAAGTTTTATTTAATTGGCAAAGTCAATTTATAAATCTTAGTTTCTAAAAGCTCTGTATCATTATCTTCACAAAGTAAAAACTCGATTTTGTTGTTTTCTTTTTTGTAGAAAGTCAGACCTTCAAATTTATTGGTTGAAGTAATTTTTTGAGTAAAATCGATTTTCATGGTTTTAGCATCTATTCTGCCAATGAAACTTCCTAAGATTTCACCGTCATCATAAGTCGATTTGGTGTCTTCGGCTGTTGATAGGAAATAGATTTTATCTTCGACTAAAATAGCATCTGTAAAACTGGAACGGACACCTTTTATTTTTGGCAATTTGTAATTGACAGCAATTAATGCTAATTCTTCGTCCAACTTTTTGGCATGAATGGTAAAAATGGTGTTTTTGTTTGAAACTCCGTTTCCACGATTGAATAAATACCAGTTTTCGCCGTCAAAAATAGAACCTTCTAAATTAAAATCTTCCGGTTTTATTTCGCTGAAACTTTGCATTAAAGCATATAAATCGACCAGATTGTTTTGCTGCAAAACGGTTTTGTTTTTAAGGTCAAACTCAATCATTTTATTTCGGTTTTCGGTTGAACCGGAACCAAAAACATAAAGTGTGTCGTTATGATGAGTGAGTGATTCAAAATCAGGTTTTAGGTTTTTTGGGATATTCTGCGTTGGATTATCAATTAAAGCATGCTGATTCAATTGCTGATTCTGCATATTGTATTCGTAAAGAAATCCGCTGTTGTCGCCAATTACGTAAAGTGCGTCGTTGTTGTAAAATAATCCTGATGCTGAACCGATTCCTATGATTTGAAATAAGATTTCTAAGGTGAATTTTTCCATGAATTGTTGTTTTGAAGTCTTTTTTTTAACGTGACTTTATCTTTTTAAATGTATTGTTTTTTTCTGCTTCTGAAGTTATTTTTTCAAGAATATCAACGATTAGTTTACTTTTTAAGTTGATATTGTGTTCGTAATTAATATTTGATTCTTGAGAATATTGATCTTTTTTCTGAAGAGCAAAATCATCAAAACGTTTCTCAATTATTTTACCTTTTAGTAATAATCTAAAATTATGATGACATGAATGGTCGACTAACTTTCTGTATCTTACTTTTTTGGAGTTTTCATAAGTTTCATATTCATAAGGCTTGATTATTTCTTCTTTAATAGTTTTGTCATTTGAAAAATAAATTTGCCAAAAATCATCTTTAGGAATATTAACAGTAGAAAATTCCCAGCAGTAATTAATTTTAGTCAAAAAAGTTTTTCCCTTTTCTTTCCAGAATAAATAAGCAGGTTCGTTGGTCAAATCGTCTATGCAAGTTTCTTTATTACCAACTAAAGGCTCGTCATAAGTCATTATGGAACCAACACAATAACTTTCATAAACGCAAATTGTATCTATTTTTCTAGATTGAAGTTCTTTTATATAATTAGAAACTAATTGATCAATTGTTGCTTTGCTATTTGTTTGTGCATTTACGATATATATAGTAAAAAGCAGAAATAAAAAAAGAATTCGTTTTGGCATTATGAATTTTGAAATATTTGAATTGTTCTTTTAAAAACCAATGCCTAGCCCTGATAGCAATGGAAATACTTTGAAAAGAAATTGCATTTTTTTCCTGACAGAACAAAGCGACCAACGGAAGCTCTTGTTATGGCTTTGGAAAAAAGCAGTTTATTGAAAAGTATTGCAATGAATAGCAGGAATATGCTTCGTAAAATTACTATATTTATAATACAAAATTTGAAAATATGAAATCAATAGACCCGAAAGATTTTAAAGTTACAGATAAAATCAAGTTAAGCAAACTTCCGACTTTATTAAAAGTGGATGCGGACGATGATGAAAAAGAAGAAAAACTCGATAAGGTTCAGGCGAAATTGAGCGATTTGCAGGATGTCATGTATGCGCACAATAAATATGCGGTTTTGATTTGCCTTCAGGGAATGGACACTTCGGGAAAAGACAGTTTAATTCGAGAAGTTTTTAAAGAATTTAATCCGCGCGGTGTGGTGGTTCATAGTTTTAAAACACCAAATTCGAGCGAATTGGAACATGATTATTTATGGCGTCATTATATTGCTTTGCCGGAAAAAGGCAAGTTTGCGATTTTTAACAGAACACATTATGAGAATGTTTTGGTAACACGAGTGCATCCTGAATATATTTTGTCTGAGAATTTACCGGATATCAATTCTGTAGATGATATTACAGATGAATTTTGGGAAGAACGAATCAAGCAAATCAATAATTTTGAGAAGCATATTGCCCAAAACGGAACCATTGTGATGAAGTTTTTTCTGCATTTGAGTAAAGAAGAACAACGCCAGCGACTGCTTAGACGTTTGGAAGAAGAAAAACACAATTGGAAGTTTTCGCCGGGCGATTTAAAAGAACGTGGTTACTGGGATGAATATATGAAGTATTACGAAGAAGCCATTAATAAAACGTCGACTTCGCATGCGCCTTGGTATGTAGTTCCTGCAGATGATAAAGAAATGTCACGTTATATCGTAGCAAAAATTATTTGGGAAGAAATGAAAAAACATACTGATATTAAAGAGCCTGAATTGGACGAAAAAACAAAACTGCATATCGAATTATACAAAAAAGAGTTGGGAGAGAAGTAACTAATTTGATAATTGAGATAATTTGTCCATTAGATAATTTATGCAACCCGACAGGTTTAAAAAACCTGTCGGGTTTATTCTTTAAAAAATTAAATTTGTATTTAAATAAAAAAATCCGACAGACTATGCGAGCTGTCGGATTTTTACCAAAAACAAAATAATAAATTAAACCTATTTTTTATAGTTTAAAACCATAAGCAACACGCAGTGCTACCTGATTGGTTCTAAAATCGTGATAATCTTCGTAACGAACACTTAAATCAATGTATTTATTAGCATATCCAATTCCTGGCGCCCATAAAAAAGTAGTGTTGTTATAACCGTTAGTTACTGCAAAACCAGCACCAACTTCTCCTAAAACATAAAATTGATCTTTTAAAACGAAAGCTTTAAAACCTGCTTTAGCCGGAATAAATCCTAGATCTTTTATGTCATTTCCAGCGGCATCTTTATCGCTGTTAAATAAATTTGTAAATCCTGTAGTTAAGGTTAATGATGTTTTTTTAGAAAGATCGTATTGTAAGCGAACGTCTCCACCAAGAGCCCAATCGTAATCGCCATCGGTTGGAAGTCCTCCGTTTACTCCAAAACCTAATCTAAATCCCTGATCGTAATTTGTTGCTTCTGTGTCCTGAGCGAAAGTGTTGTTAGAAAATAAAAATGCAAAAGCAGCTAGGCAAATAATCTGTAATTTTTTCATGGCTTATATTTTTGAATTATTAATAATGTAAAAGTAAAACGGAGGTATTGGGAGATTGTTATACAATTTTTAAAAATCTTTATATAATATTGAGTTCGTCTTATTTTTTGCTTAAAATCGGTATATAATATTATTAATAGGACAGAATTCCGAGCTTCTGATTATCTTTGCCGACTAAAATTGATTACAAGTGAATTTAAAGCAATACACTAAAGAGTTTTCGTATAATTTAAGACTGGCTTATCCTGTTATTTTAGGAATGGTCGGGCATACCTTAATTGGTATTGTCGATAACATTATGGTGGGTAAAATTGGAAGTACAGAGTTGGCCGCGGTTTCGTTGGGAAACAGCATGATTTTTATTGCTATGTCTCTCGGAATTGGTTTCTCGACAGCAATAACACCAATTGTAGCTGAAGGAGATGCGGAGAAAAACGACAATAAAATCCGTTCGGCATTTCATCATGGTTTGTTTTTATGTACTATTCTCGGTTTGATACTTTTTAGTGTCATTATGTGTGCAAAACCAATCATGGAATTGCTAAAACAGCCAGAAGATGTTATTGTTTTAGCAAAACCGTATTTAGGATGGGTTGCTTTTTCGTTGATTCCATTAGTAATGTATCAGGGATATAAACAATTTGCAGATGGAATGTCATTAACCAAATATTCGATGTATGCAATGGTAATGGCCAATGTATTGCACGTTGGAATTAATTATGTTTTGATTTACGGAATCTGGATTTTTCCAAAAATGGGAATTATCGGTGCAGCACTTGGTACCGTGATTTCGAGAATCTTTTTGGTCATGTTTATGCATATTATGCTTTCGCGAAGAGAAGATTTAAAGCGTTTTTTTAAAGGTTTTAGTTTTGAGGAAATTAAAAAAGCAACGATAAAAAAAATTATCAGCATTGGTTTTCCTTCGGCGATGCAAATGCTTTTTGAAGTGGTTTTGTTTACCGCTTCGATCTGGCTTTGCGGAAATATTGGAAAAACAAGTCAGGCAGCAAATCAGATTGCGCTGAGTCTGGCTTCGCTTACTTTTATGTTTGCGATGGGATTAAGCATTACTTCGATGATTCGTGTAAGTAATCAGAGAGGTTTAACCGATTATAAAAAACTTCTGGTTGTGGCGAGATCTATTTTCCTGTTGGCTATTGTTTTGGAAGTTTTCTTTGCTTTGATCTTTATTGCTTTTCATACTGTTTTGCCGCATATTTTTCTAAATATGGAAAACACGATTCAGCTTACAGACAATACAGAAGTAATTGCAATTGCTTCTAAATTATTATTGATAGCGGCAGTTTTTCAAATTTCAGATGGAATTCAGGTTGTAGTTTTGGGAGCATTAAGAGGATTACAGGATGTTAAAATTCCGATGTATATTACTTTTGTAGCGTATTGGGTAATTGGTTTTCCGATTTCCTACTATTTAGGAGAACATACTGAATTGAAAGCACAAGGAGTCTGGATTGGACTTTTGGCAGGTTTAACTGCAGCTGCAGTAATGCTATATTTACGCTTTAATTATCTGACTAAGAAATTAATTACAAATTCGGTTTCAAATAACTAAATTTGAAAAAAATAAGACGTAGATTATAAGGATTAATAGGATTTGCAATAACTCTGAAAAGCTGCTAGAATCTACGCCAAAAAAATAACCATTAATAAAAAATAATAAATATGGAATTACCTAAATTTTTACTTGGAGACAATACAGACTTTCCGGATGACATTTTTATCATTCACCTTGACTATCCAAGATTTATCATCAATTTGAAAGATGATGAGGTTGAATTTCTGGAAGAAGCTGAAGATCTTGACGAAGCAGAATTAAATGCTGAAATGGAAGGCCTTATCGAGAAAGCCAATGAGTTTTATGACAGAGAAATAAACCGTTACGAAGAGTAAAATGCCTGTTTAGTGCTTTTACTTTTTACTTTTTTACGTTCTTATTTTATTATCTAATGAAAAAATTAAGTTTTTTAAAACCGATTTTCAATTTCATATTAATCGGTTTATTGATTACCACTTTGAGCCGTCTGTTTTTATTTTTCCTTTTTAAAGAAAGAGTAGAACAGACTCCCGATTTCTGGTATATTTTTCCAATCGGACTTCGAATGGATTTGATATTGCTTTGTTATTTATCATTCCTGCCGGCTTTATTAATTACTTTTTTACCAAATAAATGGTTGAAATTCACCAATAAGTTTCTGGTTATTTACAGTTTCTTATTTTTGTTTTTAATTCTATTTGTAGAATTAGCTTCACCTGATTTTATTAAACAATACGATACACGTCCGAATAAGATTTTCCTGGATTATCTGATTTATCCCAAGGAAGTGGTAGGGATGCTTTTAAAAAGTTATCTGACCTCTATCATTTTAACATTTTTTATTTTAGGAGTGGTACTTTATTTTGCTTTCAAAAAAGGGAAAAAATTATTTCATACAGTAAATTCAGATTTTAAGTTTAAATTAATGGTATTTCCGTTAGTCGCTTTTCTGTTATTTTTTGGAGCTCGTTCCAGTCTGACTTCAAAACGTCCGATTAATGCCAGCAATGCTGTTTTTTCTACAGATCAATTGACGAATACTCTTGGCTTGAATTCATTTTACACCGTTGCCTTTGCGGCTTATTCAATTAAGAATGAAGGAAACACAAAGATGTATGGTAAAATGGATGAAGCAGAGGCAATTGCCCGTGTAAAAAAATACATGATTGCCGGACCAAATGATTTTACAGATGCGGAAATTCCGTTTTTACATGTTCAGCAGCCGGATTCTGTGATCAAAAAACCTTATAATCTGGTAATATTTCTACAGGAAAGTTTGGGAGCAGAATATGTTGGAATTTTAGGAGGAAAACCATTAACGCCAGAGTTTGATAAATTATCTAAAGAGGGTACATTATTTACCAATTTATATTGTACAGGAACCAGAAGTGTTCGTGGAATCGAAGCGGTTGTAACAGGATTTTTGCCTTCACCTTCCGAAAGTGTTGTCAGATTAGGAAATTCACAACAGGGTTTTTTTACATTGGCTGATGCTTTAAAACAAAAAGGTTATGATACCAGTTTTATTTATGGCGGAATGGCAAATTTTGATAATATGGCGTCCTTTTTCAACGGAAATGGATTTCAGGATATTGTAGACCAAACTGATTTTGAGTCAGACGGAAATAAATATGCTTTCAAAGGCACTTGGGGTTATTCTGATGAAGATTTAGTAACCAAAGCCAATCAGTATTTTAAATCTAAAGGGGATAAGCCGTTTTTCTCTTTGATGTTCTCTACTTCTAATCACGAACCATTTGAATATCCGGCGGGAAGAATTAAACTTTATGATAAAAAACCGGCAACGGTAAATAATGCTATGAAATATGCTGATTTCTCTATTGGGAAATTCTTCGAATTGGCTAAAAAAGAAGCTTATTTTAAAAACACTATTTTTATTGTAATTGCCGATCACAATACCAGAACATACGGAAAGAATTTAGTACCAATAAATAAATTTCATATTCCGGCATTTATTATGGGGCCTGGAGTTCCAAAGAATGCAGTGTACGATAGATTAGCAAGTCAAATTGATATTCCGCCTACATTATTAGCATATTTAGGAATTCCTTTTGAGACTCCGATGGTGGGACGAAACTTAAGCAAATTGGATTCAAAAGTGCAGGGAAGGGCGATAATGCAGTTTAATGATATCAATGCATTCAGAGTCGAAAATCAGGTTGTAATCATGCAGCCCAATTTGAAACCATTGCAGTTTGAAGTTAAAAACGATACGACTTTAATTCCAGTTAAATTAAATGAAGAATTAGCAAAAGATGCTTTGGCTCATGTAATTACAGCTGGAAATTTATATAAGGAAAGTAAATATAAACTTAGAGCTAAATAAAGGTTCAAAGGCTCAGAGTTACAAAGGGACAAAGGTTTAAAACTCTGTCCCTTTGAACCTTTGTTACTTTGTCCCTTTATTAAAATAAAATTTTAATAAACTAGCAGCAGCTGCAAAAGGTGAGATTTCATTGTTTTGTACTGCTTTTTTGTTTTCTTCTAAAAGGGAAATAATCTCAGGCTGATTGTAGAAATTTTGCTTCAATTGTTCGTTGATAGTTTCCATCATCCAGAAATGATTTTGGTCATTTCTTTTTTCTTCAAAAAATCCCGCTTCTTTTGTTATTTCAAAATAATCTGAAATAGTATTCCAAATTTCAGAAATACCTTCTTTAGTAATGGAACTGCAAGTTGTTACTTTTGGCTCCCAGTTTGATTTTTTGGGAGGAAATAAATGCAGAGCCCTATTGAAATCTACTTTTGCTTGATTTGCTTTTTTGATATTGTCTCCATCCGCTTTATTGATTACAATGGCGTCTGCCATTTCCATAATACCGCGTTTAATGCCCTGCAGTTCATCGCCAGCGCCGGAAATCTTTAAAAGTAAAAAGAAATCCACCATGCTGTGAACGGCAGTTTCGCTTTGACCAACGCCAACCGTTTCGATAATAATAGTATCAAAACCTGCGGCTTCACAGAGAATAATAGTTTCTCTTGTTTTACGTGCCACACCGCCTAAAGTCTCCCCGGAAGCACTTGGTCTTATAAAAGCATTTTCATCTTTAACCAATTCTTCCATTCGGGTTTTATCTCCTAAAATACTTCCGTGCGAAAGAGAACTGCTTGGATCAACTGCCAAAACAGCCACTTTTTTGCCTAATTGTGTGAGATGTTTGCCAAAAGCCTCTATAAAAGTACTTTTTCCAACGCCGGGAACACCGGTAATTCCGATACGGATTGATTTATTGGCGTGAGCTAAACAGCCCTGAACAACTTTATTGGCTTTTTCAAAATGATCAGGATTAGTACTTTCGACTAAAGTAATCGCACGGCTTAAAGAAGTTTTGTTTCCGTCTAAAATGCCATTAATTAATTCTTCTGATGTAGGCTGTTGTCTGCGTTTGTTTTTAATTTGATTAATAGCCGAAATATTGGTGATTTCGGGAGATGAAATCCCAGGTTTTTCAGAGATGCTTCCAGCTTGTTTATTCAAATTTGACAAAATACACTTTTTAGAAATGTAAAAGTACAGAAAACAAAAACAGTTTCAAAAGCAGAAATCTGCCTCAGAAACTGTTTTTTGTTAAAATATGCATTAGATAAACCAGAGAGTAAAAAACTTCGTATCTCAGAATCTTAGACCCTTAGTATCTTTAAAGAAAATTAATATCCCGCTGTAAATCTAACTTGGTGGTGTTTTGGAGTTTCTACTTCATCAGCAATTACAACAGCTAAATCTTCTACAGATAAAATGCTTCTTTGCTCCTCATTGAAAACTGGATTTTCTAAACCTAGACGATATTTTCCGGTTCTTCCTGTTTTAGTTCCGGCGTGCATTTCGAAAGCGGGACTAAAGAATGCCCAATCCAGATCTTTTTCTTCTTTAATGATATTTAAATAATGTCTTGCAGCATTTGCACCTGGATAAATTTCTTTAGGGAAATCCGGAGTGTCAACAGCTTGTAAATCCGGAGCGACAAATAAACTTCCGGCACCGCCAATAGTAATAAAACGTTTTACACCTGATTTTTTAACCGCTTCCTGAATAGCTTTAGATCCGGCCAAAAAGTCATCGTAAATATTTGGGTTCGTCCAACCTGGGTTGTAAGCGTTGACAATAGCATCATGACCTTTTAAGATTTCTGCCAGCGCCTCAACATTAAAAATATCCGCAGCTACCCAAGTAGCATTTGAAGTGTCTTTTGGAGTTCTTGCAATAGCAGTAATTTCATGTTTTCTGTCTGCTAATTCGTTTAAAATAGCTGAGCCAACAAATCCTGTTGCTCCAATGATTGCGATTTTCATAATATATAAATTTATTTAGTAATAAAAAATGTTACAGTTTTGGTCAAAAAAATAGTTTTAAAATTGATTCGAAAAATCTTCCAAAGAGATATTCTGCAATTGCGCACTTACTTTTTCATTCATTTCGCTATACAGAGCTTCCAGATTCTGATTGATTTTCTTTCCTACGGGGCAATCAGGATTCGGCTGATTTTTAGCGAAACCTAAACCAATGGTTTCAAAAGTCATTTCGAATATTTCTTTTAATGTTAATTCGGAAGCATTTACGGCCAATTTTGTTCCGCCATTTTTTCCTTCTTTACTTTCTACAATATGATGTGCTTTTAGATTGGCAATTTCTTTTCGAACCAAAACAGGATTTACGTTCATGCTTCCTGCAATAAACTCCGATGACAAATAATCATTAGGGAATTTATTGAGTAAAGTGAGAATGTGAATCGTTATGGCAAATTTACCTGAAATCATACTGTAATAAAATATGTTACAAATTTATGCTTTTTTGTAACACAAAATACTAATTTAACTATTTTTTGGTAAAAGGAGTTTAGTAAAATGTAAAAAGTGATTTTTAATTATTTGATATTGAATGTTTTCTTGTGGAATGTTATAGGTTTAACAAAAGAAAAACAGTAGTTACTATTCTCATAAAAAGCTAATTACTTCTTACTTTTCATTAATCACTAAACTATAAATACTTATTTTTGTGATGAACTACAGATATGAACAACTTTATATTAATATTCTTCTTCCTTTCATTGGGTTTAGTTTTACAAAGAGTAAAACAATTTCCGACTCATATCTATAAGATATTAAATAAAATTGTTATTTATTTCTGTCTTCCTGCAATTACTTTGTATCACATTCCAAAAATAAAATGGAGTAATGAATTGTTATTTCCAATAGGAGCAGGCTGGATTACTTATATTTTAGCTTTTCTGTTTTTTCATATTTTAGGAAGAAAAAAAGGCTGGTCTAATAAATTAATTGGCTGTCTGATTTTAACAGCTGGATTGAGCAACAGTTCCTTTTTAGGTTATCCGATAATTGAAGCTTTGTTTGGAAAAAAGGGATTAGAAACGGCAGTCTTAGTAGATCAGCCGGGAACTTTTGTAGTGGTTTCTACGCTTGGTGTTTTTACGGCAGCTTTTTATTCTAAAGGAAGTCCGAACTTTTTAGGGATTTTCAAGAAGATTATTACGTTTCCACCGTTTTTGATGTTTGTTTTGGCTTGTATTTTCAATGTTTTGAATTATGATTTACATGAAAATATTCAGGGTATTTTACTTAAAATTGGAAGTTTAGTAACGCCGTTAGCACTACTTTCTGTTGGTTTGCAATTGACTTTTGATCGAAAAAGCCAGCATTGGAAATTTTTAAGACTGGGACTTTTCTTCAAGCTGATTTTAGTTCCGTTTGTGATTTTTGTGCTCTATGTTTTTATTTTTAATCAGCGTTCCGAAGCTATAAAAATTACTTTGATGGAAACGGCAATGGCTCCAATGATTACAGGAGCGATTCTGGCTTCGACTTACGGATTAAAACCAAAATTAAGCAGCATGATGATTGGTTTCGGAATTCCGATTTCTTTCATAACCCTTGCTGTTTGGTACTTCATACTAAGTTTTATTTAGTTCAAAATAGTAATTAGATAGATAAGGTAGAATTTTAACTTTTTTTTACCTTTTGAATGTTTTCTAAATGTATTTTTTAGTTAATTTTAGAGGAACTAAAAAAGATAAATTATGTCAACATTAAGATTAGGCGATATAGCACCGGATTTCAGCGCACAAACCACGCAGGGACCAATCAATTTTCATGAATGGTTAGGAGATTCCTGGGGTGTTTTATTTTCGCATCCAGCAGATTTTACTCCTGTTTGTACAACTGAATTGGGAACTGTAGCGAATTATGTTCCTGAATTTACTAAAAGAAATACAAAAGTTATTGCTTTGAGTGTAGATGGTTTAGATTCGCACAAAGAATGGATTAAAGACATTAACGAAACTCAAAATACAGAAGTTAATTTTCCAATTATTGCAGATGAAGATAAAAAAGTAGCGAATTTATATGATATGCTTCATCCAAATGCAAGTGACAAATTTACAGTTCGTTCTGTTTTTGTGATTGGACCTGATAAAAAAATCAAATTAACTTTGACCTATCCAGCTTCAACAGGAAGAAATTTTGATGAATTACTTCGTGTTATTGATAGCTTGCAATTGACAGCAAATTATAGCGTTGCTACTCCTGCAAACTGGAAAGATGGAGAAGATGTAGTTATCGCACCGGCAATTCCGGACAGCGATATTCCGGCAAAATTCCCAAAAGGACATACACCAATAAAACCTTATTTGCGTTTGACACCGCAGCCGAATAAATAGTTTTTGAGGTTCTGAGATACTAAGTGATAAGGTTCTACGTTTTTTGCTTAGAGTTTTAGCATTTTTGTTTTTATGAAAACAAAGAAAATAAAAAAGCGTTGAGATTTTCAATTTATGAAAAATCTCAACGCTTTTTTAGAAAAACTTAGTCCGGATAGCTATCGGGATAGCGTCTTAGAACCTTAGCATCTTTATTTGGCCGCTAACAAAGCATTCATTCTCTTTTTATCTCCAACAACCCAAAGAATATCATTTTTTTCTAGGATTAAACTGGATTCCGGATTTAGGATACGATTTCCGTTTCGTTCAATACCTACAACCATTCCGTCGGTTTTGGCTCTGAATTGGCCAATGCTTTTTTGAATAAATTCATCTTGGGAAACTTCCAGCTGACGCAAAACAATATCTGTTTCTTCTACTTTTCCAGGGGCTTCAGTTTCATTTTGATTTAGATACTTTGTAAATTCAACAATTTGGGCATCGGTACCAATTACACAAATTTCGTCTCCTGGGAATAACCTCTCATTTTTTGTCGGAATCGGAATGGTTACTTCGCCACGTTTGATGTAAGCGATATTAATTCCTAATGATTCTCGGATCTTTAATTCCTGCAATGTTTTTCCAACAAGATTCGATTCTTTTTTAATTTCAAAAAAGGACATGTGACCGTCCCACGGCATCAAATTAGCATATCTTCTATCAATCTTTTTGTTTTCACGATCGTTGAGGTTTTTCAAAAAGTGATTTTCGATTTTATGATATTGTTCATTTAATTTTTTAGGAAAAATTTGATAGGCTCCAATAGCGATAATAAGCGCTATAAAAGCAACCAAAGGCGAGAAGAAGATATTCAATAAAAAGCCGACAAAGAATAATCCGAGACTCATTCTTATTAAAATAAGCATTAATAATGCCCCACGGTATTTGCGTTCTTCCCAAAGGATTTCAACTTCTTCTACTTTGACACGACGAAGCGACAATGCCCATAAAAATGGCGCAATAATTACTAAAGTCAATAAAGCAGCTAAAGTATTTCCAAATCTAGTATCGGCTACTAAAGGCGCAACAAATTTAGAAGACAACAGAATAATTGCGGTAATAATAATAGTATGAAGTATAATTTGAGTAATTGAAGATCGCAATACAATCTGCCAGGTACTTACCGATTTAATTGCCTGAGCATTTACACTGTATCGATTAATGTTTTTAACCCATCGTTTCGGCATTTTTGATTCTAAGAACAAAGCAAATCTTTCCGAATACTTAATTAAAAACGGAGTTGTAAAAGTGGTTATTGCGGATACCGCTACGATAATTGGATACAAGAAATCACTGGTTACTTTCAGTGTCATCCCAAGAGTTGCAATAATAAAAGAGAATTCTCCAATTTGTGCCAGACTCATTCCGGTCTGCACAGATTGCTTCAAAGGCTGGCCAGAAATTAAGGCTCCTATAGAAGAACTAAATGCTTTTCCGAAAATGGTTATAAGGGTAATTAAACCAACTGGAAGTGCATAAGTCAATAAGGTATCAGGATTAATTAACATTCCGACAGATACAAAGAAAACAGCACCAAATAAATCTTTTACAGGCTGAATTAAATGTTCTATTTTTTCTGCCATTGTTGTTTCGGCAATAATAGAGCCCATAATAAAAGCTCCTAAAGCGGGAGAAAAACCAACATTTGCTGCAAAAATTACCATCATTAAACACAATGCTAATGAAATAATCAAGAGCATTTCATCCGTCAAAAGATGTTTGGCCTTTTTCAAAATCGTTGGAATAATAAAAATTCCTCCTAAGAACCAAATGATCAAAAAGAATACTAATTTTAAAACAGACTGCAATAATTCGCCTCCCGAAACCTGATCGCTTACTGCAATTGTTGATAATAAAACGAGCATTAAAATGGCCACAATATCTTCGACAATTAAGGCTCCAAATACGATTCCAACGAACTTTTTTCCTTTGACTCCCAATTCATCAAAAGCCCTGATAATAATCGTTGTGGACGAAATAGAAAGTGTCGCTCCAAGGAAAATACTGTCCATTTTTCCCCATCCCATCCATTGGCCGACACAATAACCAATCAATGTCATAAACATAATTTGGGTTATGGCGGTAACAGAAGAGGTTCCTCCAACCTTCATAAGTTTCTTAAAGCTGAATTCGAGTCCTAAACTAAAAAGTAAAAATATAACCCCGATTTCTGCCCAAACTTCAACACTTTTCATGTCTGTTATAGAAGGGAAAAAATCAAAATGGTTTCCAGCTAAAAATCCTGCAATCAGGTAGCCTAGAACCAAAGGCTGTTTCATTTTTTTAAATAGTAGAACGGCAATTCCGGCAGTCATCAGGATTAATCCCAAATCACTAATTAAAGGTTGTAAGTGGTGTGTACTTTCGGCAGCGGCATTTAATGCAATCATATAAAAACGTGGTATTTTTTTAAGGAGCTGATCCAGCTTTTCATTGTAATGAAATCCACTGCACTTTTATAAGAATAAATGGCTAGGTAATACTGGTTTAGCTCCGAATTAAATAAAAAAAGCTATCTCGATAAAGATAGCTTTTTTTGACAAAATATTTGGTATTTTCTTTAGATTCCTGTGTAATTACTAGGAGTTATCGCTAATAATTCTGCTCTAACAGCGTCAGAAACTTCTAAAGTTGCAATAAAATTATGAATTGCATTTTTATCAATAGCTTCATTTGTTCTTGTTAGGCCTTTTAAAGCTTCGTAAGGGTTTGGATACGCTTCGCGGCGTAAAATAGTCTGAATTGCTTCAGCCACAACAGCCCAGTTTCTTTCTAAATCTTCAGCAAATTTACTTTCGTTTAAAAGTAATTTATTTAAACCTTTTAGAGTTGCTTCAAAAGCAATAATAGTATGTCCAAACGGAACACCAACGTTTCTTAAAACAGTACTGTCTGTTAAATCACGTTGTAATCTTGAGATAGGTAATTTTGCAGAAAGATGCTCAAAAATAGCGTTTGCAATTCCTAAGTTTCCTTCAGAGTTTTCAAAGTCAATTGGATTTACTTTATGGGGCATTGCAGAAGAACCAATTTCTCCAGCTTTGATTTTTTGTTTGAAATAGTCCATTGACACATACGTCCAAATGTCACGGTCTAAGTCTATAATAATAGTATTGATTCTTTTTAAAGCATCAAAAAACGCTGCAAAATGATCATAATGCTCAATTTGTGTTGTTGGGAAAGAATGCTGTAAGCCAAGATCTGTTTCAACAAATTTATTTCCAAATTGTTTCCAGTCAATTTGCGGATACGCTACATGATGTGCATTAAAGTTTCCTGTTGCACCACCAAATTTAGCTGCAAACGGAACATTAAATAACAAACGCATCTGCTCTTCTAAACGCTCCACGAAAACCAAAATCTCTTTTCCTAAACGAGTAGGAGAGGCTGGTTGTCCGTGTGTACGTGCCAGCATTGGAATATCTTTCCATTCAACACTTAATTCTTTTAATTTGGCAATTACAGCAACTAAAGTTGGCATATACACTTGCTCAAACGCTTCTTTTGTAGAAAGCGGAATAGCAGTATTATTGATATCTTGAGACGTTAATCCGAAGTGAATAAACTCTTTGTATTGAGACAAACCTAATTTTTCAAAAGCATCTTTGATAAAGTATTCTACCGCTTTTACGTCATGGTTGGTTACTTTTTCTGTTTCTTTGATCCAAAGTGCATCTTCAGTAGAAAAGTTTTTATAGATATTTCTTAAGCTTTCAAACAAGCTAGAGTCAATACCTTGTAATTGTGGTAATGGAATTTGGCATAAAGCAATGAAGTATTCCACTTCAACTAAAACGCGATATTTTATTAAAGCTTCTTCAGAGAAAAAAGGTGCTAAATTTTGAGTTTTATTTCTATATCTTCCATCAATAGGAGAAATAGCATTCAATTCGTTTAGAGTAGTCATTGTTATGTTGTTTTTCGAAAGCTGCAAATATAAACAGAATTTGGCGATTACAGCTAATTAAAACACGCATTTGTGCATTCAAAATGAATTTAATTGTGTTCTCAAATCAGCAACTCCTTCGGAGGCGAATTTGGCAATCGTTTCTACTTTATTTCGGATATTCGGAATTGCAATTGGTTTTGGGTCAATATAAAAAATAGGTGTAGTACTTGGAACATAAGACGTTAGTCCTGCTGCAGGATAGACTTGAAGCGAAGTTCCAATTACAGCAAAATAATCTGCAGTTTCTGTGATGTCAATTGCTTCTTCCAATGCTGAAACTTCTTCGCCAAACCAAACAATGTGAGGTCTTAATTGATGTCCGTTTGTGTCAAGATCTCCAGTATTTAAATCTTCTGTCCAGTCTAAAATTAGATTTTTATCCCGAACACTTCTCACTTTTAATAATTCTCCATGTAAATGCAACACTTTTGTACTTCCGGCGCGTTCGTGTAAATCGTCAACATTTTGAGTAATAACGTAAACATCAAAATCTTTTTCGAGTTCAGCCAGAATAATATGTCCTAAATTCGGATTGACTTCTTTTAACTGCTGACGACGTTTGTTGTAAAAATCTAAAACTAATTCCTGGTTTTTGTGCCAGCCTTCTGGTGTTGCAACTTCCATTACATCATGTCCTTCCCATAAACCATCACTGTCTCGAAAAGTTTTGATACCGCTTTCAGCACTGATTCCTGCTCCGGTCAAGACTACAAGTTTCTTTTTCATTTTGATTTTAATTTATGGATAAAAATAGTGATTTCTAAAATTAGTCTTTATAAAAAATGAAAGCTTTTCTATCTGTTTTATTATGAGTTGTTTGAGAGAATAAAGCGTATTTATACTTATTGTGCATGCCTTTTTAATTATTTATTTTTAGAAAAAGATTTTCCCAAATGATTCTTATTCAATTTACAGGACTATCCGGTTCAGGAAAAACGACTCTTGCAGAAAATGTCAGCATTTTGTTGACAGAAAATGGATATCAGGTAAAAATCGTTGATGGTGATGTGTATCGAAAAACAATTTGCAAAGATTTAGGTTTTTCTAAAGAGGATCGTTGTGAGAATGTAAGACGATTGTTTAATGTGAGTCAGGATTTTATAAAATCTAAAGTAATTGTTTTAATGTCGGTAATAAATCCTTATCAGGAATTACGCAATGAAATTGGGAAGTATAAATTTGTAAGAACGGTTTATTTAGATTGTTCACTTAACAATTTGATTAAAAGAGATCCTAAAGGTTTATACAAAAAAGCATTATTACCCGATAACGACATAAATAAAATTAGAAAATTTACAGGAATAAGTGATGTATATGAGAAACCTGATAATGCTGATTTAATTCTGAAGACAGATTTTGAAACGGTTTCGGTTTCTACGCAAAAGCTCTATCATTTTATTCTAAATAATTTATCTGAACTACAATAATTAAAAACATAAAATCATGAACCCCTCTTCTATACAACTACCCATTACTTTTTCAATAGATAAATTACAACAAGAGCTTGCATTATGCGAAAGCGAATTGTGGACACCGCATTTTAATACCAATCGTTATGAAGGAAACTGGACCAGTGTTTCTCTACGATCACAATCCGGAATGATAAATGATATTTATTCTTTCCCTAACAAAGAATATAAAAATACAAAGCTTCTTGATCGTTGCCATTATTTTAAAGAAATTATGGATTGGTTTCAGTGCGAAAAAGAAGCTGTTCGTTTACTTCGTCTAGGCCCAAACAGCGAGATAAAAGAGCATGTCGATAACGATACTTCCTATGAAGATGGTTTTTTTAGGATTCATGTTCCTATTATAACCAATTCACAAGTCTATTTTTATGTTGATCACAAATTGGTTCCAATGAAAATGGGAGAGTGTTGGTATGCCAATTTTCAGCTTCCTCATAGTGTAGAAAATAAAAGTTTAGAGCCCCGAATTCATCTTACCATTGATTGTATCAGAAATGACTGGTCTGATAAAATATTTGCAGAAATGGGGTTTGATGTTCAGGCTGTTGTAAAAAAAGAGTATACAGAGGAAGAGAAAAAGTTTATTATTGCTGAGCTTTCAAGAAATCCATCAGAAACTAATGCTAGAATTATTGCAGAACTTCAATCCAAATAATTAAATAATGGAAAATAATAATCATGCCCTTTTTAACTGGATTCCGTATAAATTAATCGAAAAAAATGATGAGGTTTATTTTGAATGGGTTTATCTGTCAGACCTGAAAATTACAGATCCTTTTTTTGATGAAACGATTGCAAAATGTAAAAGCCATGAATATAATTCGAAAAAATTTAAACCGGTAAGTTCAGCGGAAAATATAATACAATGGTCGTCAGAATTGATTTCGGTTGATTTAAAAGCGCTTGTTTTTCATGTTTCAAGATGCGGTTCAACAATGCTGAGTCAATCTTTGGCAACTTCATCAGAAAATATAATGATTTCAGAAGCTCCTATTTTTGATGAGATTTTAAGAAGTGATTATTTTAGTCCCGATATAAAAGCGGTTCTTATAAAAGCAGTTCTTAAATTTTTGGGACAAAAGAGATTCCCGGAACAAAAAAATCTGATTTTTAAACTTGATGCCTGGCATATTTTTAAAGTTTCTTATCTAAGAAAACTTTTTCCGGAAATTCCATTTACTTTACTTTATAGAAATCCTGTTGAAGTTTTAAAATCACATCAGAAATTACCCGGTTTGCACATGGTTCCGGGTTTGATTCCTTCGGCTGTTTTTGGAATTAAAATTCAGGAAATGCAGTCAACTCATTTGCACCAATATCAGGCTTTAGTTCTTGAAAAATATTTTAAGGGATTTCTGGATTTTTTCGAAATAGATGAAAAAGTTACGCTTCTTAATTATAATGAAGGGATGAAAGGCGTTATAGAAAAATTTATCTCTTTTGTAAAAATCAATTATTCAGAGACGGAATGCGATAAAATGTTTGAAAGACTTAAAAGACATTCTAAGGATGAAAGTGCAGTTTTTACGGGAGATTCTTTTAAAGAAGAAGCTTTAAATGTGGATTTTTTGAAACTGAATCGATTGCATGAAAAACTGAATAATATGTTTCTGGATTCTGTAGAACTCTGAAAATACAAATGAATTTTCATTTTGTCTAATTCTAATGTATTTTTGCGCTCAAATACAAACAAAATGATTGATTTAGATTACCTCGCATTCTTAGAAAATATATTAACAGATAACAGAAAAAGTAATTTTTTAAAAGTACTGGAAAACCGCACAAAGCATTTTACAGTTGCTGTTGAAGATGTTTATCAAATGCATAATACCAGTGCTGTAATGCGCAGTTGTGAAGTTTTTGGAATTCAGGAATTGAATGTAATCGAACAACGTTTCGGTAAAAGAATCGATAAAGAAATTGCATTAGGGGCACAAAAATGGGTTGATATCAATCGATTTGATTCCGTTTCAGGATGTCTTTCTGATTTGAAAGGTAAAGGTTATCAGATTATTGCAACAACTCCGCATGAAAAAGATTGTATGCTGGAAGATTTCGATATTTCTAAACCAAGTGCTTTATTCTTTGGAACTGAAAAAGAAGGATTGTCAAAAGAAATTATGGATAACGCTGATGGTTTCCTAAAAATACCAATGGTTGGTTTTACAGAAAGTTTAAATATTTCGGTTTCTGCAGCAATTATCATCCAAAGCTTAACTAATAGATTAAGAAGATCTGATATTAACTGGAAACTAACTGATGAAGAAATTTTGGTAAAACGTTTGCTTTGGGCAAAGAATTCTATTAAAGATATTAAAAGAATTGAACAGAGATATTATCAGGATAACCCGAGATAAGGTTCTAAGATGCTAAGTTTCTAAGAGACTAAGTTGTATGTTTAGAAAAAAATCCCCGATTACTAATTATAGTCGGGGATTTTTTATGCTGGAAAATTATCTTCCGAAAGAATCATAATTATCTTCTGCATATTTTTCGAAACGTTTTAGAATTGTAATGTTTTCTTTTTCTATTTGTGTTAATTCCTTGCTGACATCGCTTGAAACAGGTATGTACCATTCTACTTGGTCAAAAAACTGGCGAACGGTTTTTGTTTTAAAAGTAAGTCCATGTCTCGCAAAAATGGTATTTCTAAGGATTTCTAAATCAATTTTTTTTAAGTTTTTTAAATCGGATTCGGTTAATTTTTGAGTAGATGAATTAAGTTTCATAATGCTTTCAGATGCTATCCTGTATAAAGAAGTATTTTCATATTCAATTTCGTTTCCTTCTTTATTCTCATTTTCTTCGTCTCCTTCTTCAACCATAGCTACTTTCTCTATTTTAGGATTTTGATAATCGACATACATGTCTTCTTCAGGAAGCATAACGTAAGGATTGTATCTAAAATCTTTTTTAGTGAGAGAAAAAGTCCTTTTTCGTACTGATTTATTCGGATTATTGGCAGTCCAGGTTCCAACAAGAAGAGTATCATCTTTTATTTCAAATTCAAAAACGCCGTCATTTTTATCATCTCCAGGTTCATTAAGAACAAAACGTACCGTATCTCCTTTTTTTGTCATTCTGCCGTTAAGAGGTCTATTGTTTCCGGCAACAATACTTCTTCCTGTAACTTCGGAATGAGTTATTTTTTTGATAGAAATATTGATTTTATTAACGGGCATTTCATTCCCGTCAGGATCCTGATCTTCAGCTACAAAATCTCCAACCCATGAGCCATAAAGCTCAGTCATTAGTTCGTTTTCTTGTGTTTTATTTGATAAATTCTCATCATTATTTTTCTCTTTTTTATTGCAAGAGAAGAATGTAATAGCAATTAGTAAACAGCAAAGTTTCTTCATTTTTTTGATTGGTTATAAAGATAATATTCAAGAATTAATAAGTTAGGAATCCATCCGATCCAGGCAATAATTTGATATAAATCCATGGGAGAAGGATGAAAAATAAATACTAAAATAACTTTCCAAAGACGGAGTGTTATGGCAGAAAATGTTAAGGCAAAACTTCTTAACATAAAAGTTTTGTGCAGTTTGATGTTTTTGTTTTTAATGGTTAGCAAACCTTTTAGTGTAAAATAAAACCAGAGTACAGACAGCGAAACAAAAGATATTTGAGAATATAATCCGCCATTTGCAAAAACACCAATAAACAGACCCGATGGAGCACTCAGGAATAACACAGTAAAAACATATAATTTCCCAATGTTTCTATGAACGAGAGGCCATTTTTTTAATAAGTAAGAATTAAACTGAGTAAACCCGGAAAGTAAAACAAAGATGGCCGAATATACATGAATGTAAAAGAATACTATATAAAAAGGTATTTCTGTTACTTCTGTTTGCTTGATTTGAAGAAAAGCGGCATCATTCTTAAATGGAATATACTTAAAAGTAATTTGAGTCATTAGTATGAAAAAATAACTAAAGCAAAACGTTAATGCGAATGTTAAATATGGTTGTATGCGTTTTTTCAACTCAGATTTAAAATAAAATTCTAAAATCAAATGTAGGAAAAAGATTTTTAATTTATTGAATTGTAGTTAGAAAACTGTATAAAAAAATCCCCGACTACATTAGTAATCGGGGATTTTATATTTAAGATTAAAACCTTTTATTCATTAACCAAAACCCATGTTCCGGCAGCTAATAAACTTTCAGCTTTTTTGAATTTCATTGTTTCTGTTTTACCAGTAGCAACTTCCTGAACTGTAACAGTGTCATTTCTGTTGATTTTTGGTGTATCTCTAACGATAGTTTCTGTAACCTGACGCTGTTGAGTTTCTCCGGCTTCACGGTTGATGCTTTCGCTGTTTGGAATTTCGTCTTTACTTAATTGTAAATTTTCTTTTGGACGAACCACTTCTCTTGCTTCGTGGATTTCAGGAGCGTTTTGAGCAGGTAAGTCACCTTTAAATAAGAATGAAATTACCTCTTTATTAACGTTGTCCAGCATTCCTCTAAACAAGTTGAAAGCTTCTAATTTGTAAATAAGCAATGGATCTTTTTGTTCGTGAACAGCCAATTGAACAGATTGTTTCAATTCGTCCATTTTACGTAAGTGTTTTTTCCAAGCTTCATCAACAATAGAAAGTGTGATGTTTTTCTCGAAATCAGCAATTAACTGGGCGCCTTCGCTATCGTAAGCTTTCTTTAAGTCAGTAACTACATTCAAAGTTTTGATTCCGTCTGTAAATGGAACTACAATTCTTTCGAAATGGTTATTAGGCTCCTCGTAAACTCCTTTAATGATTGGGAAAGCTTCTCTTGCGCTTCTTTCAGTTTTTTCTGTGTAGAATGCTAAAGCTTCTTTATACACTTTTCCGGTAACTTCAATATCAGATAGTTTTAAGAAATCTGCTTCAGAAATTGGAGATGTAATTCCGAAATAACGAATTAAATCAAATTCGTATCCTTTGAAATCATTTGCCACTTTACTGTTACTAACGATTAATTCGCAAGTATCATAAAGCATATTGGCAATATCCAGTTTCAAACGCTCACCAAATAAAGCGTGACGACGACGTTTGTAAACTACTTCACGTTGAGAGTTCATTACGTCATCATATTCTAATAAACGTTTACGAACACCAAAGTTATTTTCTTCTACTTTTTTCTGAGCACGTTCGATCGATTTAGTCATCATAGAATGCTGAATAACTTCACCTTCTTTCAATCCCATTCTGTCCATAACTTTCGCTACTCTTTCAGAACCGAATAAACGCATTAAGTTATCTTCAAGAGAAACATAGAACTGAGAACTTCCCGGATCTCCCTGACGACCAGAACGACCACGTAACTGTCTGTCTACACGACGAGAATCATGACGTTCTGTACCCACGATTGCTAAACCTCCCGCAGCTTTTACTTCTGGAGATAATTTAATATCGGTACCACGACCAGCCATGTTTGTTGCAATGGTTACAACTCCGGCTTTACCAGCTTCTTCAACGATTTGTGCCTCTTGCTTGTGCATTTTAGCATTCAATACGTTGTGCGCGATTCCTCTCATTTTAAGCATACGGCTTAATAATTCTGAAATCTCTACAGAAGTTGTTCCAATCAATACTGGTCTTCCAGCTTGTGATAATTCAGTAACATCTTCAATAACAGCGTTGAATTTTTCACGTGTAGTTTTGTAGATATAATCTTCTTTGTCAATTCTTGCAATTCCACGGTTAGTTGGAATTTCAACAACGTCCAGTTTGTAAATCTGCCATAACTCGCCAGCTTCTGTAACAGCAGTACCAGTCATACCACCTAATTTGCTGTACATTCTGAAATAGTTCTGTAATGTAACAGTTGCAAATGTTTGTGTAGCAGCTTCGATTTTTACGTTTTCTTTTGCTTCGATCGCTTGGTGAAGACCATCAGAATAACGACGACCATCCATGATACGACCTGTTTGCTCATCGACAATCATAATTTTATTGTCCATGATCACATACTCTACATCTTTTTCGAATAAAGCATATGCTTTTAAAAGCTGTGTAAGAGTGTGGATACGCTCGCTTTTTACTCCAAAGTCCTGGAATAATCTTTCTTTAGCTTCCGCTTCAGCGTCTTTGTCTAATTTTTGTTTTTCAATCGCAGCGATTTCTGTTCCGATGTCTGGCAAAACGAAGAAATCAGCATCAGTATCTCCGGAAAGGTATTTAATACCATTGTCTGTTAATTCTACCTGATTGTTTTTTTCTTCAATCACAAAATATAAAGCTTCGTCAACTTTATGCATTTCGCGATTGTTATCCTGCATGTATTGATTTTCAGTTTTTTGAAGTAATTGTTTAATTCCTTCTTCACTTAAAAATTTAATTAATGCTTTATTTTTAGGTAAAGATCTGTAAGCTCTTAATAATAAGAAACCACCATCTTTAGTATTTCCTTCTTTGATTAATTTTTTAGCTTCAGCTAAGAAACCATTCGCTAACTGACGTTGTTGGGCAACTAAGTTTTCAATTTTTGGTTTCAATTCGTTGAATTCATGACGATCTCCCTGAGGAACCGGTCCAGAAATGATAAGCGGTGTTCTGGCATCATCAATTAATACAGAATCAACCTCGTCGACAATAGCAAAATTGTGTTTTCTCTGTACTAAATCGCTAGGAGAGTGTGCCATGTTATCTCTTAAGTAGTCAAAACCAAACTCATTGTTGGTTCCGTAAGTGATATCGGCGTCGTATGCTTTTTTTCTTTGTTCTGTACTTGGCTGGTGGTTATCGATACAGTCTACAGATAAACCATGGAATTCGAATAAAGGTGCTTTCCAAGTGCTATCACGTTTTGCTAAGTAGTCATTCACCGTTACTAAGTGAACTCCGTTTCCTGTCAAAGCATTTAAGTAAAGTGGAAGAGTAGCCACTAAAGTTTTACCTTCACCCGTTTGCATTTCGGCAACTTTACCTTCGTGCAAAACCATACCACCAATTAACTGAACATCATAGTGAATCATGTCCCAAGTGATATCTTTTCCGGCAGCATTCCATTTGTTAGCCCAAACCGATTTATCACCTTCAATAGTAATATATGGTTTTGTTGCAGAAAATTCACGGTCTTTTGGAGTTGCGGTAACTTCAATAAAAGAGTTTTCTTTGAAACGACGAGCTGTTTCTTTTACTACAGAAAACGCTTCCGGAAGAATTTCCAATAAAGTTTTTTCAGAGATTTCGTAAGCTTCTTTTTCAAGAGCATCAATAGCATCATAAAGGTCTTCTCTTTTGTCGATGTCTTCGATGTTTTCTACTTCTGCTTTAAGCGAAGTGATTTTAGCATCTTTGTCAGCTCTGGCTTCTTTAATTTTGTCTTTAAAATAAACAGTTCTTCCTCTCAATTCGTCGTTAGATAGACTCATTAAGGGAGCTTCGAATGTTTTAATTTTATTTAAGTAAGGTTGTAAAGCTTTGACATCTTTCTGTGATTTATCACCCACAAAGACTTTAATAATACTGTTTATGAAACTCATGATTTATTGTATTTCTTTATTATTTAATATGTATTTGAACCAAAAAAAAAGCCTCTGTGATGAGACTTTTTCCTTTGGTTTATTTTTTTAATATTCATCCTCATTCCAAAGATAATCTTCGTCTGTTGGATAATCAGGCCAAATTTCTTCCATTGATTCATATATCTCGCCTTCATCTTCGATAGACTGAAGGTTTTCTACTACTTCTAATGGAGCACCAGCTCTAATAGCGTAGTCAATAAGTTCATCTTTGTTAGCAGGCCATGGCGCATCACTTAAATAAGATGCTAATTCTAATGTCCAATACATCTGTTATCTGTTTAGTTTGTGCAAAAATAAATTTTTTACCGAAAAAGACAAGTAAATTTTGATTTATTTTAATAAAATTTAAGAACGTCCTTGTTAGTACTCAGTTTTCAATGCCAGTTTTCAGTTTCTAAAGCTGAAATTTGCTGCTAATTACTGTGTTTTTAAGTATTCAGTTTTTAATGCTGTTTTGCAGTCTGAAAACTGAAAACTGTGACTGTTACTTTCTCGGAATCCATTTCACTTCCTCCGCTTTAAGGTCTGAGGACAACTTTCGTGCCAAGACAAAAAGGTAGTCAGAAAGTCGGTTTAAGTACATAATTGCGATTTCTGGAACGTGCTCATTGTGACTTAAATGCACTGCTAAACGTTCTGCGCGACGGCAAATACAGCGTGCTATATGACAATGTGACACAGTTGGGTGGCCTCCCGGTAAAACGAAATGCGTCATTTGCGGAAGGCTTTCTTCCATTTTATCTATTTCGTTTTCTAGTAATTCGATATCGGACTCTATTATTCCAAGATTTTCTAAGCGAAGTTTTCCATTTTTCAATACTTCTTTTTCCTGTGGAGTTGCCAAAATGGCACCAACAGTAAAAAGGCGATCCTGAATTTCGATTAAAATAGTCTTATAATGCGAGTCTATTTCCTGATCACGGATTAATCCGATATAAGAATTAAGTTCATCAACAGTTCCATAACTGTCAATTCTGATATGATCTTTTGGTACGCGTGTTCCTCCAAAAAGAGCTGTTGTACCTTTATCGCCTGTTTTGGTGTATACTTTCATTTTTTTAAGATGCTAAGGTTTTGAGATGCTATCCCGATAGCTATCGGGACTAAGTTTTTCTTCTCTTTGTAGTAATCTAAAATCAGAAATCTAAAATTATTTCGTCGTGTCGCTTTCAATTATACCGTCTCGCAAACGAATAACTCTATGAGCATAAGCCGCAATATCCTCTTCGTGTGTTACCAGAATTACAGTATTTCCTTGTGCATGAATATCTCCAAAAAGTTTCATGATTTCTACAGAAGTTTTACTGTCTAAGTTTCCCGTTGGTTCATCGGCTAAGATAATCGAAGGTTTGTTTACCAAAGCTCTCGCAACAGCAACACGCTGGCGTTGTCCCCCCGAAAGCTGATTTGGCTGGTGGTCCATTCTGTCGGCAAGGTTTACTTGTTTTAGGACTTCTGTTGCACGTGCAATTCGGTCAGATTTTCCGTAACCGGCATATATCATCGGAAGTGCTACATTATCAAGTGCTGTAGTTCTTGGCAATAAATTAAAAGTCTGGAATACAAAACCAATCTCTTTATTTCTAATTTCGGCCAATTCATCGTCTCTCATTTGGCTGACATCTTTTCCATTTAAAACATAACGCCCGGAAGTTGGAGTGTCCAAACAGCCCAGTAAATTCATTAGTGTAGATTTTCCTGATCCGGAAGGTCCCATTAAGGCAACATATTCGCCTTTTTTTATTTCTAAATCAATTCCCTTTAAAACATATACAATTTCGTTACCTAAAACGAAATTTCGTTTGATATCAGTTATTTTAATTAATGGTTCAGCCATTTTGATTTACAATTTTGGATTTAAAAGTACAAAACACTTTTGAATTAAAGAGATAAGTAGCTGATAATTGATTTTTGTTACAAAACATCATTATAGTTTATTGTTCTATTCAATTAATGAGCAATATATTTTTAAAGTTGTTATATCGTTTTGATGTTATTTTGTATAATTAGCATTATTTGGTGGTTTTTATAAAATTATTACTTTGTAAATCTTAAAAATATGTAAATAATGTAATTTTAGACAATGCCTTTTAAGTAAATTTGATATTATTAATTAAAACAATCAAGATTATGAAAAATATCAAAATAGCTACAGGAATTGCATTATTAGCTTTGAGCTTTACATCGTGTAAAGATGAAAAACAAGAAAAGGCACAGAAAACAATTGACTCTTATGTAACCTACGTAGATTCGGTTAAAAATGTAAAAGCCGAAGATTTAAAAGAGAATTGGAATGCTGTAGAATCAGAATATGACAGAAGAGCTGCAGAAGCTGATGCGGCTTTAGCAGATATTAAAGATAATGCTGCTCAAACTGAAAAAATAAATACGAGCAAAGCAAAATATGAGACTTTTAAAAACGAAATGACCACCCTTCTTGCCCCTCCGGCTCCAAGTCCTAAACAACAATTAAGAAATGCCTTGTTTGGTGAAGGAAAAATTGGAGACGATATGAGCTTTGCCTGGGTAAATGCACAAAACATTCATAGTGTGTACCAACAATTTGTTCATACAGTTGAAAATAATAAAGATAAATATTCCAGAGAAGACTGGGATGAAATTAAAGTATTGTATGAAGCTTTAGACAGCAGAAAAAATACTGTTGAAAAAGAAGGACTGACTGCAGCAGACAATAGAAAAATAGCTGGTTTGAAAATTAAGTTTGCACCTATGTATACTGTAAATAGAATGGGAGCAAAAGCTGAAGAGAATAAAGAAGCAAAAAAATAAGCTTTAAAATTTTGAATTAGTAAAAAAATGACGATCAGAAATGATCGTCATTTTTTTTATGTTTAGTGCCAGCGTGAGCATCTTTCCTGCAAAAAAAAATATTTACTTGATTAGTTTTTCAAGCCTTATCATCATTTCATCTTTCTCTTTCAGCATACGTTCATACAATGCGATTTTTTCTTCATGAAGTTTTTTGATTTCTTCAATTGGATTATTATTAAAAACTTCTATTTTATTATTGAACATTGCATTATCCGAGAAATTACACGAAATTAAATTCACAGCCTGTTCCGCATCAAAATTTTGAAAAGCTTCAACAGGAATTTTCAAAGAATTGGAGATTTGTTGAAGCAAATTGTCTTCGATTACCTCTTTCTGTTCCAGAATAGAAATTTTCTTCTGAGTCCAGTCTTCACCCAAATCATAGGCCAGTGCTTCCTGTTTAATGCCAAGCATTTCTCTAAAACGTTTTACGTTTCTTCCCTGATGAATTTTCTGTTCCATAATGAATGTGATTTTTCTGAAGGTTCAAAGATAAAATTATCCAGACAAAAAAGTCTGGATTTCAAAGATAAAAAAACATCTCATAAAAGATTCTTTTTGTCAGATATTGTATCTAAATCTGAGAAGGACAAGAAGTTGAAAAACGGATCTGATAGTATTAAACTACAATAAAAAAGACGACCGTTCCAGTCGCCTTTTTTATGCTCTTATTATAAAATGTTCTTTTTCCTGTTCTCTTCTAAAAAATACAAATCCCCACTGAAAAGTATCAATTGTGACTTTTACTTTGGGATGATTTTTAATTATCTCCCAGGTTTCTTCCATTTCTTTGGACCAATGAATATCGTCAAAAATCCAGACAGAATCGTTGTTTGTTGTAGATAACAAAAGCTCAAAATAAGCTAAAGTTGCTTTTTTGGAATGATTGCCATCAAAGTAAATCAAATCGTAGATTTTAGAGTTTAAATTTTCAGAAATTAGAAAAGATTCAAATTCTGAAATTATATTCTCTACATTTTTGTAATCAAATTGATTTAATTGGCTTTCCGCAATAGCTGTAGTATTTGGACAGCCTTCTATTGTTTTTACCTTAGCTTTAGGATTTCCCAAAGCCAAAGCTGACGTTGCCAATCCCAACGATGTGCCTATTTCAAGGATAGTTTGAGGCTGAAAATAGCTTGTAACACGAAATAATAATTCGGCTCTTTTTACTGAAATTCCTGCAGTCTGGGCAATTTTAGAAATCTGTCTCCGGTTTGATTTAAAGACTTTTGATCCCGCGCCAAAATCAGTTACTTCGATAAAGCTTTTATTTTCCAGAAGAGATTTTCTATAGTTTTTTAGAACAGTATATTCAGGTTTTGCTTTCTTATCGTAGAAACATTTTGTTAGTAAACTAAAAACGAACGGCGAATGAACCGCATGTTCGTTTTTAGAATTCCATAAAAATTTAAGATAAGATATAATTTGAAACAGCATTCTTGTGATTTTCTCCTTTCAGACGAAATTAATTTACTGTAATTAGTTTAATTTCAAAAATAAGAACAGAACCTGCAGGAATGTTTTCAACTTTACTACTGCCATAACCTAAATGTGCCGGAACAAATAGAGAAGCACTTCCACCTTCTTTTAAAAATGGTAGTCCTTCCTGCCATCCTAATATTAATTTGTTTAATGGAAATGTTACTCCTGAAGCGCTGGTTGTTTGATCAAAAACAGTTCCATTAGTAAGAGTGCCTTTGTAGGTTACCGTTACATTTGATTGTAGGGTTGGTTGTTTACCTGTTCCTGCTTCTTTAATAATATAATGCAGACCTGTATTTGTTTTTTGTGCAGTCAAATTATTTTTAGCTAAATAATCTGTGATTTCTTTTTCGTTTTCAACACTGTAGTCTATTTTTTCGGGAATTCTTTCTAATCCGGAATCACTTGAACAAGAAATAAAAAATGTAAGAATTGAAAATGCAGTTACTAATTTTTTCATATGGTATTTGTTTTTTTAAGGTCGTAAATATAGGGAAATTACTTTTTGTCACAGTCACAGTTGCAGTTTTCAGTTTGTTGGAATCTTTAAATTTTAACTGGAGCCAAATTTGCTAGGATTATTTATCATGTAATTTATCAATTTTCCTATTTCCAGACTTTTTAGATGTAACTTTTCAAATGTTTCTGTGCTGATATATTTGCATTTCAGGGAGAATTCAAGCCAAGTATATGTTTCTGAATTTTCAGCGTCACTATCAGTTAACTTACTTACAAAATGATTTGGATATCTTCTTTTTCGATAAGATTCAGCAATATTTGCTGAAACACTTCTAGAAGACCGTCGTATTTGATCAGTTAGAGAATATTTTTCTTCTACGGGAAAAGTTTTTGACAATTCGAAAATCCCCATTGCAAGTTCAAATGACTTTTTATACGCCAACAATTCTTTAAAATCCATTATTATTTTTATTATTTTATAAAAATAATAAAAAAAGAAAGAAAAAAATTACTTTTATGAAAAACTGAAAACTGTGACTGCAACTGAAAACTAAAAACTACCCTTCAAGTTTAGCAGAAAGTTCAAACCAGCGTTCTTCTTTTGCATCAATTTTCTTAATTATATTTTGTAGTTCATTTGCTTTTTTCTCAATGTCAGAATCAGCTACTTTTCCGTCAGAGAATAATTGTTCGATTTTTGTTTTTTCAATTTCTAAATCTTTTATTTCTCTTTCGATTTTTTGATATTCTTTTTGCTCATTGAAACTTAAATTTCCGGTTGGGTTATTTTGTTTCCAGTCTTTCTTCTCGGCTTTGTTTTCTTCTTTTTGTGCAATATCTGCGCTGTCTTCATAAGCTCTGAAATCAGAATAGTTTCCAGGGAAATTTTCAATTTCTCCTTCTCCTCTGAATACAAATAAATGATCTACAATTTTATCCATAAAATAACGATCGTGAGAAACAACCAATAAACAACCCGGATAATCAAGAAGGAAACTTTCTAAAACATTCAAAGTCACAATATCTAAATCGTTGGTTGGCTCATCAAGAATTAAAAAGTTAGGATTCTGAATTAAAACGGTACATAAATACAGACGTTTTAATTCACCTCCGCTTAATTTCTCAACATAATCGTATTGTTTTTTAGCATCAAAAAGAAAACGTTCCAATAACTGGGAAGCCGAAATGATTTTTCCTTTAGAAAGCGGAATATATTCACCATATTCCTTAATAATATCTATAACACGCTGACCCGGTTTTGGATTAATTCCGGATTGTGTATAATACCCCACTTTTATAGTGTCACCTTTTACAACACGTCCACTGTCCGGTGGAATTGTACCGGTTAATAAATTTAGGAAAGTAGATTTTCCGGTTCCGTTTTTACCAATAATTCCAATACGTTCACCACGCTGAAAATCAAAACTGAAATTATCCAGAATAACTTTATCCTTGAATTTTTTAGAAAGTTTATGAAGCTCAATAATTTTGCTTCCCATTCTTTCCATATTAATTTCAAGCTCAACTTTATTTTCTTTTCGTCGGCTCTGTGCTTTTTCTTTTATAATGTAAAAATCGTCCTGACGGGATTTAGATTTGGTTGTTCTTGCTTTTGGCTGACGGCGCATCCATTCTAATTCTTTTACAAATAAGTTTTTGGCCTTGTCAATACTGGCGTTTTCAGATGTAATTCTTTCTTCTTTTTTCTCTAAGTAATACGAATAATTTCCTTTGTATTGATATAATTTCCCGTTGTCCAATTCGATAATCTCGTTACAAACACGCTCCAAAAAGAAACGGTCGTGCGTTACCATAAACAAAGTGATGTTTTCTTTGGCAAAATAACTTTCCAGCCATTCGATCATTTCGAGATCTAAGTGGTTGGTTGGCTCGTCCAAAATCAATAAATCCGGACGATTGATTAGAATGATAGCAAGAGAAAGACGTTTCTTTTGTCCTCCTGAAAGATTTTTTACTTTAAGTTTAAAGTCTTCCAGTTTTAATTTGAAAAGAATTTGTTTGTATTGTGTTTCAAAATCCCACGCATTGTGCTGGTCCATCGCGTCAAAAGCTTTTTGATAAGCTTCTTCATCTGAAGGGTTTTCCAAGGCTTTTTCGTAAGCTTCAATTACTTTAAGAGTTTCGTTATCAGATGCAAAAATACTTTCTTCAATGGTAAGTTCATCCTGAAGATTGTTTTCTTGTGAAAGAAATGCCATTCGAATGCCTTTTCTTAAAACGACTTGTCCCGTATCAGGTTCGTCCAAACCGTTGATGATACTCATAATGGTCGTTTTTCCAGAACCGTTTTTGGCAATAAAAGCGATTTTTTGGTCTTTATTAATTCCAAAAGAAATGTTGTCAAAAAGGACTCTTTCACCAAATGACTTTGATATATTTTCTACAGATAAGTAATTCACAAGAATAAAATTTTTTGCAAAAGTAAACTATTATCTTACGATTTGCGAATTATTTATGGAGATACAAAGCCAGTACAGTACTTAGGTCAAAATAATGAATTTGTTGTTTTACATTTAGTATCGGTTTTCGAATTAAAGCTTCATTCGTTAAATAATAATGAATACCGTCTTTTGTGGTAATTCCTTCGATTTGATGAAAAGGGAGTTTTAAATCTATCCGTCTTTTGTTTCCAGACAAGAATTCCTGGTTTTTGAAGTCGTAAAGAAGGTATAAAAAAGGTTTTCCAAGTTTAGTATAACCACATAAGACAATTAAATTTTTGTTTTCAAGATAAGTCGCTCCGGTTACTAAGCCTTTTGTGTCTAAAGTTGATTTGTATTTTGCGACTTGGGTTCCTGTTTGATTTGGTACTGAATAAATAGAAGTTTTAGAAGTATTCCATTGTTTGGTAAATAAATAGATACTGTCTTTTGTAATTATAAAAGCTTCACAGTCAAAATTGGTTTTGTTTGGTTTGGAAGGAGAAAAATCAGTTTGATCGGAATAGGTAAAGGAAATGGTTTCTATTTTTGGTTTTTCTTCTAAAAATGATTTTTTTTCTATTTTGAGAATTTGCAGATTTGTTCGGTTTCCGGAATAATTATTTCCAAAATCTCCAATATATAGGTGTAGATCGTCTTGTGCAATTTCTTCCCAATCATGATTAATAACTTCGTTTAGAATAATTTTTCTTTTAATTTTTCCTAAAGAATCTAAACCGTAAATGGTTTTGTCGTGATCGTCGTTATGTGTCCATAGTAGATTTTCGAAAGCAACTAAGCCTGAAGTTTCATGCAATGAGTCGCTTAAGTGTATAGAGTATTCAGGCTTTAATTTTAAAGACTTATAATTGCAATTTACGTTTTGTATCGCTTTTGAATCGTAATTCTCTGCTTGAGGATCTGTGCATCCTGAAATTTGAGAATAACTGATTGTTGTAATTGCAAGGAAGAAGAAAATAATTTTTATCATAATTGCAATGTTATTTTTGCACAAGTTAAATGTAAAATTTTAAATAATACAGTAAAATAACTATCAGGAAATATAATTTAAATGTTACTTTGCAGTCACTAAATTTTATTCTTTAAGAATAGGATTACCCCGTTATGAAAATTTTACAAGAGTTATCTCATTACCGAATTTCACGTTACTTCAAATTTTTGTTTGTTGTAGTAGATATTGTATTGTTGAATCTGGCAACTCTGCTTTCTGCATTTGCGAGATTTGGCAGTTTAGATAAACTTCTTTCCAAAGAAGAACGTACTATTTCTCTTCTGGCTATTTTAATCTGGATAGCCTTATTGCTTCAAAATGATTCCAACAGAAGTATCCGTGTTGAACCGATAGAAAATATTTTATGGAGAACCATAAAGAAGATCTTAATTCACGCGGCGGTCATTTCTATATTTGTTGTCTATCTAAAGTATGAGGACATATCAAGACTTCGAATGGTTTATTTTTATCTTATCTTTTTCGGAATTTTAATGGTTTCAAGGGTTTTGTCTATGGGGCTTTTAAAATACATTAGAGCACAGGGATATAATTTTAAAACCTTTATAATTGTTGGTGCCAATGAAACTGGGGAAAGAATTAGAAAAGTTCTTGCAAAAGATCTGACTTATGGATATCGTTTTTTAGGTTTTTTCGATAAAAGGGAAAATGTAACAATTGTTGATCCGGCTCTAATTGTAGGTCAGTTTGAAAACATCGAAAAATTTGTGATAGAGAAAAAGATCGATGAAATGTATGTCGCTTTACATATTGAAAACATCGAAATAATTAATGAACTGATTCGAATTTGCGAACAAAATATGGTTCGTATTAAATTTATTCCGGATTTTGAGCAGTATACAAAAGCCAGCAAAGTCGAAGTTTCTTTTTATGAAAATATACCGGTATTAATGTTTCGTACAGAACCGCTGGAGTATGCTTCTAACAGGGTAATAAAAAAGGTTTTTGATATATTATTTTCCAGTTTTGTAATCTTGCTTATTTTTCCGTGGCTCTTTCCGATCATTATGATTATTATAAAATTGGAATCTCCGGGGCCTGTGTTTTTTAAGCAGGAAAGATCCGGAAGAGATAATGAAACGTTTATGTGTCTCAAATTCAGAAGTATGTATGTCAATAAATTGGCACATAATAAACAGGCCGAAAAAGGAGATAGTCGTATTACTAAGTTTGGTGCTTTTATTCGAAAAACCAGTATAGACGAATTGCCTCAGTTTTTTAATGTTTTTTGGGGAGATATGTCGGTTGTTGGGCCGAGACCTCATATGGTAAATCTTGCTAAAGAATACAGTGATTTAATTAATAATTATTTAGTGCGTCAATATGCAAAGCCCGGAATTACAGGCTGGGCGCAGGTAAACGGATTTAGAGGCGAAACGAAAGTGTTAAGCGATATGGAAAATCGCGTGGCTTATGATATCTGGTATATCGAAAACTGGAGTTTTCTATTGGATATCCGAATAATTATAAAAACAATAATTAATGTTTTTAAAGGAGAAGAAAACGCGTATTAGAATTTAAAAAACTGATTGTTGACAATAACTTCTTTTAATGAATCAATATTGTTAATTTTTATTTTTTCGTCAAAAGAAGCAATGTGTTTCCTGTGATGAACATCACTTCCGCAAAAATCATACATTCCTTTTTTTAAAAGTTCATCTGCAGTTTTTGTGATTTTAGAACCATAATAACCCACTGTTGAAAGCAGATTTAATTGGAAAAGACAACCTGCATTTTTGAGTTTTTCATATTCATTAAAATTTTCATGATAAAACACATAACGTTCGGGATGTGCCAAAACTGGAATATAACCGGCTACCTGTATTTCAAAAATAGTTTTTAGAAGGTTGATAGGAGCACTTAAATAGGATATTTCAACCAAAACATAATTGTCTTTTAAAGTCAGTAGTTTTTCTTCCTTAAAATGATTTTCAAACCAATAATCGATAAAATATTCTGCAGCAGCCTTAAAAGGAATCAGAATGTTATTTTCTGCTAATGCATTTTTAGTTTCCTCTAGTTTTAGATCTATTATTTCAGGGGTGTTGTTCCAGACATAATGGCTGATGTGTGGTGTAGTTATAATTTGAGCGATTCCCAAACCTTTGAGCAATTGCGTAAGCTGGACTGATTTTGCTAAGTTTTTGGCTCCATCGTCAATGCCCGGCAAAACATGAGAATGTATATCTACAAAATTACCATTAAGCAGTTCTTTTAATTTAGGCTTTGATTTGAAGAAAGTAAACATGGGGCAAAAGCGTGTAAATCAAATTTATAAAATGCAAAATTAATGTAGAATTTCTAATAAGACATTTTAGAATTATACTATATTTGATTTTTAGTAAAAAAGTAAAAAATTATGAAAATAAAAGAGAATTTGTTTAATCAAAGGATTATTTCTATTGATGCTCTACGTGGAATTACCATTTTTGTAATGATTTTTGTAAATGAATTAGCAAGTATTCAACATGTACCACAATGGATGAAACACATGCCCGCTGATGCAGATGCAATGACTTTCGTAGATTTAGTTTTTCCTGCTTTTTTATTTATTGTCGGAATGTCTGTTCCGTTTGCTTTTAATGCCAGACTGCTAAAAGGGGATAGTGCCAAAACCATTTGGACACACACTTTAAAAAGAGCAATTGCCCTTATAATTATAGGTGTTTTTATGGTTAATGCCGAATATGGTTATGATGCTTCTAAAATGATTATCACACCCGTGTTTTGGGGACTTTTAGCCTATATAATGCCAATTCCGATTTGGAATAAATATCCTAAAGATTTTCCGGTTTGGTTAAAAAATGTACTTCAATATGGAGGGATTTTGGTTCTTATTGTGCTTTACTTTTTATATATTCAGGATACGGGTGAACGAGGAATGACGCCAAAATGGTGGGGAATTTTGGGGTTAATTGGTTGGGCTTACTTATTTACTGTAATTTATTATTGGCTGGTTTCCGGTAATTTATGGGCAATGATCGGATTTCTAATTTTCTGCGTTGTGATGAATTCGCTAAATCTAACAGAAAATTCTTTTGTTCAAAATACTTCGTGGTTGAGTTTTATTGCTGGTCATCTTACCCATGCAGCACTCGTTTCGGCTGGAATTGTAATTTCGCTGCTCTTTTTTGATCGAAAAATTGAAAACAAAATCAACTGGCCTGTAATTGCTTTTATTATATCGTTTTTTGCAGTTGGATTTGGTTTAAGACCTTTATTCGGAATTTCAAAAATACAAGGAACTCCATCGTGGACAATGATTTCGGCGGGCATCTGTACAATATTATTTTACTTTTTATATTGGCTGATGGAAGTTAAAAAGCAAACTAAATGGAGTGCCTTTTTTATGCCTGCAGCCGCAAATCCACTATTGATTTATATTTTGCCGGGAGTAATTTATTATTTCTGCAAAGCGATTAATATGCATATTATTCCAGGATATTTCAGAGTAGGTGTTCCGGGAATTATTTGGTCTTTAGTATTCTCTACAATTATGCTTTTCGTAATGAAAGTCTTAAACAGATATAAAATTCAATTGCATTTGTAATTTTTGAAATGAGAAGATTTTATCGCAAAGAGTGCAAAGAGTTTTCGCAAAGTGCGCAAAGTTTTTTTTAAGTGAGTTTTACAAACTTCGAAGTTCGCAAGGCTTTGTGTAGAATAAGCTTTGCGAACTTTTATATTTTTAAATATTCCTCTCAAAATTCTTTGTGTACTTTGCGAAAACTCTTTGCGCTCTTTGCGTTTAAAAAAAACTTTCAATTTATAATAACGGATTTAATCTTAAAGACCGATCCTGAAATTGGATTGTAATTCACAAAATTGAACTTGCATAAATTGTGAATATTCAGAAGTTTTCCATCAGGAAGTTCGTCTTGTTTAAAATCCGACCATGGAATTTTTATAGTTTTAAATTGATGGGGAGAAGCAGACAGACTAACTCTTGGATGTGAACCTCCATGTATGCAACCACTCCCTTCTGAATTTCCTTCTCTTGCTTGTAATTTTATAATCTGAGAAGATTGATAAGTGATTTCGACAAATTTTGATTTGCTGGAAAGATTGGTTGGAATTCCGTCATTGATTTCTGATGTGGTAATCATAACATTGAGCTCAATTTCACCTTTTGGATTATCGTTCGCGGTTACTGTAATTATTCCTTTTTTTGTTCGAATAACATTTATCATTTCTTCACTTTCTTTTGAAGGACCTGCGATAAACCATTTGTTAGTTTTTACTAGATTTTCTCTCTTTTCCTGAGCTTTAGCTGAAAAGCAAATAAGACTAAAAGCTAAAAAATAAAGTGATAATTGACGCATAAGACTTTTTAAAATCGGATAATTAGAAACCCAAATGTAGCTTTTTTGAATCATTTTAAATTCGTTTTTATTCTACAAAAAATTTAAACATAATTCTAAATTAAAAATTCTAAATTTGTAAGAGATGGTTTTTAAAATATTGTGAGTGAGTAATTTAAAAATTATATATGTATGCTGTTTTTGTTTAATAAGCTCGTTTTGCAACGCTCAAAACGATAGTCTGACTGTGGGAAATCAGGATATATTAGATGTTATTCACAAAATCTTTGATAAAAACGATACCATCAAAAAAGACAAGCAAAAAAAACTGGCTTTCTCATTGCTTCCGGTTCCCGTTGATGTAAATTCCAGTACAGGTTTGGTTGTTTCCTTTTTAACTACTTTTTATCTGGGCGAAGATCACGAAAAGACTAAAATGTCTCAGATTACCTTTTCGCCTTATTTTAGTTTTACGAAACAATATGTTTTTCCTATTCAATCTTACATCTATACAAGTGAAAATAAATGGAATTTTATTGGTGATTACCGGTATATGATTTATCCTCAGGATACTTACGGTTTGGGTGAGCACGATTCAAAAGATAAAATGTCAACATTAGATTATCAGCAATGGCGATTTTATCAATTTATTACCAGAAAGGTTATTGGAAATTATCGTTTAGGCGCTGGTTTCCTTTTTGATAATTATCAGAATATTTCTGAAGAATCTTATATAGATGGTGAAACCGATTATTATCAATATATGAATGGAGATTTCTCAGACGAGACTTCGTTTGGATTTGCGATTCAGGGTTTGTACGATTCGAGGGAAAACATCATTAATCCAAAGCAAGGATTATATGTTGAAGCCGATTTACGTATCAATACCAGCGGAGTAGAAAATGATAAATGGCAGTCTTTATATATAGATGTTCGAAAGTATCATTCTTTCAGTAAAACCAAACACAGAGTTTGGGCTTCAAGAGCTTTTTACTGGTCAACATTTGGCGGAAAGCCTCATTATCTGGATTTACCAAGTATTGGCTGGGATCGTGACGGAAAAACAGGAAGAGGTTTTACTAAAAACAGATACAGAAGCAATGCCTTAATTTACTTTGAAACCGAATATCGAACGGATATCAGTCGAAATGGTTTTTTTGGCGCTGTCTTTTTTACTAATATTTCTTCGGTTTCCAAACTCGATACTTACCAATTCAAAAAATGGAATCCTGCGGTTGGAACCGGAATTCGTATCAAATGGAATAAAAGAAATGGCAGTAATCTGGCACTTGATTACGGAATTAGTAAAAACGACTGGTCACTTCGTTTGGGGTTATCAGAAAATTTCTAACTTTCGGCCAAAATCTACAAGATCAATTTTACATGCAGTTATCGATTATTATTCTCAATTATAATGTGCGTTACTTTCTCGAACAATGCGTTTTAAGTGTTCAGGAATCAATTACGGCAATCGATGCCGAAATTATTGTAGTAGATAATAATTCATCAGATGACAGTGTTTTGATGATGAAAGAAAAATTTCCAAAAGTAAAATTGATTGAAAACAAGGAAAATTTTGGTTTTCCGAAGGGAAATAATATCGGTTTTCGTCAAGCGAATGGAAAGTACATCTGTATTTTAAATCCCGATACCGTTGTTGCAGAAGATACATTCTTAAAGATTCTGGCTTTCGCCGAAAAGCAAAATAATCCAGGGATTATCGGTTGTAAACTGATTGATGGAACAGGAGAGTTTTTGCTTGAAAGTAAAAGAGGAATTCCAACACCCTGGGTTGCCTTTACGAAGATTTTCAGTTTGTATAAAATTTTTCCTAAAGCCCAGCTTTTCAATCAATATTACGCTCAGCATTTAAATCAAGACGAAACCGGAAAAGTAGAAATTCTGGTTGGAGCTTTTATGTTTTTAGAAAGTAAACTTTATGAAGATTTAAACGGTTTTGATGAAGATTGTTTTATGTATGCAGACGATATCGATTTGTCGTATCGTGCATTGCTTTTAGGAAAAGCTAATTTTTATTTTCACGAAACAACAGTTCTGCATTATAAAGGAGAAAGCACGATAAAAGATGAGCAGTACATGAAGCGATTTCAGGAATCGATGAACTTCTTTTATCAGAAGCATTTTAAGAAATCCTGGTTCTTTAGCCTTTTTATTAAAATTGGGACATTTTTGTTTTCATTTGCTAAAATGTTTCAGGGAAAACCAAAAGAGAATCCGTTGCCGGAAAGCTATTTTTTATGCTCCGAAAATGAGAATTTCGCTAAAAAACTGGCTTCGATTTTGGAAAATAAAGTTGGTTTTTTAGAATTCAAAGAGGAAAAAATGGTAAATTCGTGCCTGATTTTAAAGGGTAAAAAGGCAGAGATCATTTTGGATAATCACTATATTTCATTCAAAAAATGTATCGAAATCATAGAAACTCTTAAAGATAAGAAGGTTACTTTTAAAATATTTCCCAAAAAGACGGGTTTTATTATTGGAAGCAATTCAAGAAATGACAGAGGGCAAATTATAAAAATTGAGTAAAAAATTATATTAAGTGTAATTTATGTTTAAAATATTCGTTAATTTCGCAATCTGAAAATCAAAAACATCTTTTAGATTAACAATATGGCAAGATTTGAATTAAAGCTTCCAAAAATGGGAGAAAGCGTCGCTGAAGCAACTATTACAAATTGGTTGAAAGAAGTTGGAGACAAAATTGAAGCTGATGAAGCGGTACTCGAAATTGCAACCGATAAAGTTGATAGTGAAGTACCTAGCGAAGTATCGGGAATTTTAGTTGAGCAATTGTTTGGTAAAGATGATTTAGTACAAGTAGGGCAGACTATTGCCATTATTGAAACTGAAGGTGGTGAAGCGGTGATTACAGAAACAATTTCAGTAGAAGAAACTGTAGCTCCGGCTGAAGCAGTTGAAATTGAAAAAACTATTGAAACGGTAAAAGAAACTGTAGCAAGTACAGATTTTTCAGGTTCAGATAAATTCTTTTCTCCGTTAGTAAAAAATATCGCAAAAGAAGAAAACGTGACTTTAAACGAACTTGAAAATATTGCAGGTTCAGGAAAAGACGGACGTGTTACTAAAGAAGATATTTTAAAATATATAGAAGATCGCAAATCTGGAGTAGCACAAGCGCCAAAAGTGGTTGAAGAAGCTCCGAAAGTAGTTGCAGAAACTCCAAAAACTGAAACTCCTAAAGCAGTTGAGCCAGTTGCTCAAAAAAGCCAGCAGGCAGTTCCGGTTTCTGTAAATGGAGGTGACGAAATTGTAGAGATGGACAGAATGCGTAAACTGATTTCAGGTTATATGACGGCTTCAGTTCAGACTTCGGCTCACGTACAGTCGTTTATTGAAGTAGATGTAACAAACATTGTGAAATGGAGAGATAAAGTAAAAACGGCTTTCGAAAAGAGAGAAGGCGAGAAATTGACTTTTACGCCAATTATGATGGAAGCGGTTGCTAAAGCCTTAAAAGATTTCCCTGGAATGAATATTTCTGTTGACGGGGATTATATCATCAAAAAGAAAAATATTAATTTAGGAATGGCGGCGGCATTGCCAAATGGAAATTTAATTGTTCCTGTAATTAAAAATGCAGATCAGTTGAATTTGGTTGGAATGGCAAAAGCGGTTAACGATTTAGGAAACCGTGCAAAAGCTGGAAAACTAAAACCAGACGATACACAAGGCGGGACTTATACAGTAACAAATGTTGGTACTTTTGGAAGTGTTTTCGGAACGCCAATTATCAATCAGCCTCAGGTTGGAATTTTAGCTCTTGGAGCAATTCGTAAAGTTCCTGCGGTTATTGAAACACCGGAAGGAGATTTTATAGGAATCCGTCAGAAAATGTTCTTATCGCACTCTTACGACCACAGAGTTGTAGACGGAGCTTTAGGAGGAAGTTTCGTGAAAAGAGTTGCAGAATATTTAGAAGCTTTTGATGTAGACAGAGATTTCTAAAATCAATTATAAAAAATATTTCAAATCCGATTAGTTTATGCTAATCGGATTTTTTTTATTTTGTAAGAAAAGGTTATGTTTGAAAGTGTGAACTTATTAGCGATATATTTTTTAAAAGTTAAATTAGCGAAATGAAAGCTTTTTTCGACAAAAAAAATGAGAATAAAGGAGGATATTCGGCTTTAAAAATTACATTTGTAAACTTATAAAAATTAGAAATGGAATTAAAACTTAACAAACCAATTTGCTTTTTTGATCTCGAAACAACGGGAATTGATATCGGTAAAGACAGAATCGTAGAAATTTCAATATTCAAAGTTTTTCCGAACGGAAATAAAGAAAGTAAAACCTGGCTGGTTAATCCAACAATTCCAATTCCTCCTCAGACAACGGCTGTTCACGGTATTACAGACGAAAAAGTAGCTAACGAGCCTACTTTTGCAGAGTTAGCGCCGCAAGTTCATAATATGATTAAAGATAGTGATTTGGGTGGTTTTAACTCAGATCGTTTTGATATTCCTCTTTTGGCAGAAGAATTACTTCGCGCCGGAGTTGATTTTGATATGAAAAATAAAGTTTCTGTTGATGTACAGACTATTTTTCACAAAATGGAAGAACGTACTTTAAGTGCAGCTTTAAAATTTTACTGTGGAAAAAGTTTGGAAAATGCCCATTCTGCTGAAGCTGATACTATGGCAACCTATGAAATTTTAAAAGCACAGTTGGATCGCTATCCGGAATTGGAAAACGACATGAAATCACTGGCTGAGTTTACCACTCGTAAAAAAATCGCTGATTTTGCAGGAATGATTGCTTTTGATAAAGATGACGAGGAAATTTTTACTTTTGGAAAACACAAGGGCGCAAAAGTGGAGAAGGTTTTAGAAGCAGAACCAGGATATTTCAGTTGGATTCAAAATGCTGATTTTCCATTGTATACCAAAAAGGTTTTGACGGCAATTAAATTGAGAAAATTAAATACCAAGTAAGTTATCAGTCGCAGTCTCAGTTTTCAGTTTTAACTGGGACTATTTCTGTATTTAGTGAACTGCGACTGAAAACTGTGACTGAAAACTAAAAAGAATGAAAATCATTTGTGTAGGCAGGAATTATGCCAATCATATAGAAGAATTAAAAAATGAGCGTCCGAGTGAGCCGGTTGTTTTTATGAAGCCGGATTCAGCGGTTTTGTTAAAACAACATCCGTTTGTGATTCCGGAGTTTTCTGAGGATGTTCATCATGAAATAGAAATAATTGTAAAGATTAATAAAGTTGGAAAATACATCGAACCAAAATTTGCTCATAAATATTATGATGAAATAAGTGTTGGAATCGATTTTACAGCAAGAGATTTACAAAGTAAATTAAAAGAAAAAGGACTTCCGTGGGAAAAAGCCAAAGCATTTGACGGCTCGGCAGTTATTGGTGATTTTTTGCCAAAAACTGATTTTGTTTCTATGGAAAATCTTAATTTTGAATTGAAAACAAATGGCGAAACAGTTCAAAAAGGAAATTCAGGTATGATGCTTTGGAAGATTGATGAATTAATTTCGCATGTCTCTCAGTTTTTTACTTTAAAAATTGGAGATATTATTTTTACAGGAACTCCGGCAGGTGTGTCGGCTGTAAAACCAAATGATGTTTTAGAAGGCTTTTTAGAAGATAAAAAATTATTCAGAATACAAGTAAAATAATGGCTTTAAAGTACAACCTTTCGAAAGTGTATGCGCTTTCAGATAACGATCCTGAATTTGTAAATCAGATTTTAACTTTATTTGTTACAGAAGTTCCGGAAGATTTGAAACAAATCAAAGAAGGAATTAAAAAAAAGGATCATAAATACGCCTATTCCTATGCTCATAAAATAAAGCCTACATTGGATTTGATGGGGTTAAATGTGGCTTTTGAAGAAATTTTGCAGGTAGAAGCCTGGACAAAAGCTGAGGGCAAGAAAAAAGATATTATCGAAACTTTTAAAAGTATTAAAGTACAAGTAAAAGAAGCGATTAAAGAAATTAAAAAAGATTTTGATCTTTAATATAAAATTTGACTTATTCCTAATTTTGATAAAAGGAATAAGTCAAAACATTTTTTAAATTTTGTAAACGGGCTTATAGTCTGTAAAAGCCGTTAATACCTTCCTTCAAGACAAAATTTAAATTTTCTACTTATAAATTATAGGCTTACTTATTTAAGCAACAAAAATATTTCACTGATATGAAAGCAGCAATTATTACTATTGGAGATGAAATCTTAATTGGCCAAATCGTAGATACAAATTCAGCTTTTATTGCCAAATCACTCGATAGGATTGGAGTTGAGGTGGCAGAGATGCTGTCGATAAGCGATGATAAAAAACATATTTTGAATACTTTTGCGCAGTTGCAAAACAAAGTAGATGTTGTGATTGTGACAGGCGGATTGGGGCCGACGAAAGATGATGTGACAAAGAAAACCTTCTGCGAATACTTTGATGATGAATTAGTGGTTGATCAAAAAGTGCTGGCGCATGTGACAGAATTAATTGAAGGATTTTATAAAAGACCGATTTCGCAACTAAATAAAGATCAGGCTTTGGTTCCGTCTACTTGCACTGTTTTACATAACAAAGTGGGAACCGCGCCAGGAATGTGGATGAAGAAAGAGAATACCGTTTTTATTTCGCTTCCGGGAGTTCCTTATGAAATGAAATATTTGGTTGAAGAAGAAATAATTCCAAAAATTGTACGCGAATACAAACGTCCTTATATTATTCATAAAACAATTTTGACTTATGGTCAGGGAGAAAGTTTAGTAGCAGAACGTATTGAGCAGTGGGAAAACAATCTTCCGGAGTTTATAAAGCTGGCTTATTTGCCAAATCCGGGACGAGTTCGTCTGCGTTTGACTGCCCGAGGAACTAATAAAGAAGAATTAGAAGAAGCGATAGAAAGAAATGTTCAGTCATTGGATGCAATAATTCACGATATTATTGTGGGTTACGAAGAAAATGAAACAATTGAAACGGTTATTGGTAAATTGCTTTCTAAAGAAAATAAAACGATCTCAACAGCAGAAAGTTGTACGGGAGGAAGAATAGCTTCCTTATTGTCGGCTGTTCCTGGTTCTTCAGGTTATTTTAAAGGAAGTGTTGTTTCTTATGCGACAGAAGCCAAGATAAGTGTTTTGGGAATTCCACAAAATTTAGTTGATCAGTTTTCGGTTGTAAGTGCTGAGGTAGCTTCGGCTATGGCTTTGAGTGTGAAAGATTTGCTAAAAACCGATTATGCTCTGGCAACGACGGGCAATGCAGGACCTTCAAAAGGCGATTCTGATGCCGAAATAGGGGCTGTTTTTATTGCTTTGGCAACGCCAGACGGAGTAATTGTGGAGGAATTTAACTTCGGACAACCTCGTGAAAAAGTGATAGATAGGGCATCTGTTAAGAGTTTGGAAATATTACAGAAAGAAATTTTAAAATTTGTGCAATAATTTTTTGCTACAATGGTTTATTTTTCTTTTCTTTGCACCCTGATTTTGAATAACGATAAAAGATAAGTATAATGTCAAGAGTTTGTGACCTTACAGGTAAAAGAGCGATGGTAGGAAATAACGTTTCTCACGCTATGAACAAAACTAAGAGAAAGTTTTCTGTAAACTTAGTTAAAAAGCGTTTTTATCTTCCAGAAGAAGATAGATGGATTACTCTTAGAGTAGCAGCATCTACGATAAAAACAATTAATAAAAATGGAATCACTGCTGTTTTGAAAAAAGCGCAGTCAGAAGGATTTATCAAATAATCTTTTCCTAAATAAATATATAGCAAGATGGCAAAGAAAGGTAATAGAATCCAAGTAATTTTAGAATGTACTGAGCACAAGACTTCTGGTGTTCCAGGAACTTCTAGATATATTACAACTAAGAACAAAAAAAATACTCCAGACAGATTAGAGATTAAAAAATTTAATCCAATCTTAAAAAGAGTAACTGTTCACAAAGAAATTAAGTAATAATTAGAGATTTTTATAAATCTCAAATGGTTTGGCCATTCGAGTTTTATGAAAAGTTCAATAACATTTGAATCATGGCAAAGAAAACCGTAGCATCGTTACAAACATCTTCTAAGAGATTATCAAAAGCCATCAAAATGGTGAAATCTCCTAAAACTGGTGCATATACATTCGTAGAATCTATTATGGCTCCTGAAGAAGTTGATGAATTCTTGAAAAAGAAATAATTACAATTACAATATATAGAAAAGCTACTTTCTTTCGGAAGTAGCTTTTTTATTACCTATATTTGTCTAAAAATTTGAAGAATCGTAACAATTGGCTCTTTTTAAGGAAACCATTGCACTTTCTTTAAAGATTTGGATTTCTTGTCTGAAAATCAGGAAATCTAGTAAATCTAAATAATCTACAAAAAATGAGTTTTTTTAAAAAATTATTCTCTACCGAAAAAAAAGAGACTTTAGACAAAGGTCTTGAAAAAACAAAAACTACTTTTTTCTCAAAGTTAAGCAAGGCGGTTGCAGGAAAATCTAAAGTTGATGATGATGTTTTAGATAATCTTGAAGAAGTTCTTGTAGCTTCGGACGTTGGTGTAAATACAACATTAAAAATCATTGAAAGAATTGAAAAACGTGTTGCTGAAGATAAATATTTGGGAACAGATGAATTGAACCAGATTCTGAGAGATGAAATTGGATCTTTGCTTTCTGAGACAAATACAGGAGAAGCTACTGAATTTGAAATTCCGAAAGATAAAAAGCCTTACGTTTTAATGGTTGTTGGAGTAAATGGAGTAGGTAAGACAACAACAATTGGTAAATTGGCTTATCAGTTTAAAAAAGCAGGGCATAATGTGGTTTTGGGTGCAGCAGATACTTTCCGTGCAGCAGCAATTGATCAATTGCAGGTTTGGGCAGATCGTGTTGGTGTGTCAATTGTGAGACAAAACATGGGGAGCGACCCGGCTTCTGTTGCTTTTGATACTTTGCAATCTGCGGTAGCTCAAAATGCAGATGTTGTTATTATTGACACTGCAGGACGTCTTCATAATAAAATTAACTTGATGAATGAGCTCTCAAAAGTAAAACGTGTAATGCAGAAAGTAGTTGCTGATGCTCCTCATGATGTGCTTTTGGTTTTGGACGGTTCTACAGGTCAGAATGCTTTTGAACAGGCTAAACAATTTACAGCCGCAACAGAGGTTACTTCACTTGCTGTAACGAAACTGGACGGAACTGCAAAAGGGGGTGTGGTAATTGGAATTTCAGACCAATTTCAAATTCCGGTAAAATATATTGGTGTCGGCGAAGGAATTGAAGATTTACAAGTCTTTAATAAATATGAATTTGTTGACAGTTTCTTTAAATAAAAAATAATGGGTTTCGAATCTTTAAAAAATATATCAGCTGTTGCTTTTTATTTTGCCAGTGTGATATGTTTTGTTTTGGCAAATGTATTGAAGGATAATAATATTTCGGTTTATTATATTTTACTGGTAGCCGGAATTATTTTGTTTTTTTTAGGAGTTCTTAAAAGAGTAAATTCTAATAAGAAGAATTGATTCGTATTGTGATAATATGAAATATAGTATTTTTATTCTGATATTTATTTTGTGTTGTTGTACAAACAAACGAGAGAATGAAAGTGCAGAAAAGAATCAAAAGGTTATTGTAATTCAACCTTTAGGTAATTTTGATTCCAAACAATCCCAAAAAGTTTTTTCTGAAATAAAAGCAATCAATCCAAAGGTTATTTTAAAACAGAATATTGAGTTTCCTGAAACTTCATTTTATAAACCACGTAATAGATATCGCGCTGATAGTATTATTAAAAGTCTTAAAAATAAGATCGGCAATGATTCTGTTATCGTTGGGTTGTCTCATTTTGATATAAGTACAACAAAAAACAATATTGTAGACTGGGGAGTAATGGGGCTGGGATATATGCCCGGAAAAGCCTGTGTTGTTTCTGATTTTAGATTATCTAAAAAGAACAGAAATAATCAGTTTTATAAATTGGTTCTTCATGAATTAGGTCATACAGCGGGTTTGGCACATTGCAATATTAAAACTTGTTTAATGCGTGATGCTGAAGGAGGAAACCCACTGGATGAGGAAAAAGATTTTTGTAAAAAATGCAAAAGCTTTTTAAAGGATAAAGGATGGCAGTTGATTTAATAGCTATTGATACAAGGCATTAATTTTCTCCCATAAAGTTTTGTCAAAATCAGATAGAGCTAAATTAACATTATCTGCTGCATCTCCCATTCTTATAACTACCATATTTTTACTTGGTATTATATAAATTTTTTGATCATTTTTCCCTAAAGCCATAAACATATCGTTTGGTCCGGTTGGAATTACACTTCCCTGAAAGGTTAATTGGGATTGCGGTAAATGATAGTTTGCTTTGCCGTTTAACCACCATAAATAGCCATAACCTAAATTAATATTTTGCGAGGTATTTGTTGCTTCGTTGAAAAAAGCTTCGTTTAGGATTACGTTATTTTCCCATTTTCCTTTGTTAAGCATTAATAGACCAAATCGTGCCATGCTTCTTGTTGTGCTCGTATAAACACTGTTGACTCCGAGTTGAACCCAAGTGCCATTCATTCCTATTTTGTCTCTTATTTTGGTGTTGAAATAGTTTTCCCAGGTTTGTCCACTGGCTTTTGCAACAACATCCTGCAGTTTTACATAAACATTGTGATAAGCCCATCGCGTTCCGGCGTTGGCTTTGTAAATTAAGTTTTCCGGATTTACATCATCGGTAGAATCGTCTAAGCCGGATGTCATGGTTAATAAGTGTTTGCAGGTTATGAGATTTTCTTTTGCAAGTGTTTCACTTGTCCACCCTGTTCCAATATAATCAGAAACTTTGTTGTTAATGTTTACGAGATTTTCTTGTTGTGCAATTCCTGTAACGGTTGAAGTTAATGTCTTTCCTGCGCTAGCCCAGTACCAGTTTGCAGTAGCTGTATGGTTGTTAAAGTAATTTTCTAATACGATTCTTCCGTTTACTAAAATTATAAAGGATTTGGTATGCTTTAGTTCCAGATAATCTAAAAGAGGCTGCACGGCATTTTGATTCCACTTTAAATCTGCGATTGATTTTGTTTCCCAGGTTGTTCCCGTAAGAGGAGGGAAATACATGTTTTCTGTTGGAGTTGTGTTGGGGTCTGTTGAATCTTTTGTGCAACTTATAAACAACAGAACTGCAATTGTTGTGTGAAAAATTTTGGTCATGTCTATTTGTTTTTGGTTTGGGGTTTGACCAAAAATAGGCAAAAAAGTTTAATGGCTTTTGAGTTTATTTCATTCTATATCCTTTAGTAAATTATGATTAAATTCTTCATCAAGTTCCCATTTTGTGCCGTCAGTAAAAACAATATAGTAAGCTCTTATTTCAATTATTTTATCTGCATCTGTTGAAAAGTCTTCCCAGAATTCACTTCTTGTCTGATTTGGTTTTAATATGTTTATAGAGTTTTCTGTAAATCTTCCTTCACCATAGAAATATTTTCCATTTGCAGGTTCATCAAATGAGTTGGTACAGAGCCACTCAAATTTAATAGCTTTAATGCTTTTCGTTCCTAAGTTTTTAAAAGTGATCTTAATATCTTTATGGTCTGAGTAGTTGTTTTTGTGTAATGATGCATTTATGATTTTTATAGGCGAGATAAGTTTGTTTTTCGCAGGAAGGCCGTCGTTTGATTTAAAATTTGTTGAAGTAATGGTGCTATTTTTTACTAATTCTGAATGGTGCTGCTTGTTATGTAGGTCCGTTGTTTTAGCGCATTTAAAAAATAAAAGCATTGTACTTAAAAGTAGTATTGGTATATTTTTCATTTTAATTCAGAAAAGGAGGTTTGAACTTTAGTTTTAATCTTTTCAATAATTTTACGGTTTATTTTTGGTCTAAATATCTTTAACTTTTAGATCAGTTTTAGCACCTATACGTTTTAATGTTGATAATATAAGACGATTTGTTTGGTTAAAAAATTGTTTTATGTTTTGATAAAGAATTAAGAAAGAAACTATTTCTTTTGATGATTATAAGACTACCTTTGTAGTCTGGGATTTTTTTTGAAAACTGAAATCCTAGCTCTGATGGAAGCGGCATCCTTTTGTTTTTTTCTTTAAAAAGAAAAAGATACAGCGGACAGCAGGTTTCAGCTCCTTATTAATAGTAGATATAATTATGAAGAACACTTGGATGATTTGGGTTTTGTCAGTTTTGTTTGTTAGTTGCAAACAGGAAATAAAACCTGCTGATATTGCTAAACTAAATGGTTACTGGGAAATTGAAAAGGTAATTTTTGATAAAGGCGAACAGAAAGATTATAAGATGAATGAAACTTTTGATTTTTTCCAGATCAAGAATAATAAAGGAGTTAGAACGAAAGTAATGCCACAATTTGACGGTACATTTTTAACTACAGATACTTTTGAAAATGTTTCGGTTCGTTTTGCGGGAGAACATGTTTTCTTGGATTATAAAACAGATTACACAAAATGGAGCGAAGAGATTATTTCGCTTTCGGATAAAGAATTAGTGGTTAAAAATCCACAAAAAATAGAATATCATTATAAAAAAGCAGCACCAATTAATCTCTTAAACGATGGCGAAAAGACTAAATAGCGAATCTACAATTAGTGCTGTTTTACAGCAGATTATTCAGGTCAATAAACTGCAAGCGGGAATGGATCAGATTGATGTGCGTGACGCATGGAAAAATCTTATGGGAAGTGGGGTAAACACGTATACAAAAAATGTTGTTCTAAAAGGTAGCACGCTGTATGTTGAATTAGGTTCGGCAGTACTGCGTGAAGAATTAAGCCACGGAAAATCTAAAATTGTTAAAATGATTAATGAGGAACTTAGGCGTGATGTTGTTAAAGATGTTGTGCTGCGCTGATTTTAGATTTACGATATAAAAAAATCCATTCGCTGTGCGAATGGATTTTTTATTTTTATGTGTAAGCTCAACAATCTATCCCGATAGCTATTGGGACTGAACTCTAAAATCTTAAATTAAAACTGCTCTCTTCCTGCAAAGTGGAATGCACCTTCGATAGCAGCATTTTCGTCGCTGTCAGATCCGTGCACTGCATTTTCTCCAATTGAAGTAGCGTATGCTTTACGAATAGTTCCTTCAGCAGCTTCAGCTGGGTTTGTAGCTCCAATTAAAGTTCTGAAATCTTCTACTGCATTTTCTTTTTCTAAAATAGCAGCAACAATTGGTCCGCGTGACATGAATTCAACTAATTCTCCGTAGAAAGGTCTTTCTGCGTGAACTGCGTAGAATGCTTTAGCATCTGCTACAGTTAATTGAGTTAATTTTAATGAAACGATTTTGAAACCACCATTAGTAATCATTGCTAAGATGTTCCCGATGTGTCCGTTTGCAACAGCATCTGGTTTAATCATTGTAAAAGTTCTATTTGTTGCCATTTTGTATTTATTAAATTTTGTGCAAAAGTATACTTTTTTTATCAATTGATTTTAATAAATTCTTAATTAAAACTCCTTAAAAAGGATGTTTTGGATAAAAAATGTATTTTTTGAAACCATATTTGTAGAGATGCACTGCAGTGCATCTAATGAGAATGATCTGAATTATAATAAAAAAAAAGACGCACTGCGGTGCGTCTTTACATATTAGGATAAAAATTAGACTTTAAATATTAATTTGTTTCTATAGAAAATCCAAAGGATAAAAGTCCAAATTGCTACATAGGTTAATGCTCCTGCTAGTGAAGCGGTCATTGGATTGCTAAAAAATGGTGCAATTCCGAAACGATATAAATAATCTAAAAGATTGGTTTGTTCTTCTGGATTATGTGGATTTTGAAATCGGATCATAGTTAATGCCTGTGGAATAATCTGTGATGCAAAAAACACAATCATTGGATTAACTCCCCAAATTACAAATAGTTTGAATCCTTTTTTATATTCTGTTATATCAATAACATAATATAGTGCCGTTAAACATACAGTTGCCAAACCAGTAGTGTATAAAACATAGCTGCTTGTCCAGATCGATTTGTTTATCGGGAAAACTAAATCCCACATTAATCCGAAAAAAATAAGTCCGACACCAATTATTCCCATTCTTTGCGCTTTTTGGATTTTAGTTATGCTGAGTAATAAAATTTGTCCAATGAATAAACCGATAATCCCGTTTACAATAGACGGAATTGTGCTTAATATTCCTTCTGGATCCCAAGTTTTGGTTTCGTGATACATATGTCCTTTTAGCAAAACGCTGTCTAACCAAGCGGCTAAATTGGTTCCTCTTTCTAAATTGGCTTCTCCAAATCCGGGAACGGGAATTAAGGTCATAACTGCCCAATAACCTAAAAGCAAAACGATTCCTGTAATTAATTGTGTTTTTCGTGATGTTTTTAAATACAAAAGAGAAACAATAAAATAGACTACGGCAATACGTTGTAAAACACCTGGAAGTCTTACATCCTGATAATTTTCAAAACCTCCATACGCTAAAATGAGATATAATGCCAGTATGCCGAAAGCAAAGATGTTTTTTAATTTGGTACTGAAGTTTCCCATTAATGCATAGCCAACGACAATAGTTACAGCTAATCGGGCAATAAGTAGGGGAATACCTTCCAAACCAAACAACTGGATTTTTCCAAAGAAATTAAAGAATATTCCAAGACAAAGCATTCTTAAGGAACGAACGAGGATTTTGTTGAATGTCGTATCGTCATAAGTTTTGTCCGGCATAGCCAACGGAACAGCAACTCCCATTATAAAAATAAAAAAAGGAAAAACAAGATCGGTTGGTGTACAGCCGTTCCAGTGTGCGTGTAAAAGTGGTGGATAAACATTGCCCCAGTCTCCGGGATTGTTTACAATAGTCATTAATAGAATAGTCAGTCCGCGAAAGACATCAAGCGAAATTAGGCGTTCTCTTACCATTTGGTTAGTTCGTTAATAGGTTATAAAATATAATTCTATTTGGTTTGAGAGAGCAATAATTTCGGAGATGAGCTGGTTATTTGTTTCCGAAATGATTACTTTGAATTTTTAAAGATAATTATTTTAGGTGATTATGATATTAAAATTATGTTCTAAAGGTTTTAATTTTTGAATTAAAAGTGGAATCAATTGTTCTCCGTTTTCTAAATAAAATTCGGAAAAGTTGGCTTGACGTTCTTGTAAGCTGTGATTTGGAAATAATTCGCATTGTAAATCATTAACACGTTGTAATTGATCGTGTAGTTTTCTTTTTTGCGCTTTAAGTAAACGTTTTTCTAAATTTTCTAATCCTTTTTTCTGTTTTACTTCCTGTGCTTTTACAGCACCAGAAAATGATTTGTCTGTTTTTTCAGCCAATTCGAATAGATAATTGAATTGTTTTTCAAGAGCTTCTTTCTGTTCTGTTAAATCAATTGGGAATGGAGAAAGTTTATGTGTGATCGAATTGATTAAATTATCTGATTTGCTGAATAAATCTTTCCAGGTTAAACCTAAATTATCTGCTTTCTTAGCTTGTTTTTCGGTTGCTAAAAGAACGGAATTTCGAACTAATAAAATTGGGAAAGTAACATTTACAACATCAAAAAATCCTTTTAATTCAAGCCAATAGGCAATTTCTCCGCCTCCACCAATGTAACAAAGGTTTGGCAGGATAATTTCCTGATACAACGGACGCATAATTACGTTCGGACTGAATTTTTCAGGATTGCTTTCCAGTAATTTTAAAATTTCTTCTTTTGAAAATGAGATTCTGGTATTATTGACAATGTATTTATCATCTTCAAAAATGATTCTTTCGCGAAGCTTATCTTCAATATAAAATAAATTGATTTCTCTCGGATTTACCTGAACTGTATAATCAGAAAGCTGTTCAATTGATTTTTGTACCGTTTTAAATGAAGTTTGATTTTCTAATTCTTCTTTTACATATGGAATAAAATTGCGTTTTAAATCAGCATCATCAGCATCGATAATCACTAAACCATAATTCGCAAATAAGGTATTGGCTAAATAGCGTGTAGCATCAGCTAGTTTTTCATGCTTTAAGTAGGCATCTTCAAATAACCTTTTCAGCGTGTTTGCATTCGTGCTTGAACCTAATTCTTTAGAATAAATTTCAAATAAATCTTCTAATCCGTTAGTAGATAATCTTCCAACAGGCCCAGTACTTTCAGCATTCCAGCGGATTTTTTTTCCTTTAAAATTAAAATAATTAATTTCCTCGAAATCGTGATCTTCTGTTGCCATCCAATAAACCGGAACGAAATTATAGGAAGGATATTTCGATTTTAATTCTTTGGTAAGATTAATGGTCGAAATGATTTTATATAAAAAATACAATGGACCGGTGAATAAATTTAACTGATGTCCAGTTGTAATGGTAAATGTATTTTCGAGTTTTAAAAGCGTAATATTATGTTGGGTCGACTCTGAAGTTGCAATATTTTGATACTGCTTTTGCAAAGTTTCAAATAATGTTGTCCTGTTGCTATTATCAAAATTGGAAGCTTTTTCAGCAATCTGTTTTTCGAAATTTTCTAGAGTTGGAAAATTGTTGTACAGCGGTTTTAATTCTGCTTTTTGATCTAAGTAATCTTGCATTAGTTTAGAAAAATAACCAGAAGATTGAAAGCTGATACAGTCGGTAGGCATAATTTTGAATTTATTTTTGACAGCTGTAAATTTAATGAAAATATACAGTTAAAAACGCTTTTAACGATTGCTTAAGATTTGATTTTTAAATTTTGTTTTAAAGTTCCGAAAATCAGGTTTTTGAAAACAAAAGAAATAATGGTTTTTAAAATGTAAAATACATGAATTTTGTTAAAAAACAGAAGGTGTTTTAAAACTAATGCTTCGAAAGATGAATTATTAATAATGAAACTCTATTTTTGTAAGCAAAAAAAAAGTTATATCAATTTTACATGGAAACGAACCCAAATAAAAAAAACTCTCTAAAACATGTTCTTTTTGGAAGCCTTATTGGCACAACAATCGAATTTTTTGATTTTTATATTTATGCCAATGCAGCAGTATTGGTTTTTCCTCAGTTATTTTTCCCTAGTTCAGATTCGACAATGGCGACACTGGAATCTTTAGCAACTTTTTCAATTGCGTTTTTATCACGACCTTTAGGATCTGCATTTTTTGGACATTACGGGGATAAGATCGGACGTAAGTTTACTTTAGTCGCCGCTTTATTAACCATGGGAATTTCGACTGTTACTATTGGATTTCTGCCAAGTTATGCCAGTATTGGTGTTGCTGCTCCTTTATTATTGATGCTTTGCCGATTCGGACAAGGTGTAGGTTTAGGAGGCGAGTGGGGAGGAGCTGTTTTATTGGCAATAGAAAATGCACCACCAAATAAACGTGCCTGGTATGGAATGTTTCCGCAATTAGGAGCTCCAATTGGATTATTGCTTTCAGGGGGGACTTTCCTATTGTTAACCGATTCGATGAGTAATGAAGATTTTATGGATTATGGATGGAGAATTCCATTTATTGCCAGTGCATTATTGGTAATTGTTGGTTTTTATATCAGAACAAAAATTACCGAAACACCTTCTTTTGAAAATGCTAAAAAAGAACAGGAAGAAGTTAAAGTGCCGTTTTTAGAATTAGTGAAATCATATAAAAACCAATTGATTTTTGGAACTTTTGCGGCTATTACAACATTCTTGGTTTTTTACTTAATGACAGTTTTTACCTTAAGCTGGGCAACTTCAGATTTAGGGATTGTAAAAAGAGACGGATTATTAATTCAATTGTTTTCTGTGTTATTTTTTGCTCTTTTTATTCCAATTTCTGCTGTTGTTGCAGACAAAATCGGTCGTCGTAAAATGTTGATTCTGGCTACAGCCGCTATTGCCATTTTTGGATTTTTCTTTTCTTATTTTTTAAGTTCAGGAAACATCACTTTAGTAACCATTTTTGCCTGTATCGGAATGAGTTTGATGGGATTTACTTATGGTCCTTTAGGAACTTTTTTATCGGAGTTATTTCCAACCAATGTTCGTTATTCCGGAGCATCTTTGACTTTTAATATGGCAGGAATTCTGGGAGCTGCGTTTGCACCTATGATTGCAATTTGGTTAGCCAAGACATATGATGTGAGTTATGTGGGCTTTTATTTAGTTACTGCCGCACTGATATCCTTAATTTCATTTTTGGTAATTAGTAAAGACGAGCATAAGTTTTAGAGTCGATGTAACCGAAAATTTCGTGATTATGAAACTTCAAAAGTACAAACCCCACAAGATTATTTTAAATCTTGTGGGGTTTGTACTTTTTTATCTACCTTTTCAAACTAAAATGCCCTCTAAATTCTGTTCCATTTAATCTTTTCGCAATAAACCAATAATCTGATGCGGGTTGCTGGTTGCCCAAATAAGTTCCGTTCCAGGAAGTGTGTGGCGTTAATTCTTTTATGAGTTTTCCGTAACGATCATAGATTTTAATTCCTGTGTTTGGAGCTAAATATGCGGGATCAATTGTCCAAAGGTCATTATAACCATCACCATTTGGAGTAAAGAATTTTGGATATGGAAGTTCTTCAACAAAATTGATACAATCACCAGTTGTTGCTTCCAGGATATTTATGACAACAGGAATTCTGTCACTTTCGCAATTACTTATGGTTTGTGAAGCATAATAAGTCATACCATTTTCAAGAGATGTTGATTCTGATATAGAATTGTTTGAAGAAATACTTTCATACCATTTTATATTTTGTCCAAAAACATCAATATTACTGATTTTAGCATTTTTTTGGATGCAAAATTGCTGGGGAGAATCAGAAATAGGAATTTGGGTATCCTGAATTTTTACTGTTACAGCGAATCGCGGACTTTCGCAATTATCTAAAGTTTGGGTAGCATAATAAACTGCAGTTTGCAATAAGGTTGTTTCTTGTAAAATAGTTCCGTCTGTTTCGGTATCGTACCATTTAAGGTTCGTTCCCATTATATTAAGGTCTTCTAAAGTAGCAATTTCATCAATGCAAAATTGTTGATTATTGTTGCCAGTAGGCAAACCAGTGTCATGAACTTTTATTAAAACAGATATTCGGTCGCTTTCGCAGCCAACAGTTTGCGAAGCGTAATAGGTTCTGTTGTTTTCCAGTAAAGTGTTATTAGGCAGAGGAGCTGCAGAAAAACTGGTGTCATACCATTTTATATCTTGGCCAGTCATTTGAATGTTGCTCAATTTTGCAAATTCAATTTTGCAAAACGCTACATTTCCTTTTACAGTTGGAGCAGAAGGTGTATTGACAATAGAAACTGTAACTCCAAATCTGGGACCTTCACAAGTATTGATTGTCTGAGAAGCATAATAGACTTTTCCATCAATCAGATTATTTGTTTCGGCCAATAAATTACCATTGGTTATTGCATCGTACCATTTAATTTGATCTCCGGTTATTTGAATATTAGCAATTGTTGGATTTTGTCCTGTACAAAATGTCTGATTTGCATTTCCGGTTGGTGTTAATGTATTTTGAATCGTAACCGATATAGGAACTCTCAAACTCTCGCACCCATCAATAGTTTGTGATACAAAATAAGCTCCATTATTTTGAAGTAATGTTGTATTGGGTAAAAGTGTTCCACCAGTTTGAGCGTTATACCATTTTATGTTGTTCCCTATAATTTGAATATTGTCTAAAGTTGCATTTTCCTGAATACAGAAGGTCTTTGGACTTATATTTTCAGGTAATGGTGTAGAATTAACAAAAGTTGTTATAGTGGCTTTTATTGCTTCAGAAATACATCCATTGGCATTTTTTATTTTTAGATAATATTCGCCTGGATTTAAAAATGGCGATGTTGCGTTAGTAGACCAGTTTAGACCATTATCAAAACTATATTCTGATGCTGTAGAAAGAATAGTTATTTTTCCTTGGCTATTATTGCAATTAGGTTGAATTATACTGTTTGTTGGGATAGTTGGGAAATCTGTAGGAGCATTTATGTTAATCGAAACAGCTTCGGATTCACATCCTGCAGCATTTTGAATCTTAACCTTGTAATTTCCTACAGCTAAATTTCCAGAATCGGAATTTGTTTTCCATGTTAATCCATTGTCAAAACTATATTTTGAAGCTGTGGTTGTAATAGTAATTGTTCCAAAAGGATTGGTACAACTTATAGGTTGAGAAACTGTATAATTTGGAGGTACCATGGCGTCTAAAGGAGAGTTGATACTTGTTTTTGTTGCAAGAGAAGGACAGCCTGTACTGCTGTTTTTGATTTTAATAAAATAAGTGCCGGGGTCTAAATCAACTGCCTTAGAATTTGTTGTCCAGGTAAGTCCATCATCAAAGCTGTATTGATAAGCATTTGTTGACACTGTAATAATTCCTTTTGTACTTGTACAACTACTTGGCTGTTGAACAGTAACATTTGGCTTTTGAGGCGATGGATTCGTATTACTTAGAGAAATGTATTTTGAATTTGATTCGCATCCTAATTTGCTTTTTATTTTTAAATAATAATTATCAGGAGTTAAATTAGGAAAAGTAGGGTCAGTTTTCCACGTGCTACCATTATCTATACTATATTCTGAAGCAACTGTAGTAAAAGTTATGCTGCCTAAAGATTCACAATTTGGCTGTATTGTTGAATATAATGGGGAACTAAGGTAAAATTTTGGAATATAAATATTTTGCGAATAGGATTCACATCCTAATTCATTTTTTATCTTTATTGTATAATATCCTTCATCTAAATTTACAGCTGTTGGATTAGTTGTCCAATTTTCTCCATTATCAAAACTGTATAATGCAGCTGGAGTAGTTATCGTAATACTTCCTCCAGTTCCACATTCAGGAGGAGTTGCTGTATAATTTGGTCTGGGTAGATAAAAATCATAAAGTGTTACAGTTCGCCACCAGGACTCACAACCTAAATTATTTTTAACTACTATGTAATAATTACCAGGAGATAAATTTGTAGCTGAGTTGTATTGACTCCAGGTTCTACCGTCATCAAAGCTATATTGATCAAATATGGGATCTATTGTAATACTCCCTTTATTTTTTGATTCACAAGTAGGTTGAGTTACTGCTACATTAAAATTAGATAAATATTCTTCAGTGAAATTCACAGAATAAAGTGTTTGTGAGATACATCCGGATTCATTTTTTATTTTAGGATAATAAAAACCAACTGGTAAATTTGAAGCAGTTGGATTTGTGCCCCAAGTTTCACCGCCATCAAAACTGTAAAATGGCGCTGGTGTAGTAATTGTAATAGAACCTCCTTTACCACAGCTAGGATAAGTGGCTTTGTAATCGACCTCCTTTATTTTAAGAGGTGTGAATTCAACTACAAGGTTTCCTGATTCACATCCTTCGTTATTTTTTATTTTTAATTGATATTTAAAACCTACGGGAAGATTTGAAGCTTTAGGGTTAGTACTCCAGCTTAAACCACCATCAAAGCTATATGAGGCGGCTGGTGTTGTAATAGTAATACTTCCGGTAGCATTACTGTCACAAGTCGTTGGTTGTACTATTGTATAAGTTGGAGGATTAAGATAATTATGGTTAAGACTAAACCAATTGGGTTCACTTACACAGCCTGCTTTATTTTTAATCCTAAGATAACCACTTACGTTACCATGAGGATATTTAGTAAGATTTGGATCTGTACTCCATGTGGCTCCGTCATCAAAACTATAAAATGCAGCAGGAGTGGTTATGGTAACACGTCCTGGAGTGGCACAGGTAGGTTGTGTAACTGAAAATTCGGGACGAGCTAAATAATAAGCATTACTTATATTGGCAATTGCATAATTTGATTCACAGCCTAAAGAATTTTTTATTTTCAAGAAGTAAGTTCCATAATCTAAATTAGAAATGCTTGGACTTGTACCCCATGTTCTTCCCCCATCAAAACTATAAGATGCAGCCGGGGTTGTAATTAAAATGCTCCATTTTGATTCCGTTTCGCAATCGGGATTTATTATTTTGAATGTAGGATCATTAAGATAGAAAGCTGGTAAGTAGGCATATGCAACATCGGATTCACAACCTAATTCATTTTTAATTTTAATGTTATAAGAACCCCAAGGTAAATTAGTTGCCGTTGGATTTGTTGTCCATGTTTCTCCATTATCAAAACTATATTCGGATGCGGGGCTGGTAATAGTGATACTGCCGTTTGTTGTACATGCAGGATTTATTGTCGTATAAGCTGGTTTAGATAAATAAAAATTTATTTTAACTGGATAGATATCGGATTCACAACCTAGTTCATTTTTCGTTTTAATTACGTAATTGCCAGGTTTTAAATTATTAAAAGTAGGTGTTTCCTGCCATGTTTGCCCATTGTCAATACTATATTTAGATGAAAGCTTTGAAAAGATAATACTTCCGGTATTACTACAAGTATTTGGTTGAGTAATTTTAACTTCCGGGTATGATTTAGAAAATGGATTTAAATAAATTTGATTAAAATATGGTTTGGATACACATCCAAATTCATCTTTAATTCTAACATTATAATAACCAGAAGGTAAATTAGTTGCCGTTGGATTTGTTGTCCATGTTTCTCCATTATCAAAACTATATTCGGATGCGGGGCTGGTAATAGTAATACTGCCACCTTGACTACAGTTAGGCTGGATTAAAGTATAGATTGGAGAATTAATGTATGAAGTAAAAAGCAAGACGCTTTGAGAATAGGATTCGCATCCGCTGCTGTTTTTTATTTTAAGTAAATAATTTCCAGTAGGTAAATTTGTTTTGACAGGACTGTTTTCCCAAGTCAAACCATTATCAAAACTAAATTGTGATCCCGGAGTTGTGATAGTAATAGTTCCACCAGAATTACAAGTTGGCTGAACAATCGAAAATGTTGGGCGGTCTAGTAATATTGGGGGATTAATTGTTACAATCGTAGGTGTAGAAATACAGCCCGAAGCGGTTCTCATTTGGACATAATATTTGCCATATTCTTTTGTGGCAAAGTTGGCATCTGTTTGCCAAACCAAATCTTTTGTAACATAGTTGTCATCTGAAAGGAAGGGCAAGCCTTTATCAAAGCTATATTCTATTCCAGGATCATTAACTTTGATATAACCATTTATATCTTGACACGTAGGCTGAACTACTGTTATAGAAGGATTAAGAATTGAATTGTTTATAGTTAATTTTGAACTTATGAAGCAATCATTTTGATCTGTAACTTTTACAGCATATTCTCCCAGATTTGTTTTAACTGACGGAATTGGATACGTTTTATTAGTGGCCCCATCGATCGCTATTCCATTTCTATACCATTGAAAAGTTGTTGCTAAATTAATGGTTTTATTCAGATTAGCAGTCAATATTAAATCATTATTGCAGAAATTGCCGCTTTGAACAATAGTAACACCAAAATTTTCAGCAGTATTTAATCTTAAATTATCATATAAGAAAGAAGGTTCATAGTCTGTGTTAAAGGATGGAGGCAATATCTTTTCTGGCCCTAGCATTATTGCGTTAATAGCAGTATTTGTAGTAAAACTAATTGTTACTTCTCCCCAATTAGTCTGAGGTTGGTATAAAACTTTTCCAATTTCAATCCAGGATGAGTCAAACGAATTTGGATCTGAATTGGTATATAATGGTAAATTATCTTTATTGGTACATCCATAAAGTGTTATATAAGTAGGCGCTAAGAAATTAAAATCAAAACGTTTACTTAGGTTATTTGTTTCAATACTCATCAATGTAGCAATATTCAGTGTTAACTGATAATTTATTCCGGTACTTAATGGGCTTGATAATTTTGTAGCGATATATTCTTTTTTATTGTTTTTGTATACTGCCCTGAAAATTCCTTTACCATCGGGGAAATTTTGAAGATTTTTGCTGTAAATAGTACTAAAAAGAGAGCAGTCTTTATTTAAATAATCTGGGGATGGGGTTGTTCCTTTTGTCCAGTAAGTGGTTGTTGGAATGTCATCATAACCCTGAGGACAATTTGTTTTTTCTTCAAAAGAATGATTTTGTAAAATAGAAATCGTATTATTACAAATACAATCTTCATCATTTAAGTCTATTTTGCCGTCACCATCATCATCAATTCCGTTATTACAATTTTCCTGAGAATAGCAAAATATTGAAAAAAACAAAAAAATAAAAAGTAATTTATGCTTCATAGGTTTATTTTGGTATAGTGACAAATGTAATTAAATATCTACGAAATAAAACTAAAATCACAACTTGAATCTTTTCCTTAAAAGTCATTAAATATCCCGTATTTTTGCAAAAAAATAATTCCCTTTTGAAAACGAAACTTTTTGTAATTACACCGCCTTTTACCCAACTGAATACCCCGTATCCGGCAACGGCTTATATAAAAGGTTTTCTGAATACCAAAAATATAGAATCGGTTCAGGCTGATTTGGGTATTGATGTCATTTTGGAATTGTTTTCTAAGAAAGGGCTTTCAGATTTGTTTGAAGTTTCAAGTTTTAGGTTTCAAGTTTCAGGTTCTGATGTTTCGGATAACTCAAAACGTATTTTTGCTTTACAGGATGAATACATCAAAACAATTGATTCTGTAATTCAATTTCTACAGGGAAAAAATCCAACTTTAGCCTTGCAGATTTGTCAGGAAGATTTCCTGCCCGAGGCTTCTCGTTTTGCGCAGTTGGAAGAATTGGATTGGGCTTTTGGCACAATGGGAACTCAGGATAAAGCCAAACATTTAGCTACTTTATACCTTGAAGATATTTCAGATTTTATTGTAGAATGTGTGGATGAGAATTTTGGTTTCAGCCGATATGCGGAACGTTTAGGAAGAAGCGCCAATTCTTTTGATGAATTATATTTGGAGCTTCAAAAAGAACCAACTTATATCGATTCCATTTTAATTTCACTTTTAAAAGCAAAAATCGAAGCGGTAAAACCTACGTTATTTTTAATTTCTGTTCCGTTTCCAGGAAATTTATATAGTGCATTTCGTTCTGCTCAATGGGTAAAACAAAATCATCCCGAAATTAAGATTTCGATGGGTGGCGGTTTCCCGAATACAGAATTACGTTCGCTTTCGGACAAACGCGTTTTTGAGTTTTTTGATTTTATTACTTTAGACGATGGCGAAGTTCCAATCGTGGAATTAATAGCCAATTTAGAAAATCCTGATTACAATTCTTATAAAAGAACTTTTCTGTTGGAAAATGGAGAAGTAGTTTATAAAAATAATTCGTTAAAACACGATTACAAACAATCACAGGTTGGAACTCCAGATTATTCCGATTTACCTTTGGATAAATATATTTCGGTTATAGAAATTGTAAATCCGATGCACAGAATGTGGAGTGATGGACGTTGGAATAAACTCACAATGGCGCACGGCTGTTATTGGGGAAAATGTACTTTCTGCGATATTTCTTTAGATTATATAAAAGTGTACGAACCCGTTGCGGCAAGTCTGCTTTGCGATAGAATAGAAGAATTGATTGAAAAAACAGGTCAAAACGGATTTCACTTTGTAGACGAAGCGGCACCGCCAGCTTTAATGCGTGCTTTAGCACTTGAAATCTTAAAAAGAAAACTGGCAGTAACTTGGTGGACAAACATTCGATTTGAAAAAAGTTTTTCTAAAGATTTGTGTTTATTATTAAAAGCTTCTGGTTGTATAGCTGTTTCTGGCGGTTTAGAAGTGGCTTCAGATCGATTACTGAAATTAATTGATAAGGGAGTAACAGTGGAACAAGTTGCCAAAGTAACACGAAATTTTACCGAAGCCGGAATTATGGTTCATGCGTATTTAATGTATGGATATCCGACTCAAACGATTCAGGAAACGGTTGACAGTTTAGAAATGGTTCGCCAATTGTTTGAAGCTGGGGTTTTACAATCGGGTTTTTGGCATCAATTTGCTTTGACGGCTCATAGTCCGGTTGGGTTGTATCCGGAACAGTTTGGCGTGACCAAGAAAACAGAAGCAATTGGAACTTTTGCCAATAATGACATTGAATATACCGATGCAACAGGCATCAATCATGATAAATTTAGTTTCGGATTAAAGAAATCGCTTTTCAACTTCATGCATGGAATCTGTTTTGATTATGAACTTCAGGAATGGTTCGATTTTAAAATTCCGAAAACTAAAATTCATCCCGATTTTATTTTTAATGCGCTTGAAGAACAAAATGATTTCAACACAAAACCAAATGCAAAAGTAGTTTGGTTGGGCGGAAAACCTTCGGCAGAACTTTTCACAAAATCAAAAAAGGGAAGAAGCTGGGAAATGATGTCGTTAACATTTCATGACAAAAAACAAAGTTTCGATATTCAAACCAGTAAAGATGAAGGAGATTGGTTGATTTCAATTCTATCTAAAATTTCGATTTCAAATACTAAAAACTTTACTTTCCAAGAAGTGAAAAATGATTTTGAAACCCAATTAGAAGATTTTGAATTGTTTTGGTATTCAAAACCTGTCAATACTTTACGGGAGTTTGGATTATTAGTTTTATAAATTAATACTCCAAACATTCTCCATCTTTCGGAATAGCAGTTTTGTTTAAAAGTCCATGATCAGACAATGCCGTTTTTAATTGTAATCTAGTCGTAGGACAATGATTTAAAGCTTCTAAATGATTGGCAAGAACTTTTCCTGGAGCAAGAGTAACAAATTTTAGAATATCATCCATTCGCATTAATAATGGTTGTCCAAAATCTAGTCTTGCTGTACCGCAAGCAACAATCGAAATATCTGGTTTTAATTGCGTCAAAACTTTTTCTACATGTTCTGTAAAAATGGTATCAGAACTAATATAAATTGATTTTTGATCAGCTAATTCGATATGAAATCCCATTACATTTCCCATTAATTTGGCAATAAAACCATAACCATGAATAGCTGGAATTCCAGTGATTTTTCCGTCGAGGAATTTTTGTGGTTCCCAATATTCTAAAGTTTGAATCACGCTGAGTCCGCGTTGTACAAGCGCTTTTTCATCTTTAGCACTACAGATTACGGGAATACTTTTTCTTCTTAGAAATACTTCGCCTGCTTTATCAATATGATCAGGATGCAAATGCGTTATTAAACAATGTGTCACACGGCTTAAAATATCGCGACTGTTTTTTGGCAGTGCTACCAGCGGATTTCGTTTGGGTTTATATCTGAAAATAGTAAAAGGCGGAATCGTTTTTCTTTTACCTAACATAGGATCCACTAAAATAACATGCTTTTCTGTTTCAATTACCAAAGTGGCATTTCGCAAGTGATGTAATTTCATATCGAGGAAATTTAGATATTAAAAATACAAAGTTTTTCGAAAATGTATTTACAGATTTTTCTTTATTTTTAGCAGAATTGTTATTATTTAAATTTATGTATTTACAAGAAGGTTTTCATACTTATTTCATTTATATTTTGACAAATAAAGCAAAATCTGTTTTTTATGTTGGAGTTACTAATAATTTAAAAAATAGATTATTGAAACATAAAGAGAATATTTTGGGTAGAAATAAAACTTTTGCTTCAAAATATAATGTTGAGTTTCTATTATATTATGAAAAATTTACCTGGATTCAGGAAGCAATTGCAAGAGAAAAGGAAATTAAAGGTTGGAGAAGAGAAAAGAAAATAGCGCTTATAAAAACCATGAATCCTGATTTAGAATTTTTGGATTATTAGTTGTAAACACAGTACTTCAAGTCTAGTTTGTCATTCCGACGAAGGAGGAATCTCCGCAAGTAGCTCGCCAAAGATTGGAATATCTTTGCGGAATATAGTCGCGGAGATTCCTCCTTCGTCGGAATGACAAATCTTTGTGGTTACTGGATATTTAATTACTTAATTTCGAGTTTAGTATGTCATTCCGAGGAACGAGCAATCTCCGTAAGTAGCTCGCCAAAGATTGGAATAACTTTGCGGAATATTGTCGCGGAGATTCCTCCTTCGTCGGAATGACAAATCTTTGCGGTTACCGGATATTTAATTGCCTAATTTCAAGTTTAGTTTGTCATTCCGAGGAACGAGGAATCTCCGCAAGTAGCTCGCCAAAGATTGGGATAACTTTGCAGAATATTGTCGCGGAGATTGCTTCGCCAGTTCGCTATCGCTCGTGTCCTCCTTCGTCGGAATGACAAATCTTTGTGGTTACTTTGCTTTAAAAAAAATAGAATGTTTTACCCAATAGAAAACCTAAACCCAATTCCATGCAGGTTTTCGATAGAAATTCCGTCTTCATTGGCTAGAATTTTACGAAGACGAGAAATGAAAACATCCAAACTTCTTCCCATAAAATAATCATCGGTTCCCCATAAAGAAGTTAAGATTTGTTCACGCTTCAAGACGGAGTTTTTATGATCTAGAAAAAGTTTCAATAATTCGGCTTCACGTTGTGTTAGTCCGACTTTTTCTTCATCATTAAAAAGAATAAAATTCTTAGTGTCAAACTGATATTTTCCAACTTCGTAAATGGTTTTTACCGGCGGAATATTTTTCTGCGAGCGCTTTAAGAAAATCTCGATCTTCAAAAGCAATTCTTCAATACTAAAAGGTTTAACCAAATAATCATCGGCACCTAAACGAAGGCCTTTAATTCTATCTTCTTTTAAGGTTTTTGCCGAAAGGAAAATAATCGGCACATCAATATCAATTTTTCGCACAGCTTGAGCCAAATCAAAACCGTCCATTTTTGGCATCATAATATCAAAAATACAGATGTCAAATTCTTCCTCTTCAAATATTTTTAATGCCGATTTTCCATCCGGACAATGAATTACATCATAATTATTTTGTTCCAAATTGTCTTTGGTTAAAAACGCAAGAGTTTCATCGTCTTCTGCATAAAGTATTTTGAAATTTCTCATTTTTTATAAGGAATAGATAAAGTTATGGTAACACCTTTTTCTGGATTATTCTCGGCTTTTATTTTCCAGCTCTGAATACTGCAGATTTCTTTGACATAGTACAAGCCAAGACCAAATCCGTTGACTTCATTGCTTTTTTCATTCTGAACGCGATAGAACTTATCAAAGATAAAAGATATTTTTTTAGGATTAATCCCAATTCCATTATCATTAAACTCTAATTTTAAACAGCTGTTTTCTTCTGTGATTTTAATTTTGATTTCAGGTTTTTCATTGCAATATTTCACTGCATTGTCCAATAAATTATAAACCAGATTGCCAAAATGAAAAGAATCTGTTTCTATTGAATATTTAGTGGATGCCGTTTCAATAGAAAGAGAAGCTTCAGGATATTTCAGCTTGATATTTTCTATCGCTTCTTCAATTATTGGAACAATTAAAACACTTTCCTTTTTAAGTTCTAAAGGCGTATAATCTGATTTGGCAATGTTTAAAATCTTTTCGATATGACCATTTAATTTATTTCCTTGATTGATGATAATATCCGTATAAGTATACAATTTTTTATCTTCTTTAATCGGCTTTTGTTCGATCAAATATTTGGAAGCAATCAGAATCGAAGCCAAAGGCGTTTTAAATTCATGCGTCATATTATTAATGAAATCACGCTGTAATTCAGAGTATTTTTTCTGCTGTAAAAGTTTAAAAATAGAATAAACGTAAATCAATAAAATTAAAATCAAAGCGGTTGAAAGGATAAACCAAAATCGCATGGAACTAAACAAATAAGTAGTTTCATTCGGAAAACGAACAGCGAAATAATAAACCAGATTTTTATGTTTGGGAAAATAAACAGTCTTTTTGCATTCCGCTTTTTTCTTCGTTAGCGTAATATAATCGCCATAAATCATTTCATCGCTTTGACAATTGTACATGGCATATTCGAAATCGGTCGTGATGTTCATTTTTTTGAATTCCGTCTTTAGATAAAACTCTAAAATTTCGGGTTCAAATTCATTATCAACATTTACAATATAATAGTCATTAGAAATTTTCTGAACCGGATTCTGAGCAGGCAGTTCATGATTCGTTCCTTCGTACAATTTTTTAGCTACCTCTAGTAAAGCAATGTGTGCTTTCTGACTCAGTTTTTTCTGTTCAATCGTAAAAGCCTCTTTTGTCCAAAGCAATTGTGCCACCAAAATACTAATGATGGCTACCAATCCTAAGAGAATGATGCTGTTGAGTTTATTAATTTTCAAGAATATGGGATTTTGAGAGTGTAATATTAATGAATTTTAGCCTGAAAACAGGCGATTAACAAGTCATTAACAAACATTTGAAAGCGGTTAACAGCGATTCGGTTTTGTCTGAATTACCTTTGTAATATCAAAATGAACTACAAACCATTTTAAATATATCCATTATGAAAATGATCAAAATTTCGATGTTAGCTTTGGCTTTAGGCCTAATGTCTTTTTCGGCAATTGCTCCGGTAAAATCTTTAGTTTCAGAAACTGCAATTTCAGAAACTACAGCCTCTACAATTGTTTGGAAAGCAGAAACAATTGATGTTGGACAAATCCCACAAGGAACTCCAAAAGCAATTGTTTACGAATTTAAAAATACTGGAAAAACAGCTGTAGTAATTACAAATGTTCAAGGTTCTTGTGGTTGTACTGCAACAGATTACACAAAAGAACCAGTTCAGCCAGGTAAATCGGCTAAAGTTACTGCAACTTATAACGCAGCAAACAAAGGAGCTTTTACAAAAACAGTTACTGTAACTACAAGTGCAGAAACAACTCCTAAAATCCTTACTTTAAAAGGTACAGTTATCTAAGAATTTTTATTAGGTTGGTTATATGGCAAAAGCTCTAAACAAGAAATTGTTTGGAGCTTTTTATTTTTAGAGAAATTGCTGATAGCTTAAAAATGGCGTATTTAAGATTCAGTTTTTTAAGATTTTGATTTAATAGAATTTTTTTTACTTTTAATAAAAAATCCTACTTATGAAAATTTGGTATACGCCCTTTATCGCAGTTGTTTTTTTGATCGTTTTTTCGTGTAATTCGAAAGCAGATAAAAAGGAAGAGAATTCAATAAAAACAGTTGAAAAGATTCCAGAATTAAAACTGACAATTGACAGTACACGCATTTCAAAATTTTATGAGAATTATCCAAAGCTGGATAAATTTAAAAATGATGTAACTTCTTTATATCAAAAAAACAAATCAACTCAATTGTGGCAGGATAATAAAGGAGTGGTTGAGTTTGGAAATACTTTATTTAATCAGTACAAAAATTTAGATCAGGAAGGATTAAAAGCGAATTATCCTTATAAAGACGAATTAAATTCTGTTTTTGAAAATAATCCAGCCAAAAAACTATCCAAAGAAGATACGGATTTACTGCTTTCCAATCTGTATTACTATTATGGTGAAAAAGTGGGCGGTTTTGACGAAAAAACAGTACTTTCTTTAGAATGGCTTTTGCCTCGTAAAAAACTGAATTACCAAGTGCTTTCAGATTCTATCTTTAAAAAATCAACCATTCTGGATGATAAGAAAAGAAAGATGTTCAGTCAGTATTACAAACTTCGTGATGCTTTAAAAGAATACAGAGAAATCGAGAAAAAAGGTGGTTGGAAAACTATTGAAACAGGAGAAGAGTATAAAAGTCTAAAAGTAGGCGATTCTTCAAACGTAATTGCTCAAATTAGAGAAAGACTTTTTGTGACCAGAGATCTAAAAGAAGACACTAAAAGTACAGTTTGTGATACGATTTTGATAAAAGCCATGAAAAATTACGAATTGCGTCACGGCTATGCTCCAAAAAATACTATTCTTTTAGAACATATAAACGATTTGAATATTCCGGTTTCAGAGCGAATCAAAACCATTATCGCCAATATGGAACGTTGTCGATGGATTGATCCTGAATTGGAAAAAGGTCAAAAATACATCGAAGTCAATATTCCAGAGTTTAAACTGTATATCATTGAAGACGGGAAAATTGCTTTTACTTCGGCAGTTGTTGTGGGTAAAGCGATGACCAAAACGGTTGTGTTTAGTGGTATGATGAGTAATATTGTTTTTAGTCCGTATTGGAATGTGCCGCCGAGTATTATCAAATCGGAAATAAAACCCGGAATTGCAAGGGATAAAAATTATCTACAAAAGAAAAACTTAGAATGGAACAACGGCTCAGTTCGTCAGCTTCCTGGGAAAAATAATTCATTGGGATTAGTGAAATTCCTGTTTCCAAATTCAAGTAATATTTATTTACACGATACGCCTTCAAAAAGTTTCTTTGAAAGAGAAAGCAGGGCTTTTAGCCACGGTTGCGTACGTGTAGCAAAACCAAGAGAATTAGCAATCGAATTATTAAAAGTAGATCCAACTTGGAATCCTGCCAGAATTGATAAAGCCATGCATGCCGGAAAAGAAAGCTGGTATACTTTGAAGAAAAAAGTTCCGGTTTATATAGGTTATTTTACGGCTTGGGTAGATCGTGAAGGCAATCTAAATTTCTATAAAGATATTTACCAAAGAGATGAAAGTTTATTAAAGCTTTTAACAGAAGAATAAAAGTTGATTTCACGCAGATTTGAAAAGATTTAAGCAGATGCTCGCAGATTTTATTTATTGCAGTGAGCAAAAAGAGCTAATTAAATCTGCTCTAATCTGCAAAATCTGCGTGAAAAAATAATAATAAAATTATTTAGATAGAACATCAACACATTTATAAAAGCGTTTGGTATAATGTTCTGTATCAAGCGCAGTTATAGTAACTTGCTGTGCTTTTCCTGAAGAAGCATGAATAAATTTGGACTGCATTCCTTTTGCTTCGCAGATTATGCCAACGTGCCCCACAATATTTCTGTTTTTATAACCATAAAAAACCAAAACATCGCCGACTTTAAATTCTTCTGGTTTTAAAGCTGTTCCTAAATTTTTATATCCGCTTGAACTTCTTGGCAATGTCAATCCAAAATTGCTGAAAACGAAGCTTACAAATCCCGAACAATCAAAACCTTTTTTCGGATTACTGCCGGCGTATACATAAGGTGTTCCTAAATATTGCTTGGCATAAGCAATAATAGAATCGCGATTTATTTCGGTCTGAATTTTAGCGTTCGGAACTATAATTTTCGGTTCTTTCTTTTTTACATTGAAAGAAGAAAGTAAAATAACTGGCAGTAAAAATAATAGTAGGCTCGATTTCATTTTTTTAGTCTTATATAAATTGAAACGCTAAAGATAAGTTGTTATTTTACTTTAAAAAGTACAAAAGCCCCCTAAAAAGTACGAATAAGCCTTGTTTTGCCTCCAAATGATGTGTTTATGTGGTGTTTTTTTATTGCATTTTGACATTTTAGTATCTTTCTATATTCTTCCTTTCAAATATATTTGTGAATCGTATTTATATTTAACAATTAAATTATGTTTCTCAAAAAAATAGCTATTTTAATTTCGTTTTTGCTGATTTCGGTTATTTCGAATTCACAGAGTCAAAATTCAAATAAAACTTTTTTATACCAAGGCCGAGTTGATCAACTTCAAAATGATCAGGTTATCTTAATCGGAACAGCTTCTTCGGTGGTTTTTAATTTTACAGGAAATGAATGTTCAATTTCGCTTCAAAGCGTTGATTCTTATGAACATCATAATTATGTTCAGCTGGTTTTGGATGGAAAATATATTGGAAAAATCAAAATTCAAAAAGGAGCGGTTCAGTCTTTTCCAATCCAGGTGACTTCCAATAAAAAAGAACATCGTTTAGAAATCTATAAAAATACAGAAGCCCAAAGCGGAAATATATTATTTGCTGGAACGACAGCGAAACTAATTCCGATTTCATTTAAAAAGAAAAAGAAAATCGAATTCATTGGAGATTCAATCACTTGTGGCGCAGCGAGCGATCCATCTGATGTTCCTTGTGACAAAGGAGAATATATGGATCATCATAATGGTTATTATGCATACGGGCCAACATTATCAAGAGAAATTGGTGCTGATTATTTAATGAGCTGTGTTTCCGGAATCGGGATGTACAGGAATTGGAATGATGAAAATAAAGAGGAAGCGATAATGCCGGATGTTTATCCTAATTTATATCTGACAAAAGACGCTTCAAAACCTAAATATGATTTTGCTTTTCAGCCTGATATTATCAGCATTGCTTTAGGAACAAATGATTTTTCAGGCGGAGATGGAAAGAAAGAGCGTCTGCCTTTTAATCCAGAAAAATATGTTTCGAATTATATCAACTTCATTAAAATGTTGTATAAACACAATCCAAAAGTGCAGATTGTAATTACAAACAGCCCAATGGTTGGCGGAGAAAGAGGAGTTATTTTTGAAGACTGCCTTACTAAAGTTAAAAACGCTTTCGCGGATGATAAATCACACAAAACAATTCAGATTTTCAAATTTAAACCCATGACTCCAAATGGATGTTCAGGTCATCCGGATGTGGCAGATCACAAGGTTTTGGCAAACGAATATGCACCATTTTTAAAGAAACTGCTAAATGAAAAATAATATCTATAAGTTTGTTTTCTTTTTATTGATTTCCAGTACTATGATGGCAAACGTTTCGCTTCCGAATATTTTTAGTGATAATATGGTTTTACAACGCAACTCTGAAGTGAAAATTTGGGGTTGGGCAAATCCAAAAGAAGAGATTAAACTGGTTTCCGGCTGGAATAATCAGGAATATAAAACCGTTGCTAATAATCAGGCAAAATGGGAATTGACCATTAAAACTCCTGAAGCGGGAGGGCCTTTTACGATTTCTATAAAAGGTTATAATGAGTTAGTTTTAAAGAATATTTTGATTGGAGAAGTCTGGCTTTGTTCCGGACAATCGAATATGGAAATGTCGGTAAGCTGGGGAATTGATGATGGAGAAGAAGAAGCTAAAAATGCTACAAATCCTAATATCCGATTTTTTACTGTTCCTAAATTAACAGCCGAAAGTCCACAGAATAATTTGTTGGGAAACTGGACAGAATCGACTCCTGAAACCATGAAATATTTTAGTGCTGTTGGTTACTTTTTTGCCAAACGACTGCGCGAAGATTTAAAAAATGTTCCCATCGGATTGATTTCTTCCAACTGGGGTGGAACTCCCGCTGAAATCTGGATGCCGGCAGAAGTCGTAAACAACGATCCAATTTTATTAGAAAATGCTAAAAAACTTAACGAACAGGAATATGGTCCAAGACAACCTGGGCGTGCTTACAATGCGATGATTTATCCAATTGTCGGATTTAAAATCGCGGGAACGCTTTGGTATCAGGGAGAATCGAATGTGGGTTCATTGGTTTATGATAAAACTTTAGGCGCTTTAATTACATCTTGGAGAAAAGAATGGAAAGATGAATTTCCGTTTTATTATGTTCAGATTGCACCTTTTAAAACAGGAACTAACAATTTCTCGAATGTAACAGTTAGAGATTCACAAAGAAAATTATTGAAAGAAGTTTCAAAAACGGGAATGGTTGTGATTAGTGATATTTCGGATACGATTGATATTCATCCCAAAAATAAAAAATCAGTTGGAATTCGGCTGGCGAATTTAGCTTTGGCTGAAACTTACAAAGTCAATTCTAATTTGGTTAACGGACCACTTTTTAAAGCTTTAAAAATAGATAAAAATATAGTTACAGTTTCTTTTGATTATGGAGATGGACTTTATTTTAAAGATAAAAAATCGAATCAGTTTGAAGTTGCAGGAGCAGATGGCATTTTCTATCCTGCTGAAGCTTCAATTAAAAATAACGAAGTGATTTTGACAAGTAAAAAAGTGGCTTCTCCGGCAAAAGTGAGATTTGCATGGGGCAACACAATACAATCAGATTTGTTTAATAAAGCGAATCTGCCTGCTTCTTGTTTTACAACAGAATGATTTTAGATTTTAGATTTGAGATTTTTTTGTCATTTCGACTGAAAGGAGAAATCACACTCGGAATTCGACAAAGATTGGCGAAGTTCTGTGTGGAGTTTCTAGTGTGATCCTTCGTTCCTCAGGATGACAAGATAACCAAAAAACGCTCTTTTGAAACCGTTCGCGTGAGGGATAGAAGTGGAAAGCCCACAGCCGTGAGGAACGAACAGGCGAGGACTTGAAACGGATAGCCCGACCCGCCTTTTTCGGCGGGACACGCCAAAAAAAAGAAACTTAGGATCTTAGTCCCGATAGCTATCGGTATAGAACCTTAGCAACTTAAAAAGAACTAACTAAACCACACATATGAAAAATAAAAAAATAATATTTATTGGGGTCTTTTCCCTTTTTACGATTGGAAGTATGAATGCACAAAAAAAGCCGTATTTGGATAAGAATAAAACTGTTGAGCAGCGTATCGATTTGCTTTTGCCGTTAATGACGTTGGAGGAAAAAGTGGGGCAGATGAATCAATATAATGGTTTTTGGGATGTTACGGGACCAGCACCAAAAGGCGGATCAGCCGAATTAAAATACGAACATTTAAGAAAAGGATTAGTCGGATCAATGCTGACAGTGCGAGGCGTAAAAGAAGTTCGTGCCGTACAGAAAATTGCGGTGGAAGAAACCCGTTTAGGAATTCCGCTTATTATTGGTTTTGACGTAATACATGGTTATAAAACGTTAAGCCCGATTCCGCTGGCTGAAGCGGCGAGCTGGGATTTGGAAGCGATTAAAAAATCGGCTGCGATTGCGGCAGATGAAGCTTCGGCGTCTGGAATTAACTGGACTTTTGGTCCAAATGTAGACGTAGCAAATGATGCTCGTTGGGGACGTGTGATGGAAGGTGCGGGTGAAGATCCGTATTTAGGAAGTAAAGTGGGTTATGCGCGTGTGAAAGGTTTTCAAGGAGAAACGGTTGCTGATTTAGCTAAAGTAAATACCATTGCGGCTTGCGCAAAACATTTTGCAGCTTACGGTTATGTTGAAGCTGGATTGGAATATAATATTGTGGATATCAGTAATTCTAAATTATACAATTCAGTTTTACCTCCTTTTGAAGCGACGGTTCAGGCTGGAGTGCGTACGTTTATGAATTCGTTTAATACTTTGAATGGTGTTCCGGCAACTGGAAATGCCTTCTTGCAAAGAGATATTTTAAAAGGAAAATGGAAATTTGACGGATTTGTAATTTCTGATTACGCTTCGATTCGTGAAATGATTGCGCACGGTTATGCAAAAGACGAAGCGGATGCAACGGCTAAAGCGGTAATCGCTGGTTCTGATATGGATATGGAATCGTATCTATATGTAGCGAAACTTGTTGATTTAGTAAAATCAGGAAAAGTCAAAGAAGCTTTGGTTGATGATGCTGTCCGAAGAATTCTTCGTGTAAAATTTGAATTAGGATTATTTGATGATCCGTACAGATATTGTGATGAAAAACGCGAAAAAGAAGTTGTGGGAAGCAAAGCCAACAATGAAGGCGTTCTAGACATGGCGAAGAAATCGATCGTTTTATTGAAAAATGAAAAGAATTTGCTTCCGTTAAAGAAATCAGGACAAAAGATTGCTTTAATTGGCGCTTTAGCAAATGATAAAAACAGTCCGTTGGGAAGCTGGAGAATCGCAGCTTCTGATGATACTGCGGTTTCTGTTTTAGAAGGAATGCAGCAATACAAAGACAATCAACTTACTTTTGAAAAAGGTGTTGATTTATTGAAACAAAAAGCGACTTTCTTAACGGAAACGGTTTTCAACACCACAGACAAAAGCGGATTTGAAGCTGCAAAAACAGCAGCAAAAAATGCTGACGTTGTAGTAATGGTTTTAGGAGAATACGGTTTTCAAAGCGGTGAGGGAAGAAGTAGAACTGATTTGAATTTGCCAGGTTTACAGCAGGAATTATTAGAGGAGATTTATAAAGTAAACCCGAATGTAGTTTTGGTTTTGAATAATGGTCGTCCGTTGAGTATTCCGTGGGCAGCAGAAAACGTTCCGGCAATTGTAGAAGCTTGGCATTTGGGAACTCAGGCAGGAAATGCGGTTGCGCAGGTTTTATACGGAGATTACAATCCGAGTGGAAAACTGCCAATGTCGTTTCCTAGAAATGTAGGTCAGGTGCCAATTTATTACAACAAATATAGTACAGGAAGACCGATTGACAGCGATAAAAATGTTTTCTGGTCGCATTATATGGATGTGGAGAAAACGCCTCAGTTTCCGTTTGGTTTTGGATTGAGCTACACTAAATTCGATTATAAAAACCTAAAAGTTAATAAAACTGCTTTCGCTAAAGGAGAAAAAGTTGAGGTTAGTATTGAGGTAACTAATTCTGGAAATTTTGATGGAAAAGAAGTGGTGCAATTGTATATTCATGATGAGTTTGCAAGCATCATTCGTCCAATTAAGGAATTAAAAGGTTTTGAATTGGTTAATCTGAAAAAAGGAGAAACTAAAACGGTAAACTTTACTTTAACGGAGAAAGAACTTGGGTTTTATGATAATGAAGGGAATTATTTAGTTGAACCGGGAACTTTTAAAATCATGGTTGGAGGAAGTTCTGATAAAGGTTTACAAGGTGGTTTTGAAATTAAAGAATAACTCTTTTTCAGGTGCAAAGTGACAAAGTAACAAAGGTTCAAAGGTTTTTTGAATAGCCCTAGCTTTAGCTGGGGGAATATGATTGAATATAAAAAAAGGCTTTAACCGAACTTTAAAGTTTAGCTAAAGCCTTTTTGATTGCGTTTATGTTTTCATCCAGCTAAAGCTGGACGCTATTGAATCTAATTTTTAAATAAAACTTTGCGACTCTGCGACTTTGCGAGATTGAATTTAATAAATCTCTAAAATCATTAATTCATCATTTAACACAAATGATTCAATGATTTCTTTTTTTGAAATTAAAAGTTCTGCTATTTGTTTTGTGTTTTTATTAAAGGTTTTTAAAATAATCACTTTTGGAGGAACTCCTTTAAGAAGTAATAATTTTTCAAAATCATCATCATGCGTGAGAATAGTAAAACTGTCTTTTCTAGCATAATCCCAAATTTCTAAATCTTTTGCAGGCTGATTTACGGGAATATCTTTAGAATGAAAACAATCAGGAAAATCATTCTCAATAAGTTTGGTTATTCTCCAAGATATATTAGCATCTAAAAGAAGTTTCATTATGCCGCAATTATTTTTGTAATGTTCTCTCTATTGGCTGCAAAAGCTAAAGTTGCAAGAATATGTTCTTTATTTAATTCTGGAAAATCTTCGATAATTTCTTCAGAAGACATTCCTGTAGAAAGCCACGAAAGAATATCTGAAACACAAATTCTCGTTCCTGTTATGACAGGTTTACCAAATCTGATATCAGGATCTATCGAAATTAAATTTTGCCAATTATTATTCATAATTTTAAATTTTAAACAAATTTACAAAATTAAAAATGAATTAGATTTTTAATTTCCTCTCGCAGATTTAGCAAATTTGGCAGATTTTTTTATCTCCTGTATCTGCTAAATCTGCGGGAGTTTTTTGTATTTTTAAAATCTATTAAACCTCCAACTTATAAATTAAAATAATGAAATATAACAGATGTGGGAAGAGCGGATTGCTGCTTCCGGAAATTTCTTTAGGATTATGGCATAACTTCGGTTCAGTTGATAATTTTGATAATGCAGAAAGTATTGCGGTAGAAGCTTTTGATAAAGGAATTACTCATTATGATTTAGCTAATAATTATGGACCGGTTCCAGGTTCTGCTGAAACTAATTTTGGTAAAATTCTTTGGCATAATTTTCAGGGAAATCTGCGTGATGAAATCATAATTTCTACCAAAGCTGGTTACACCATGTGGAATGGACCTTATGGAGACTGGGGTTCTAGAAAGTATTTATTGTCAAGTTTAGATCAGAGTTTAAAGAGAATGAAAGTCGATTATGTCGATATTTTTTATTCACATCGTCCAGATCCTGAAACGCCTATTGAAGAAACTATGATGGCTTTAGATTATGCTGTTAGAAGCGGAAAAGCATTGTATGTCGGAATCAGCAATTATTCTGCAGAGCAGACTCAAGTTGCTGTTGATGTTCTAAAACAATTAGGAACACCATGTTTGATTCACCAAGCTAAATACTCCATGTTGGAACGCTGGGTTGAAAATGGTTTATTGGATGTTCTGGAAGAAAAAGGAGTAGGCTGTATTGCTTTTTCGCCTTTGGCACAAGGACTTTTAACTGATAAATATTTAAAAGGAATTCCGGAGAATTCCAGAGCGCATAATCCGAATGGACATTTGAAAGAAGATGAGGTAACGCAGGAAAGAATTCAGAAATTAATTCAGCTGAATGAAATTGCTCAAAATAGAAATCAGTCTTTGGCACAAATGGCTTTGGCTTGGCTGCAAAAAGACAAACGAATTACATCTGTTTTAATTGGTGCTAGTTCTGTAAAACAGTTATGTAATAATATTGATTGTCTTCAAAATACTGATTTTTCACAGGATGAATTGAATGCGATTGAGAAGATTTTAGCGTAAAATGTTATTTGTGAAATGATAAAAAAGGAGAACAAATTGGTTCTCCTTTTTAGTTTGTAATCTTTACCAATCCGTCTACTCTTGCGTATCTGTATCTCTTTTTGATTTTGTTATCGCTTTCAAATAAACTTATATAACGGAAATTAAATTTACTTTTTCTTTAATTCTGAATTGTATTTTTTTACAATTTCTAATGTTGATTTATCTCCATTAAAAACAGAATTTAAACCTTGAGGTTCTTGTGGAGGATCTGTTGTTAATGGATCTCCAGGATTCCATTTTCCAGTTTCGTTTACTGCTTTTCCTTCACCGCCATAGCCCCAGAAATTTGCTGCTTGTAGTGGACCGCCATTTTTAACGCTTTCCGCAACTCTTCCAAAAATATAGCTGTAAAATTTATCTCTGTAAACAGAAGGAGCGCCCGAATTCAGATTTTCATTTTCTCTCGGAAGGCCAAATTCTTCAATGATAATTGGTCTTTTTAAATTATTAGCAACTTTAATATGATCGTCAATATATTTTCCGGCGTTTGCGATTGTTGCAGGCATTGTAGCTTCAGCATTATCTGCTTTGAACCAATTCCAGTTTTTAGGCCAGATATGCATTGTTAAATAATCAATATTCGGATTTTGGTGTGTTCTTTCAAAGATTTCCATGCTGTCGTTGGAACTGTTTTTTCCTTCAGAACCTGTGGAAACTAAATGATTTTTGTCTAAACTGTCAATTAGATCCACAATATTATTCAGCCATTTGGTGAATTTAACTTCATTTTCTACTGTAAAAAGTCTGGGCTCATTTCCAACCTGCCATGACATAATGGTGTTGTCTTGGTTGTATTTCTTTTTAGAATAAGCATTTGTTCTTCCAATAATAAACTTCACATGATTATTTAATGCCTCCATACAAGGTTCACAGCTGTGAAACTGTTCTGTATAAGACATAAACTGAGGCCAGGTATTTGGCGGAATAGCAGGAACCGGAACTGGACCTTTCCCATTCCATTCTAAATATTGTGACATTCCGCCCGACCATTCCCAGTTATTGGTTAAGTACAAAACGGCATACATGTTACGTTTGCTCATTTCGTTGAGTAAGAAATCTAGTCCGTCTAATAAATCTTCGTCGTATTTTCCCTGTTCGTATTGCAATGCAGGACGAACTGTAAAATCATATTTTCCTCCATCTGCACCAACTAAAACACGTAGATTATCGATTCCGTTTTTCTTCATTAAATCCAATTCGCGTAAGAGTCTTTTGCGATCGCCTATTTTCTTTGAAGCCAGCATGCTTCCATACCAATAATTGGCTCCGATATAAGCATAAGGTTTATCGCCTTTATAAAATTGGTTTCCTTTTACCGTAATTTTTTCTTGTGCCTGACAAGCCATCACAGTAAAAATTAAGACCAAAGAAAGTGTCTTTAAAAATCTGTTTTTCATAATTTAATATTTTAAAACCTTTCGGGTTTGAGTCGTTTTTATTTCGGCATTTCATACATTTTCGGTAGAGAATTTACCAACGCCGATTTAGTTTTTAAACTATAGGTCTTAAAATCAGCAGCGTTAGAAACAGTTCCGTTTGGCACATAATAGCCATCTGCATTATTATTCCAAAACATGACATAACTTATCTGAATGTGATTTTTAGTTAAGGCGCTGTATAATAAAGAGGAAAACCAATCTGTAATCGCTGGTGTTGTGCTAGTAACGCGGTAACCTGTTTCGGTTAGGGCTGCAATTTTTACTTTCGCTTTAGCATAATCAGAAAGAATTTTCAGTTTCGCATTTGCTTTGTCTGATCCTGTTTGACCTTGATTACTGAAATCGCCATAATTATCCATTCCGATAATGTCTACATATTTGTCGCCTGGATAACGGCTTAAATAATTGGCTTCGGTTATGTAGGAGTTATCAGGAGAAAAAGCATACAATATATTGTGAACTCCTTTTGTGTTTTTTAAATAATCTACAGTAAATTGATAGGCTTTTTTGTATTCATCTGCAGAACAGAAATCGGCTCCCCACCAGAACCAGCTTCCGTCAAATTCATGAAAAGGTCTGAAAATTACCGGAATCAGTTCTCCATTTGAACCTTTTAGATTTAGAATAACTTTGGCCACTTTATCTAATTTCTTTTTGTACCATTCGTTGTTTGTTCCGCCTGGAAGAATACTTTTAAAAGCAGTTGCTTTTTGTTCAGCAGTCATATCTGCGGCGTAAAAAGATTCTTCTTTATTAGGTTCTCTCAAATGCCAGCTGAAGGTATTGATTATTCCTTTCGCGTAAGCGGCTTTAGTGTCAGCGACAATTTTTTGTTCCTGCTGATAAAACCAGTTATTCGATTGTTCGTTATTGTTTTTGTCAGTAATAAACATGAAGTCAGAACCTAAAACGGCTGGATCAAAACCTGTATTTTTTTTAATATCTGAATCGCCGGTGGCATCCTGATAAAAACTATTAAAAGCATCTTGCTGACCAATTGCCGTTTTGGTTTGAGAAAGTCTTTTTAAGTTGTAAAATAAAGCTTTGGTCTCTTTTGTGGCAATTGGATCAACCATATAATTAGTCACATTTGATGTCGTTAACGGATCATCTTGTGTCGGTGGATCTATTATAATTTCATTATTTGAATCATTATCTGAAGAGCAGCCAGCCAGAACTAAAATAGAGAAACTTAGCAAAATTATTTTAAAAAATGATTTTTTCATTTTAATTTATTTGGTTTCAGAATTCAATTTTGAAAACTCTTCTTCAGAAAGTGTTGTTATTTTGATGTCATCAAAGAATACGGTGCCGTTGGTTTGTGCCAGTGCCAGCATCACTTTAATTTTCTTAGCATCCGCAGGAACTTTTACAGCTTTTTTATAATTGACCCAATCGGTTGTACCTTTTGCTCTTGCAATGGTTTCGGTGCTGATTGATTTGTCTGCACCATTTAAAAAATCTACAATTACTATTGCTGCTTTATAATCTTCTTTCTGATTTTCTACGCCTTCTGTTTTCATCCACGCTGTGCATTCTACTGCATAAGTATTTCTTGCAAGTGGCACAGTTTGATCAAATGCTCGCCATTCAGCACCCGTAAACTGATTAATTAAGGCGCTGTTTTTTCCGGATTTTCTATCATAAGGAGAAAGCGCACCATTTTCCTGTCCGTTCCAATTGGTTAAGTCGTATTCAAAACCTCCGTTTTTTAAGAGATTTGTTTGTGCATCGATAGCAAAAGAGATTAACAATAAACTAAAAAGTAAAAAATGTTTCATAACGACTTTAAATTAGAATTAAAAGTGAAATTAATCTTGAATTCTCTGGATAAGCTCAATGCAGGCTCGTCCGTTGTGATAAGGACATTTCCAGAATCCGGCTTTGTCTTTTTGCATTATAGAATAATCATGGTAAATTCCCCAAACCCATTCTCCGTTGCGTTGGTCAAGTATATGTTTTTTTATGAATTTCCAGTTTTTGTAAACAATATCCAGATATTCTTCTTTTCCTGTTAACTGATAGGCATTATAAAAACCAATTAAAGCTTCGGCTTGTGGCCACCAGTGTTTTTCGGCTATTAATTCGTTTTTCTCCGGATCGAATTCATACCATAAACCTCCATCGGTATCAAAACCTTCTTTTGTGGCTTCTGCAATCTGAATGGCATATTTTCTATAATTGGCAATCAGAGTTTCATCTCCTGACAATTCTGCGCATTGCTGTAAAAGCCAGGCTGCTTCAATATCATGTCCGTATGAAATCACATCTGGTTTTTCTTTCCAGTTTTCATCAAAAAACAAGCGCAAATGACCTGTTTCTGTATTGATAAAATACTTTTCGATAGTTTCTAGCAATTCGATAATAACTTTAAGCAGTTTTTCGTCTTTCCAGACTTTATATAAATTCACGTAGCCTTCAATAATATGAAGATGCGTATTCATTGTTTTCTTTTCGTTGGCATCTTTTGCACTCAAACGTAAATCGTCTATTGGCTGCCAATTTCTGGTAAAGGCTTCAAAATATCCTTTATTAATAGGGTCGTAACTATGTTCTTGAATTTTGAAATATAAATTCTTTGCAATTTCAAGTGCTTTTTCTTCTTTCGAAATCACATAATATTCAGACAGTCCATAAATAGCGAAGGCCAAAGCGTAAATCTGGTTTTTGGTGTCTTTTGGAGTTTTATCCTCATTAATACTCCAAAAAAGACCTCCAAATTGTGTGTCATAAAAATAAGAAGCAAGAAAATCAAATGCTCTGTCGGCCAGTTTTTTGTGGTTTTTGTTTTTGGTAATTTGATAACTGGCAGAAAATGTCCAAAGAATTCGGGCATTTAATACCGAACCTTTTTCTGCATTTAAAATCAGATGATCGTTAAAATCGATTTGCCCGACAAAACCACCATTTTGGTCATCAATAGTACGTTCTGACCAATATTTTAAGATGGAATCGAGTTCTGCGGTTAGTTCCGATTTTAAAAGCTTTATTTGTAATGACACGATATTTTAAATTGCGTTATTTCTTTCGATTTGATTGATAATAGTTTCTACAGAACCTGCAGAAACAAAAGTATCAGCAGGTGCGTTTGTAACATAATCAACTAGTTTGTCTACAGTCGAAACTGCTACATGCATTCTGGTGTCTGATGAAGCATAATAGACATATACAGTTCCGTTTTCGTCTTCAATCCATCCGTTAGAAAACAAAACATTTGAAACGTCACCCACTCTTTCAATTCCTTCAGGTCCCATAAAATGTCCAGCCGGAACATGTGTTACTTTCGAAATATCATTTAAATCGGTCATAAACATATAGAGAGTATAGCGTAGTCCTGCAGCAGTATTACGAACTCCGTGGGCTAAATGTAACCAGCCTTTTGAAGTTTTAATTGGAGCGGGACCCAAACCATTTTTCAATTCGTAAATAGTATGATATTGTTTTCCGAAAATGATTTTTTCTTCTTTAACGATTGGATTTCTCATGTCTTCCACATAACCTAAACCAATTCCGCCTCCAGAACCAACATCAATAAAACCATCTTGTGGACGAGTATATAAAGCATATTTTCCATTTACGAATTCCGGATGCAAAACTACATTTCGCTGTTGTCCTGTATTAGAGATTAGATCAGGAAGTCTTTCCCAATTAATTAAATCTTTAGAACGCACAATCCCGGCATTGGCAACAGCCGAACTTGTATCTCCTTTTGGTGCTTTTGGATCTTTTCTTTCGGTACAGAAAATTCCGTAAACATAGCCATCTTCGTGATGTATCAGACGCATGTCATATACATTTGTGTCGGGTTCTTCCGTTTGCGGAATCACACATGGTTTGTCCCAAAACTTGAAATTATCAATTCCATTTGGACTTTCGGCAATAGCAAAAAACGATTTTCTGTCGATTCCTTCTACACGAACAGCAAGCAGATATTTTCCGTTCCATTTCATGGCGCCAGCGTTAAAAGCCGCATTGATACCAATTCTTTCCTGTAAAAACGGATTGGTTGTTTCATTAAAATCAAAACGCCAAGTTAAAGGAGCATGATCTGCTGTAACAACAGGATTTTCGTAACGCTCGTAAATACCGTTTCCCACTGCTTGTTTTGGTTTGTTTTTACGTTCAAGCAGTGTTTTATGTTCGTTTTCTAATGCTGATTTTCTTTCCTGAAAAGTCAGCGACGATGTTATTGTTGTCATATAAATTGATTTCTATAGCTGTATTTTTAATGATTTTGATCTCTTTTTTGGTTTAAATCTTGTTCTATAATTTGTAATTTTTCTTCTGATAATGGGTAAAATGCTATAAAAGCGACTGATATTGCGGCTGCAATTGCCGGTAATATGCTTAACATTAGCTGAATTCCGTTTTGAGCGGTTACAGTCTGCTCTACATTGGCCTGAAAGCCATAATATCCTAGAAGCCATCCAGCTCCGGCACCGCCAATTGTCCATCCAAATTTTTGTGACATTGAGGAAGCAGAGAATACTAATCCTGTGGCTCTTCGACCTTGTTTCCATTCTGAATAATCGGCGCTGTCAGCGTACATTGACCAGATTAAAGGGAAAATACATCCTGCACAAATACTAATTAGAACCTGGAAACTCATGATTAAGAAAATATCTTCTTTTCCAAATAAATAGAAAATAAGACTTAAAATTGCTGCTAAGGCCATAGCGCCAAAAAAGGTTTTCTTTTTACCAATTTTATTGGCAATTGGAGTTGCAATAATAACTCCGATGATATTTGCTGCTTGTCCTAAAACGAGATAAATTGAGGTTGGTGTCATATGAAAATCACTTCCGAAAAGTGAAAAATCAAAATTGACAGAACTGCTTACATAATATTTAAAATAATAAACTGCAGCGCCATCGCGGATCGAATTGAAGACCAAAGCTCCAATTCCTGCTCCCAGTAAAATCCACCAGGGCTTATTTTTCAGAAGGTCTTTTAAATCTTCTTTTAGATTGTTTTGTTCGTCTGCAATAGGTTTGATTCTTTCTTTTGTGAAAGCAAAACAAGCCCAGAAAAAGATGGTTGTAATGAATCCGAAAACAGCAATTGTTGCCAGCCAGCCTGATTTAGAATTTAGGCTTCCGCCGAAATAATTTACCAAAGGTTCAATGAGCCATAGGGCTAAAAGACTTCCTCCAAAAGCAAAAACCATTCGGTACGATGAAAGTGTATTTCTTTCTTTTCGGTCAGAAGACATTACGCCTAAAAGTGATGCGTAAGGGACATTGATTAAAGAATATATCATCATCATTAACGAATAAGTTACGTAAGCATAAATGATTTTTCCTTTTTCGTCAAAATCCGGAGTATAAAAGGTTAAAACCCCAATCACGGCAAAAGGTATAGCTACCCAAAGTAAGTAAGGTCTGAATTTTCCCCATTTACTTTTGGTTCTGTCAGCCATAATTCCAACAATTGGGTCAAAACAAGAATCCCAGATGCGGGTAATTAAAAACATGGTTCCAACTATGGCAGGTGCCAATCCGAAAACATCGGTATAGAAAAACAGTAAATACATACTGAAAATTTTCCAGAACATAGAAGAAGCAGCGTCTCCAAGACCATAACCGATTTTTTCTTTTAAACTAATTTTGTCGTGCATTGGTTAAATTTTTGAGGTTTTAGTTGTGAGTTAGTTTTTTATTTTAAAGCTTTTTTAATGTCTTTTTCAAATATAGTTTTATCCAGATTATAAAAAGTAATAAAATCTTTTTCGCTTATTTGGCCTGAAAAAGGAGCGTAGTAATGCATTTTCTGCTCTTTTTCCTGCCAGCCGTGATTTCTCCATAATAAAACATAAGAAATTTTGTAATCTCCAATTGCTTTCAACAAAGTTCCTGTCCACCACTTTGGATCAGGAACAGCCTCGTAACCGGCTTCTGCCAATGCCATTGGTTTATTTTTTTTGATACTAATTTCATTTAAGATCTTAAACTGATTTTGAACTTCGCTAATAAATTTTTCTCCATTTGGGTCATTACTGTTTTGATAGCTGTCAAAACTTAAAATATCGACAAAATTATCTCCGGGATAGTTAGCAAGAAATTCACTTTCACTGGCAAAACTGCCAGTATTGTAAACATAAATTAAATTGTGAACGCCTTTTTTCTGAAGATAATCAAAGGTAAACTTCCAGATGGTTTTAAATTCTTCCGGAGTGCAATTTCCTTTTCCCCACCAAAACCATCCGCCGGTGAGTTCATGAAAAGGTCTGAAAAGAATCGGGATGTCTTTTCCGTTTTTATCTTTTAAAGACAAGAAGAAAACAGCTGCTTTGTCTAACCAGGAAGTAAATTTTTTATGATTTTCTGCTTCAGGTAAAATGGTTTTTAATGAATTAGGAACATTGTTCCAGGCATCTTTTCCTGTTGCAGGATTATCAAAGTGCCAGCTTATTGTGGAAATACCGCCTCTTGAATTGGCATCAATAATATATTGTTTCATTTTAGCAAAAGGAACACCGTCTATATTATTGGGATTGTCATTTTCTAAACCTGCTATATCCCAGCCATAAACTGCAGGGTAATCGCCAACTACTTCATTTATGTCGCTTCTTCCATTTTCGTATTTCCATTTTACACCATAAGCCAAATCGTCCTGATGGCCAAATAGAAAACCTTTTTGAGATAATATATTTAGGTTTTTATAAAGAGTTTTAGTCTCTGAAGTGGCTTTTTTATCTGAAAGTGACAAAATTGTATTACTGCTTTTTTTTTGTGATTCGCACGAAGTACCTACTAAAACAGTTGCTAAAAGTATGATAAAATGTTTTTTCATTTTCAGATTGTTGATTGTTAACGAAGCTAAATGCTAAAGATACAATGGTTTATGAAATAAAATCCGATTGATTGTTTTGTTCGGAAATTCTTTAACGATTTACCTTTTAAATTATTAAAACTATAAAAAGATATTTAATTAAAAATGATTAATGTTTATTATTAAAGCTCTTTTTAAAGAAATGATAATTAATTTTTCAAAGATAATTGGATGAATATCGTATAATTAATATTATTTTATCAATTATATATCATATTATTGCAGTCAAAAAAAACAAAATAATGCTTTCCTGAAAATAGTTTTTAAGATGAGTACTACAAAAAATTTTTATAGAGAAATTGCGCCTTTGGCTGCAGGTGATAGTTTTTTAGTTTTTGACCGTGTAAAAGACAGATTTGATTTTCCTGTTCATTATCATCCCGAGTTTGAAATTAACTTTATTCTGAATGGAAAAGGAGTGAAAAGAGTTGTGGGAGATAATATTGAAGAAATTGATAGTGTCGAGTTGGTTTTGATTGGTCCAAATTTATATCACGGCTGGGAATTGAATAAATGTACGAGTAAAAAAATTCATGAAATAACTATTCAGTTTCATAATGATTTATTTCATGAATCTTTATTGTCCAGGCGAATTATGAACCCGATTCGTGATATGTTTAATCGGTCTATTCATGGAATTCTTTTTTCTAAAAAAACGGCCGAAGAATTAACTCCTAGACTTGTAAGGCTTTCTAAACTGGATGGTATGGATTATTTTTTAGAAATCACTTCTCTATTATATGATCTGGCCAATTCCAGAAATCAGCGTCTGCTTTCTACTTATACAGTCGACTATGATACTTTTGACGATTATGATAAAATGAAACTGGTTTATGAATATGTGCAGAAACATTTTGCTGAAAAAATTACTTTGGAAGATGTGGCTAATGTTGCCAGCATGTCTATTATTTCTTTTAATCGATTTATTAAAAAACGTACCGGTAAGACCTTTGTGAATTATATAAATGATATTCGAATTGGTTATGCTGCACGCTGGCTGGTAGAAAAAGATATGAGTGTTTCTGAGGTTGCTTTTAAATCAGGCTTTAATAATATTGCGAACTTTAATCGCAGTTTTAAAGCGACAAAAAATTGTACGCCTAGTCAATATAGAGAAGATTTTTCTGGGTTAAAGCGTATTTTGTAGTGATACTTTTTTATCACTAATAAATATTATTTTTAACGAAAACGTTTTCTTTTTAAGTTTTTGTTGTTTTTTATGTATGTTTAGGTTCTTTTTAAGGAGTGTTATTGATAATAATGTAATTTTTAATGTGTTTTATTTTGATATATGTTTTTTTAAACGTTTAAAGTAAAAATATTATCATTAAATGATATAATATTATCGATTTGATAATTCTCTCTGTTATAGATTTGTTAAATAATTTAAGAGAAAAAATATACCCTGGCTTTTTATCTCTTAAATTGGCAATCAACAAATTTAAACTAACCAAACACTTATTATGAAAAAACTAATGACTAGCTTCATTCATTGGAAGGCTAACCACAGAGCCGCTCCTTTGATATTATTTTTGTTACTGACAAGTAATTTTATTACGGCTCAGGTGAAGGTTTCCGGAACAGTATCGGATGACAAGGGATTATCTATTCCAGGTGCTAACATAGTGGTTACGGGTACAAAAAAGACAGCTTCAACAGATTTTGATGGAAAGTATTCGATAGATGTACCGGCAAATTCTACAATTTCTGTTTCATTTATCGGCTATGTTACACAAGCAATTAATGTAAAAAACGGAGGAACAATCAATGTAGTCTTAAAGTTGAGTGCTGAAGATTTGCGTGAAGTTCTGGTAAACGTAGGGTATCGAAGTGTAAAGAAAAAAGATTTGACAGGAGCTATTTCTACAGTGACTGCCAAAGATATGGCAGATTCTCCACAAGTATCTGTAGATCAATTATTGCAAGGTCGTGCTGCAGGGGTGACAGTTACGAACAATTCCGGACAACCGGGAGGGAGTGTATCGGTTAAAATACGTGGAACGACTTCTATATCCGGAACTAATGAACCATTGTATATTATAGATGGTATTCCGATTTCAGGAGATGCTGCTAATACAGCTACCGGTGGTTCAATTGTTACCGGATATTTAGGAACAAATACAGGAAATGTAACTTCAAGTCCTCTGTCTTTTTTAAATCCAAATGATATCGAAACAATGGATATTTTAAAAGATGCTTCTGCAACTGCTATCTATGGTTCCAGAGCGTCGAATGGAGTTATTATTATTACTACAAAAAGAGGTAAAAAAGGAACGGGAAAAATTACCTATGATTCTTATTTCTCTGTTCAAAATGTAACCCGTTTATTAGATACTATGACTTTGAGTCAGTACGCCGCACAGCAAAATGCTTTGGCAGCTGTTTATGGTGTAACTCCAAGAGATGAATTTGCTGTTCCGTCTATTCTGGGCAAAGGAACAAATTGGCAGGATGAGATTTATAAAACTGCGATTATGAATAATCATCAGGTTTCGTTTTCTGGTGCAAAAGATGGTACGAACTATTACATTTCAGGAGGATATACAAATCAGGAAGGTATTGTTATTGGTTCTGGTTTTAAAAGATATAGCTTTAAAACGAATGTTGATAGCAAGCTAAAAGATTGGCTGACAGTTGGAGTTTCTCTTGGAACTGGAATTACTAATGAAGACATTACAATTAATGGTGCAAGTAATGGAATTATTAGTACTTCTATTTTATCTACTCCTGATGTTGCAGTAAAAGATACTAACGGTAATTATGCAGGCCCGCCTGCTGATGGATCAATTGGTGTTTGGATTAATCCGGTGGCTTCAGCGTTGATGAATACTAATAAGTTGATTAAGAAAAGCTTTATTGGGAATTTTTATGCTAGTTTTAGATTGGCAAAAGGACTTGATTATAAATTTGAATTTGGAGGATCTACCAATGTAGATACTTTTGAAGGTTTTCAGCCTACTTATAAATGGGGGGCTGCAGTTAGAGAAACAAATCAGTTAACAGAGAGAGCAAACAATTGGTATGGTCTTAATGTCAAAAATGTTTTAACCTATAAGGTTGATGCAGGGAAGCATCATTTTAATTTCTTAGCGGCTCAGGAAGCTAATGATAGTCATTGGTTTGGGAATTCACAAACAGTTTCTGGCTTGGTAAGTAATGATGTTCATTCTATCAGTTTAGGTGATCCTGATACACTTGTGGCTTCAGAATATAAAGGAAGTTCTGCTTTTTACTCTTTCTTTGGAACTTTTAATTATGATTATGATAATAGATATACGCTGCTTGCAACAATGAGGGCAGACGGAAGTTCTAATTTTGGACCAGGTAAGAAATGGGGCTATTTTCCTTCAATTTCAGGTTCGTGGAAACTTTCAAACGAAAGTTTTATGGAAGGAACCAGAGAATATATTGATAACATCAAAATTAGAGCCGGTTACGGTGAGACTGGAAACCAAAATATTGGCGGTGGTGGTTATATGAGTACGGTTCGTGCAATAAAATCAGCAATGGGAAATTTCTTTACTGTAAATAATATTGCGAATCCTGATTTAACTTGGGAAACTTCTGAGCAAACCAATATAGGTTTAGATTTTACACTTTTTAAGTCTAAACTTCAGGCAACATTTGAGGTGTACAGAAAACAGTCAGCAGGATTTTTATTTGTCTTACCATTGCCTTATTATGTTACAGGTACAGATGCCTATCAGGGAGGTTTAGGAGCGCCTAGTGTAAATTTAGGAAGCTTAAGAAATCAAGGTTTTGAAATGACTTTAGATTACAATAATAAGTTTGGAAAAGATTTTTCATGGACTTCAAAAGTAATTTTTACTACGAATAAAAATAAATTGTTGAGTTTACAGGATAACTTTGATTTAACTAAAGATGTAATGCTTAATGACTACACTACCAAAGCGGTTACTAAAACAGTGGTAGGTTTGCCTGTAGGTCAATTTTACGGATATCAGTCAGTTGGTATTATTAGAACTAATGAGCAATTAGCCAATGCACCGATTCCCTTTACAGGGAATAAAGCGGTAAAAAGTCAATTAGGAGATGTTGAATATGTAGATCAGAACAAAGATGGTTTGATTGATGAAAAAGATTTAACCTATATTGGTAATCCACAACCGAAATTTACTTATGGTTTCAATAATACTTTTACCTATAAAAATATTGATTTGGGAGTCTTTTTACAAGGGTCTTACGGAAACAAAGTAATGAATTTAACCAGACGTGCCGGTACTAAAAACCAGCGTTTGTATGAAAATCAATTGGCGGAAGCTGCAGATTTTTGGACACCTGAAAATACAGATGCAAAATATCCAAGACCGGATGGTGGGGATGGGCATCCAAATATTGCAATCTCTGATCGTTATGTAGAAGACGGTTCGTTTTTAAGAATTCAGCAGGTAACTTTAGGTTATAACCTTCCTTCTGATGTGATTTCAAAAGCGAATATTAGTAAATTAAGATTCTATTTTGGTATTCAAAATCTTTACACGTTTACGAAGTACACAGGTTATGATCCAGAGGTAGGATCTTATAATCAGGATCCGTTATTATCAGGAATTGATTCAGGTCGTTATCCAACCAATCGTAGTTTTACTTTTGGAGTGAATTTAGAATTTTAATTACTACTCTTATGAAAAAATATATCAATATAAAGACCTTAGTTTTATTTGTAACACTAGGTTTGGCTACTACTTCTTGCAGCGAAGATTTCTTGGATCGCCCATCCGAAGATAGTTACAGCAGTACTGAATTTTATAATACTGATGAGCAGGTAGCAAGAACTACTTATGGTATGTATGGTGCAATGTGGGCTCCTTATTATACAAAAAACTTTTACGCTTTGTCTGAGTTGTCATCTGGAAACTGTTTGGCTTATGCTGATGGACCAGAACTTATTCAGTTCAAGTTGACTTCTGATAGTTCAATTTTGTTGGACCCCTGGAGGGCTTGTTTTGCAATTATAGCACAATCTAATACTTTAATTAATACTATCGAAAAAAATGCCACTGCAAATGTGAGCAGGGATGTAATTAAAAATACGATTGCGGAGGCACACTTTTTTAGGGCTATAGCTTATTTTTATTTGGTTCGTTTGTATGGAACTGTGCCAATTATAGAAGATAATTTAGCTTTAGCGAAGGATCCTCTGGTTAATACTAATAGGATTGAAGACATTTATACTTTTATCGAAAACGACTTGAAATTTGCAGCAGCAAATCTTAAAGTAAAAATGAGATCAAGAACTCCTGGAGGAGAGAATATTTTTGTTACTCAGGGTTCAGCTGAAGCGTTCTTAGCTAAAGTATATTTATATGAGAAAAAATATTCGGATTCTAAATTAATGGCTGAAAAAGTGATTAATTCTGGAGAGTTTGGATTGCTTCCAAATTTTGCCGATTTGTTTTTGACAAGCAAAAATAACAACGAAGAATCTATTTATTCCTGGCAATGGTCTGGTGCTATCAATACTTATGGAGGAGGAAATTTTTCCAATATTCAGTATGGTTTGGATATCTTAAATGATAATGCTTCTTATGGTGCTACTTATGTGCCAAGTAATGATGTTCAGGATGCCTTTGAAATTGGAGATTTAAGAAGAAAGGAGTCTTTTATGGTGTATGGAGATTCTTATCCGAATATGAAAGCTAATGGAGTAGTTGGTTTTGTAATGGATAAAGACAAATACGGCGATGTATTAGCTAATACTGGTGCAGCAGTTAAAAAATATGTAGTAGGTCAGGCTACCAGCGAAACAGGGCCAGCTGATTCATGGGGAGGTATGAATAATTGCAATTATATTATGCGTTATGCTGATCTTCTATTGATTCATGCTGAGGCAATTATGGCGGGAGCTGATGAAACTACTAATGCTGCAGCAAAAGAATCATTTAATAAAGTAAGGCTTAGAGCAGGTCTTAGCGCTTTAGGAACGAATGTGCCTTTAACGAAAGCGGCTTTGTTTCATGAACGCAGAGTTGAATTTGCTTTTGAAGGAGAATTTTGGTTTGATTTAGGAAGATTGCCACGACAAGAGGCAATTAATATCATTTCTCAACAAGATAGAGGTTTTGATTCTCAGGGAGTAATGCATTATACTCCTACGCCAGCTGATTTTACTTATCCAAAACCGGATATTGAAGTTAGAAAAAATCCAAAGTTGAAAGAGGCACCGGTTCCTTACAATTTCAAATAATTTTTTAAAAGTAAATCACTATGAAAAATATAAAAAATAAAATGTTATTGAAGTTGTGTTTTTTAGCTTCGATTTCAATTTTGCTGTTGGCTTCTTGTTCCAATGACGATTCGAACGGTTCCTCTGGAAAGCTTGAAGTAACAGGGGTTAGCAAATCTGTTGTTGATGATCCTTTGGTTGAAGGAGACAGAAAGGTTGATGTACCTACAGATATTATTAATGCAGGAAATTATTATATTATTAGAGGATCAGGTTTTGCTACCTTAAAATCAATTTCATTTAACGGATTAGAGTCTTATTTTAATCCAACATTCGTAACAGATAATGCTATTGTGGTATTGGTGGATCAAAAAACACCTTATTATAATGAAATGGATGAGATGAAGATAGTTACTGCTAAAGGGACTTTAAGTTATAAAATAGCTATAAGACCTCCAAGTCCTAATATTACAGGATTTCCTGTCAATGCAAACCCGGGAGATGTTATTACCATTACAGGTGAATATTTTCTGCGTCCTGTTGTGAGTTTTGGAACCACAAAAGTAGAACCAATTTCTTCGACATTAACAGAAATTGTGGTTAAAGTTCCCGAAGGAAGTTATTTGAAAAATTTATCAATAACAAATGTCTCCGGAACAACAGTAGCTCCTGAAACAATAGGTTCGGGAATTTATGATGATGCCTCTACAAATATTTGGGGCTGGGATGATTTGTGGGATGATAACAACGATCTTAATAGGGCGTATGAAAAGGATGTTAAACAAGGACTAAAGTGTATCCAATGGAAGTCGGGAGAATGGGATGGTTTTGTAATTGGTATTAATAACTGGTCTTATCACGATACAGATAAATTTAAGGCAATACGATTTTGGATTAAAGCTGAAAAAGCTGGAAAAGTGAAGTTTTTTGCTAATGATGTTAATGTTGAAGCTAATACTGAAATAATTGATGTCAAGAGTTCATGGACTTATTTTGAAATACCATATACTGCAGTCGGTAGTCCGGCAGAAATATCTAATATTGGATTTCAGGAATTTGGAGGATTTGGAGGAAATGTTATCTATTTGGATAACATAGGATTTGTATTGAAATAATTGAGGCGGATTCTAAAAAAAATAATTTCGATAGTCAACTGAGTTCGTTCATTTGAATCCATAATTAAAAACTAAAAGAGAATTTATGAAAAATATATATAATAAAGTAAAACATATTGCAGCATGCGTCTTTTTGGTTGCTGCAGTTTCTTCTTGTGATAATGAAATTGAAGATATTGGTGGAGCACAGCAAAATTACAATACAGTCTACGGTATGCTTCACGCAAATACTAATTTGACAGTATTTGCAAAAGCAATAAAATTAACGGGACTGGAATCGACATTAGATACTCCTGATGATTAATTATACCTATTTTGTGCCTAATGATGCTGCTTTTGATGCTTATTTGGTAGCTAATGGTTATGTAAATGATATAGGGTATCCGGATATTAACTTGGTTCCTGTAGCAGATTTAAAGCAACTTGTTTTAAGTCATGTTGTTAAAGGCGTTAAAAAAAGAGTAGCTAAACTTGAAGGTGTTCAGGCGGATTATTTAGAAACAGGAGATTATACGACCATGGCAAATGCAGTAAATCCTGATTTGTATTTATTGAACATCAATGTAACAAATGGTGTTTTAAAAGTAAACGGATCTGATAAAGCGGCACCAGGTTTAGATTATTATGGAACGAATGGTTTTATAAATGTTTTAAGTAATGTAATTGAATTAACACCTCCGGCTCCGGTGATTACTAGTCTGTCACAAGTTTTAGCTTCTCCGGGAGATATTATTACAATTACAGGACAAAATTTTGTAAAAGTTAAAAGTGTGAAATTTGGATCTACTGCTGCTGCAATTACAGTTGTATCAAAAACAGAGATAAAAGCAACAGTTCCGGCTGATTTTGGTTCTTACGCTCTTATTGTAGTAGAGACTGATTTTGGAGTTTCTGCTCCAAGCGGGATTGGTTTGAAATATTTACTATATGAAGACTCATTGAAAGGATGGGGTTATGGCTGGGGAGGTGATATTACCTGGGAAAGTGCTGAAAAAGTTAGCAGAGGAGCATATTCAATAAAAAAAATGGCGGGAGCTTGGAGTGGTCTTTTTATGCATTCAGATTTGCTTTTAAATGCTGCGGATTATCAATTTGTTAAGATGTCTATATTTCCAACAGAAAGTACTAAAATTATGGTTACGATAAATAGTGATACAGCAGATTCTAGTAAAGGTACAACAGTGACTTTGGTTCCGGGACAATGGAATAATATCTCAATTCCTATTTCTGCTTTGCATCCAAACCTTTTAACTGGAGGAAATTTTGACAGCGTATTTATTCAGGAATTTTCTAATGGTACAATTACTCCGGCTAGTGTTCTTTACATAGATGATATAGGATTTTTATAATAGTTAGTTTATTTTGAGTTAGTTTAAAAATGTTCCCTTATTGAAAAATTAGGGAACATTTTTTTAAGATATTTTAAATTTAAAAGAAATGAAAAAAATCATTTTACTATTTGCTTTAAGCATTACGTTTATAGGTTTCAGTCAGGGCAATACTCACAAGCAACAAGGCGGAAAATTTGAAGGGTTGGCTATGGCTCCGCCAATGGGCTGGAACTCATGGAATACTTTTGCAACAAATATTGATGAAAAGTTGGTAAAAGAAACGGCTGATATAATGGTTTCATCTGGTTTGGCTGCTGCAGGATATAATTATATAGTATTAGATGATGGCTGGATGACTCATGAACGTGATGCAAATGGTGATTTAGTACCGGATCCTGAAAAGTTTCCAAACGGAATGAAAGCTTTAATTGATTATGTGCACAATAAAGGTTTGAAATTCGGATTGTATAATTGTGCAGGAACAAAAACCTGTGCCGGTTATCCGGGAACAAGAGGGTATGAATATCAGGATGCCAGATTTTATGCGAAGCTAGGGATTGATTTCTTAAAATATGATTGGTGTAATACAGAAGGAATTACTGCTAAAGAAGCTTATACAACTATGAGTAATGCATTGAAGACGGCCGGTAGGCCAATTGTTTTTAGTCTTTGTGAATGGGGAGATAATCAGCCTTGGGAATGGGGAAAGCCAATTGGAAATCTTTGGAGAATTTCGGGAGATATTTATCCTTGCTTTGACTGTGAATTTAAACATCCGGAAAATTGGTCTTCCTGGGGATTCATGAAAATTGCTGACATGCGAAAAGACATTCGTAAATATTCTGGTCCTGATCATTGGAATGATTTTGATATGATGGAAGTTGGAAATGAAATGAATGATACTGAAGATAAAACGCATTTTGCAATGTGGTGTATGCTTTCTTCTCCTTTATTTACCGGAAATGATTATCGAAAAATGGCTAAAGAAACTTTAGCTATTCTGACTAATAAAGAACTTTTGGCTGTTAATCAGGACAAATTAGGGGTTCAGGGATTTAAATACACTATTTTAGATGGAGTAGAAGTTTGGGTAAAACCGCTTTCAGATGGAGCTTGGGCGGTTAGTTTTGTAAATAGAACAGAAACTTCAAAAAAAATAACTTTTGATTGGAATAAAAATAATTTCAAAGATGTAGATTTTGGATATGAAGCCAATTTCTCAAAAATAACATTCAAAATAAAAGATCTTTGGAAAAATAAAGAAGCAGGAAATACTAGAAAAGTATTTAATGCAACAATTGATTCGCATGATGTGATTACGTTAAAATTAATTCCTTAAAAAAGTATAGTATGAAACTTTGGTATATTGTATTTTCTGTTGTTATGAGTGCAAATGTTTCAAATGCACAATTTGTAAAAAAGCATGGTCAGCTGAGTGTCCAGGGAACACAACTTGTAGATAAGAATAATAATCCAATTGTTTTGCGAGGTTTGAGTTTTGGCTGGCATAGTTTATGGCCAAGATTTTATAATGAAAAAGCAGTAAACTGGCTAAAAAAGGATTTTAATTGTAATATAGTTCGCGCTGCAATGGGAGTAGAACTTGGAGATCTCTCCTATATAAATAATCCGCAGTTTGCTAAAGAAAAAGTAGAGGCGGTTGTAAATGGGGCTATAAAATCGGATATGTATGTGATTATAGATTGGCATAGTCATAATATTAATTTGAAGGAAGCTAAAGAGTTTTTTGCGGAAATGTCAAAAAAGTATGCCGGATATCCTAATATTATATATGAAGTATTTAATGAACCGGATTATGAAACCTGGTGGGAAGTGAAAAATTATGCAGAAGAAATAATTAGGGTTATACGTGAAAACGATTCTAAAAATATTATTCTGGTTGGCTGTCCACATTGGGATCAGGATATTGATCTTCCAGCCGAAGATCCTATAACAGGTTATGTCAATTTAATGTATACAATGCATTTTTATGCAGCAACGCATGGAAAGGAATTAAGAGACAGAACAGATGCTGCTATCAAAAGCGGTCTTCCGGTCTTTGTTTCAGAATCGGCGGGGATGGAAGCTTCCGGAGATGGACCTTTAAATTATAAAGCCTGGCAGGAATATATTGATTGGATGGAGTCTAAAAAGATTAGTTGGATCACATGGTCAGTGTCTGATAAGGATGAAACCTGTTCGATGTTAAAGAAGTCAGCTAATTCTCAAGGAAAGTGGAAAGATGACGATTTACAGGAATCTGGAATTAAAGTCCGTGAATATTTAAGAAAATACAATAAAGAAGAATAAGTAGATTATAATGGTTTAGTAATAAAGAGCCTGTTCAAAATATGAGCAGGCTTTTTTGTTTTTTTAAGTTCTTTTTTAATTCGAAATACGATGTGTGAGCTTGTCTTTTACTTTTTGTTTAATATATCTATTTTTGTAAGAATAATTCTCTTTAAGGGTTGGTTGGTTTGTAATGTGTTTTTTGATTTGTTTGTAATGCTTGTTTTGTTTTGTTTTTATTATACCCCCTAAAAATTTAGGGGTGTGTTTTGTTTTTTGATATTTTTTGTTTGCTTTTTGTTGTTTTGTTCTTTGATATTTTGTTTTAACCCTGTTTAATTGTGAAAAAAGATTGAAAAATCGTTGTTGAATTTTCAAAAACAAACAGCTATAAATATCAAATAATGATTATTGGTGTTTCTAATTTTTGTAATCCGTAATTCTTCACCTAAAACATCAAAAAAGCAGTTTTGAATTATTCTACTCATACAAAAGTTAATAAATTCGCTAATGAAAATGATGATGATTTGAAGGCGAACAGGAGGTTTTAGAAATGACTTATACTATTACATAGATATATAAACGATTAACTAACCAGAATCAATTTAATAACTAAAAACCAATTTAAAACATGAAAAAAGCATTTCACATTTTAGCCGCGATGTTAACAAGTTCTTTTGCCTTTGCCCAAGAAGAGGAAGCAGCCGCTCCGGCAACCACATGGGGAGGTTCTGCAGATGCGTACTATAAATATGATTTTTCAAAACAAATGAATGGATTAACGAGCTTCACCAACTCACAGAATTCATTCGAATTAGGAATGGCGTCGATAGAAGCAGGTCATACTTTTGGAAAAGCTTCTGTTTTCGTGGACTTAGGTTTCGGAAAAAGAGCAGCAGAATTTTCGTATAATGAGACACCCGACAAAGATGCTAGTGCAAAATTTTTAATTAAACAGTTGTATTTTACCTATAATGTAACGGATGAATTTAAGTTCGTTGCGGGTAGTTTCGGAACTCATATAGGATATGAAGTTTTAGATGCTGTAGATAACAAAAACTATAGTATGTCGTATGCTTTCTCATACGGGCCATTCTTTAATACAGGTGTAAAAGCTCAGTATACTTCTGGGAAATTTACAGCTATGTTAGGATTAACAAATCCAACCGATTTTAAATCGGCTATGGATGCAGGATCTTACCAAAAAACGTTCATTGGACAAGTAGGGTATATTGGTGATACAGGAAGTGCTTATTTGAACTTTACAACAGGAAGTACAAATGCAATACCAGGAAGCATCATTCCAGTGTCAGATGAGAATAAAACTCAGTTTGATTTGACTGCGTCTAAAACTATTAGTGATAGTTTCTCTCTTGGATTAAATGCGACTTATGCTAAAACAACAAATGATTTTGACAGCGCATTAGACGGAGAATGGTTTTCATTAGTAGGATATGCTAACTATTCTTTTAGTCCATCATTATTGTTGGCTTACAGAATGGAATATTTTGACGCTAAAGATGCTGCGCCAAGTATGGGGACATTAACAGGATCTAGTGTATTTGCAAACACAGTTTCTTTAAATTACAAAGTTGGAAAACTTACAATTATTCCTGAGTTAAGATACGATGCAGCGTCTGAAGATATATTCTTAGATAAAGATGCATTGCCAACAGGAGGAAGCTTCTACGCTTTAATTGCAACAACATACTCTTTCTAGAGATAAAGATTGATATTTTTTTTTTTTTTTTGGAGCTGTCGAAACATACTAATGTTTTGGCAGCTTTTTTATTTCTATGAATTTAGAGTTATGAGTTATAGGTTATGAGTTATGAGTTATATGTTATATGTTATGAGTTATATGTTGTGAGTTATATGTTGTGAGTTGTTGATTATGAATTGTTCTGTTGAGAAGGTCGAATAATGGTGGTCAAGCCAAACTTAGCTATTACAATATAGCTGTATAGATACTGTAGTATGTCTTTGATATAATATAATTTAGACTCTTTATTCTGTCATGTTGTACAACGAATAGATAAAAAAAACGCATCTCTAAATTGAAATGCGTTGTATATTTTGAAATGAATTGTGTTTGTTTATTGAACTTGTTTCTTGTAAATAGAATAAATAGTATCAATTGTTTTTCTGTCTAGTGTTGAGGTTGCATCGGTCTGAATGTAATGTAATTTGAATGCCTGAATTGCCGCAGTAAGATTCTTGGTGTTATAACCAATTATTCTTAGTGCAGGTTCAATTTTAAAATCAAACGGAGCGGGTTCTACAACTTCATCCTGCCAGATTCCAAAGCCTTTTTCTGCAAGTGTTTTCCATGGAAACAAAGCGCTTGGGTCTTGTTTTCTTCCCGGAGCAATATCAGCGTGTCCTAAAAAGTTTTGAGTTGGAATGTTGTAATCTTTTTTCAGTTTTGTTAGCAAAGCAACCAAACTGCTGATTTGTGCTTCTGTAAATGGTTTAAAACCATTATTGTCAAGTTCAATGCCAATAGAGCAGGAGTTTAAATCTGTTACTTTTCCCCAGGTTGAATTCCCGGCATGCCAGGCTCTTAGGTAATCATTAAGCATCTGAACTACTTTTCCATTCTCGGAAATTACGTAATGAGCGCTAACCTGAGTTTTGGTTTTTGTAAAAGTATTAATTGTCTGCTGCAATGAATCTTGAGCGGTATGGTGAATAATAACGAAACTCGGCTTTCTTAAATTAAAATTTACTGTTCCAATCCATTCTGTATTAATTCCGTTTTGCAGATAAGTGGAACTTGTTTTGGATAAGGTGTCTTTTACAATTTTCAACTGCTGAGCATACGTGGTGTCAATAATAACATTTGTAGCTGGAATTGGCTGTGCTTCTTTACTGGTAATCTGGTTTTCTAAAGTCTTAAGTTGCTGATCGTATGCTTTTTCAGTATTCTTGTATGGATTAGTAGAACAAGCACTTATAGCGACAGCTAAAATCAGATAACAAAAATGTTTTTTTTGCATAATGCGTTGTTTAAAAGTTTAAACGATTATTCTTCAATTTTCGTATCTGTATTTTCTTTTACTTCTTTAGAGTCTTTTGAATCTTTATTTTTTTTCTTTTTTGATTTTCCTGTTTTACCTTCTTTTAATTTTTCCATGAAAGTCTTGTATTTTTCAATTTGGTCAGGATTTAAAAAGGCGTTAATTTTTTTGTCAGTACTTTCTCTTAAAGCTTTAATCTGTTCGATTTTTTGTTCCTGATTACTGCTTTCATTTTTTAATAAAATACCTTGCTCTCTTAGACTGTCTGCTAAGACATTTGTTATTGCAATTGCCTGAAGATCATCAAGACTGACATCTGGTTTCATTTGCTCGACAATTTTGCCGGCAGTTTCTTCAACAGGAATTTCTTTAGGCTTGCTTTGTGAGCCTTGTCCTTGTCCTGCCATCATACTTCTGTCCATTCCCATTCCGCCACCTCTTCCGTAACCGTTGCCATAACCATTCCCGTAGCCATTATTGTATCCGTTTCCGTATTGTGCTGAAGCACTGTTGAAAAAGAATAAGCTTAAAACTAAAATAAATAAAGTTTGAATTGGTTTCATAAAAGTATTTTTTTTCTAATGTTAACAATAGTTCAGCGTAAATTTAAGCAGGTTCTCCGTATAAATCAAATTCTGTAGCTTCAATTATTTTGATATTAACAAATTCTCCTGTTTTTACGTAATGTTTAGAAGCATCTATTAAAACCTCATTGTCTACATCAGGGCTGTCAAATTCGGTACGACCAACAAAATGGGCTCCTTCTTTTCTATCTATGATGCATCTGAAAACCTTACCTACTTTTTCCTGGTTTAAGTCCCATGAAATTTGAGACTGCAACTCCATAATTTCATTTGCTCTGGCTTGTTTTACTTCATCCGGAACATTGTCTTCTAATAGGTAAGCATGAGTATTTTCTTCATGAGAATAAGCAAAACATCCCATTCTGTCAAATTTCATTTCCTGAACAAAATCTTTTAAAATCTCAAAATCCTCCTGAGTTTCACCAGGATAACCAACAATCAAAGTAGTTCTTATTGCCATTCCCGGAACTGCTGCGCGGAAATCTTTTAATAATTGAGTCGTTTTGGCCTGAGTTGTTCCGCGACGCATTGATTTTAAAATGGAATCAGAAATATGTTGTAACGGAATATCTATATAATTACAGATTTTAGGCTCGCGTTTCATTAATTCTAAAACATCCATTGGGAATCCCGTTGGATAAGCGTAATGAAGACGAATCCATTCGATACCTTCAACAGCAGCTAAAGCTTCCAGAAGCTCTGCAAGGTTTCTTTTTTTATAAAGATCAAGACCGTAATAAGTTAAGTCCTGAGCAATTAAGATTAATTCTTTAACGCCATTTTTAGCTAAACCTTGAGCTTCTTTAACTAATTTTTCAATTGGCTGAGAAACGTGAGAACCACGCATTAATGGAATAGCACAAAAACTACACGGACGGTCACATCCTTCTGCAATTTTTAAGTAAGCGTAATTTTTTGGAGTTGTAGTTAAACGCTCTCCAAGTAATTCGTGTTTATAATCTGCTCCAAGAGCTTTTAATAACTGAGGTAATTCTGTAGTTCCAAAATATTGATCAACGTTTGGAATTTCTTTTTCTAGATCCGGTCTGTAGCGCTCAGATAAACATCCTGTTACAAAAACCTTATCAACTATTCCTCTGTCTTTTTTGTCTGCATATTCCAGGATCATGTTTACTGATTCTGCTTTTGCATTGTCAATAAATCCACAAGTATTGATTACAATAATGTTTCCTTCCTTTTCTGCCGGAGCTTCATGTTCAACTTCTTTTCCGTTCGCACGCAGCTGTCCCATAAGGACTTCGCTGTCATAAACATTTTTTGAACACCCAAGAGTGATTACGTTAATTTTGTTCTTTTTTAAAGACTTGGTTCTCATACTTTTATAAATTGGAGTGCAAAATTACACTTTTTTATTCAAACACCGCTTGTTTCGGTTTTATTTAGATGTTTTTTATGAAGGTTTTTAAGGGGGAGAAGCTGTTGGTTTCTGGATAAAAAAAATCCGCCAAATTGATTTGACGGAAATTTTTATTCATCTATTTAATTCTTAATTACAATTCAAATAATAAAGTAAGTGTCACATTGTTTAATTTTGAAGAGATGTTAGCTCCATCTGTAAAACCTGTTGCAAAAAATCCTTGGTTCGATTTTCTTTCTAAATAGGAATAAGCTAAATCTACTTTTGTGGATCCGAAATTATAGCCTAAACCTCCCGAATAACTATTTAAATCTCCAACTGTAGTTCCGTTTTTGTATGGACTTCCTTCAAAACGATATCCACCGCGTAAGCTAAATTGTTTTATTTTGTATTCACCTCCAATACGAAGTTCGCCTGTGCTTGTTAAGCTGTTGCTTATGTCGCTGTTTAATCCTCTAAAACTAGTATCATTTACTGGTTTGAATTTGGTGTTTCCATAATTTTTAACAGCATAATCAATACTTAGTAAACCAGATTTTCCAAAAACATAAGCGGCGCTAAATGTCCATTTGTCAGGTGTTTGTAAAGTATAGGATTCGTATACATTTACGATATTTGGATTTACAATTGCATTTAAAGGCTGTCCGCCGTCAGCTTGTCTTGTTGTGTTTAAACTTTGTGAAGTTTCATCATAAAGTTCGTACCAAGTATTAGATTCGTAAGCAACTCCAAGTCTAAAAGCTTCAGTTACTTTGCCTATAGCTCCTAGTTGGAAAGAAAAGCCGTTTCCGTAAGTATATAGTTCATTGTTGAAACGTAAGTTTGAAATCGTCTCGTATGGTTGTAATGCGTTGTCGTTATCTTCGTAAAAGCTCGAAGATCTTCTGTAGTCTGTTACGTGAACATTTAAATTGGCTCCGAAATATAGTCTGTCTTTGTAAGATGTTGCGATATTAAAACCTACTTTGCTATTGTATCCTCTAGAATAAACTTCATTTTCTTGGTAGTAATTTCCTCCTTCAGGAACGTTACTGATATATTGGCTGTTTCCTGAAGTATTGGCTACAGGGTCAATAACGTATCCATTAAATCCCATGAAGGCCTGTTGTTCTCTGTAGCCTAAGTCTCTATAGTCTTGATTATTGATGTTTTGAAATGGAATTCCATCTGCAAAAGCTAAAAAATAACCATCAACAGAATTAGTTGGATTTGTTCCAGCCGAAAAAACATTGTTGTTAAAATTGTTTGTATTTTCGTAAGTTGCTCCAATGGCAATTTTATTCCATCCATTGTTAGGATTTCTGTCTTTAAAAACAAAGACACCTCCTGCTTGGTTTAAAATAAAAGAATTTTCTTTATCTGAAGTTTGAGTGCCAAAGTAATTAGAATTATTTTTAATATTCTGATTACTGAAAGATACTCCAACCTGATTGGTGTTAAATATCGCAGACCCTGCAGGGTTGACGCTTAAGGAAGATAAGTCTCCTCCAACTGCACCAAACGCACCGCTCATGGCTCTAAATCTTGCTGTTCCGGTTAAATTGTCTTGAGCATAGCGTAAAGCATCTGAAACATCCTGAGAATATGACGCGCTGGCAGTTAGTCCTGTTATGAGTAGGAAAAGTATTTTTTTCATTTGGATAAGTTTTAGTTTGAATTTAGTTTACTGAGAAAAAAAATTATCTTCTTCCTCCGCCACCGCCAGATCTCATTCCGCCACCGCCGCCGCCGGATCTCATGCTTCCACCACCGCCACTGTTGTTCATTGAACGAGAAGGGCTGCTAGGAGTATAGCTTCTGTTTGAGTTGCTGTTGCTGCTAGGGGTGTAGCTTCTGTTTGAATTAGTGTTCCCACTGTTGTTGTAGTTATAAGATCTTCTATTGTTGGAATTGCTGTAATCTACACTATTGGTGTTGGCTCTTCTGTTTGTAAAAGTCGGACTGTTTGTGCCTCTATTATAAGTAGAGTTCGAGCTTCTTCTGAAATCTGTGTAGCCATTACTATTAGAAGACCTGTTTGTCGTATAATTTCTATTTGTGTTGTAGCTGTTTCTGTTTGTGGTGTAGTTTCTGTTTGTGGTAAAACTTCCTCTGTTAGAAGTGTAGCTTCTGTTGTTTGCATAATTTCTGTTTCCGTAATATGCGGCAGAACCTCTTCTTCCATAAGAATAGTTATAGTTGTTGTAGCCGTAGTAGCCACCGCCACCCCAATATCCTGGGTAGCCCCATCCTGGCCCCCAATAACCTGGGTAGCCCCAAGCGTAACCTGGATATCCCCAGCCAGCTCCCCAATAACCGCCACCCCAGTAACCTCCGTAACCCCATCCGTAATATGGATATCCCATTCCAAATCCCATTGACCACATTGGGTCTGAATAAACATTTACGGAAACTTCAGAGTTGCTGCTTCCCCATGCAGCATAACCTACAGAGGCAGTTTGAGTGCTGTCGTTTTCTGAGTAATTAGTATAATTGTCAACGTCTGTAAATATTTCAGTTGGCTGATTGTCGTCTTGCAAAGATCTAAAGTAGTCTTTGTATTGGTTGTTTGTGCCGTTAGACTGCTGCACATAGCTGTTTGATGATGATTTACCATAAACACCGTCATTATCGTAATAAGATGAATTTTGGTAAGAACCACACGACGCTAGTAATAAACTCACTAATCCAATTAAGTAAAAATGATTTGAGTTTTGGCGAAGAGAAATGTTAGTTTTCATATCTGTGGTGTTTTTTATTGTTGCACATTACAAAAATAGTTAGTTTTGTCAAACTATTTAGTTAAAATTATTTAAAACAAAATTTGTGCCAAACTATATAATATGAGTAAGAACCTCACTACAAGATCAGAAGATTATTCGAAATGGTATAACGAGCTGGTTGTCAAGGCAGATCTGGCTGAAAATTCAGGAGTTAGAGGATGTATGGTAATTAAACCGTACGGATATGCTATTTGGGAAAAAATGCAGGCTGAATTAGATCGTATGTTCAAAGAAACAGGGCATCAAAACGCGTACTTTCCTTTGTTCGTGCCGAAAAGCATGTTTGAGGCAGAAGAAACAAATGCTGAAGGATTTGCAAAAGAATGTGCTGTCGTAACGCACTACAGATTAAAAAATGATGAGGAAAGACCAGGAAAATTAATGGTTGATCCAAATGCAAAATTAGAGGAAGAGCTTATTGTTCGTCCAACTAGTGAAGCTATTATTTGGTCTACCTACAAAGGATGGGTGCAGTCTTATAGAGATTTGCCTTTATTGATTAACCAATGGGCTAATGTGGTTCGTTGGGAAATGCGTACTCGTTTGTTTTTAAGAACGGCAGAATTTTTATGGCAGGAAGGGCATACTGCTCATGCTACAAAAGCGGAAGCTATCGAAGAATCTGAAAAAATGATGAATGTTTATGCTGATTTTGCTGAAGATTTTATGGCGATCCCTGTAGTGAAAGGAATTAAAACAGAAACGGAACGTTTTGCCGGTGCAGATGAAACTTATTGTATTGAGGCTCTAATGCAGGATGGGAAAGCATTGCAGGCTGGAACTTCACACTTTTTAGGTCAGAACTTTGCAAAAGCTTTTGATGTTAAATTTGCTAATGCAGAAGGTAAACAAGAACATGTTTGGGGGACGTCATGGGGGGTTTCAACTCGCTTGATGGGAGCTTTAATTATGACACATTCGGATGATCAGGGATTGGTATTGCCTCCAAATTTGGCGCCAATACAAGTTGTTATTGTTCCGATTCACAAAACGGATGAGCAATTAGCTCAGATCACCGCTGCGGTTAATGAATTGACTGCTAAATTGAGAAAATTGAAGATTTCGGTAAAATATGATGACAGGACAACTCAGAAACCAGGATTCAAATTTGCAGAGTGGGAATTAAAAGGTGTTCCGGTTAGAATTGCTGTCGGTCCAAAAGATTTAGAAAACGGAACTTTTGAAGTGGCAAGACGTGATAATTTGACAAAAGAAGTCGTTGCAAACGAAAATATTGTTGATCATATCAATAATCTTTTAGAACAGATTCAAAAGGATCTGTTTGATAAGGCATTGAATTATCGTAATACACATATTACGGAAGTGAATAGTTTTGAAGAATTTAAAGAAGTTTTAGAAGGTAAAGGAGGTTTTGTTTCAGCACATTGGGATGGAACTGCTGCTACTGAAGAAAAGATAAAAGACTTGACAAAAGCGACTATTCGTTGTATCCCTTTGGATGCTGTTGAAGAGGCGGGAAGCTGTGTGTTTACAGGAAATCCTTCTGCTAAGCGAGTGCTTTTTGCGAAGGCGTATTAAAAAAATATAAAAAAAATAGCATCAGCTATTGTGCAACTAAAAAATAGATGTATCTTTGCATCCGCATTAGAGAAGCACGGTCCGTTCGTCTATCGGTTAGGACGCCAGGTTTTCATCCTGGTAAGGGGGGTTCGATTCCCCCACGGACTACAAGTTATATATTGAAAAATAAAATCCAAACTTAGGAGAATATTGGTCCGTTCGTCTAGGGGTTAGGACGCCAGGTTTTCATCCTGGTAACAGGGGTTCGATTCCCCTACGGACTACAAATTAGTTGTAAATAAGTTTTGTAAAACAAAAATTGGTGTCTCGGTTCTTGTTTTATTAGTTAAAACCAAAGTGATTGTTTTTGCAATTGTGGGAGGTTTTTCTTTTTTAACTAGTATTTATAATAATTATTACATCTAAAATTAAAAGAAAATGGCAAATCATAAGTCAGCATTAAAAAGAATCAGAAGTAACGAAAAGAAAAGAGTTCTTAACAGATATCAGCATAAAACTACTCGTAATGCTATTAAAGCGTTAAGATTAGCTACTGATAAGTCTGATGCTGCTGCTAAGTTATCTACTGTAATCTCTATGATTGATAAATTAGCTAAAAAGAACATCATTCATGATAATAAAGCTTCTAACTTGAAGTCTAAATTAACGAAACATGTTGCTAAATTGTAATTGAAAACAATTTACAAAAGATATAAAAGTCCTCTTTCAGAGGGCTTTTTTTGTTAGGACATTTTTGATGTTTTTTAGTCAAAAAAAATCCAAATTCCACAACGAATAATAGATGTTGGAATTTGGATTTCTTTTTTTTTTTTTTGGAGTTTTGATCCTAAAATACAGGTTTAGATTTGCTGTTCTATTTTTTTCTTAAGATATTCCAGCATTGGTAAAGTGATGGGTTTTGATAGAAAATCAATAATAATTGGATATTTTTTTGCTTTAGCCAGGTCCTCCGGATCGATGGTGGAAGATAATACAATAACAGGAGCGGAGTTAAATTCTTTGTAATCTGAAGAGGTGAAATGATCCAGGAATTCCCAGCCACCCATTATAGGCATATTCAGGTCTAGAAAAATTAATTCCGGCTTTCTTTGGTTTTTATCTTTGGCGTATTTTAGGGTGTTGAAATGATGGAGTGCTTCTTCACCGTTCTGAGCTGTAATTACTTCATGTGAAAATGAAGATTTAGAAATTACTTTTTTACATAGCATCAATGTGATGGGGTCATCGTCAATGCATAAAATCTGCTCAAGCATAATAATTAATTTTTAAATGTTATTGTAAATGTGGTTCCTTTGTTGACTTCGCTTTCTATAGAAATTATTCCTCCCATTGTTTCTACCTGCGATTTTACAAGGTAAAGTCCTAATCCTTTACTATCCGGATAATTATGAAATCTTTGATAAAGTCCAAAAACTTTATCTCTGTTTCTTTCTAAATCAATTCCAATTCCATTGTCTTTGAAGGTTAATATCGTTTTGTTTTCTATTTTTTCTGCCGTTATAGATATTTTTAACTTCCTGTTTTCTGATTTATATTTAATGGAATTGGTAAGCAAGTTTAATAAAATACTTTCAATATAAGCTTTGTTTGTAATCAGTTCCGGAACTTTATCAAACTTTAGTTTGATTATAGGTTTGTGTAATTCTATTTGAAAGGAAAGCTGGCTGAAAACATTTTCAAAAACTTCTTTTAAAGAGACTTCTTCTTTTTGCATAGAAGGATTGTCTTTTATAATGATAACTTTTACTAAATCGTTTATGGTTTCGTTTAATAAATGTGTCGATTTGGTAAAGCCGGCCAGAATTTCTTCTAGTTCGTCATTCTCTAGAGGAATGTCTTCAATTAGGTTTAGAAGACCAATTAGATTGGATAATGGAGCTCTAAGATTGTGTGAAGTAATGTAGGAGAATTGTTTTAAGTCTTTATTGTTTTGAGTTAATTCACGGATAAGATGTTCTTTTTCTGTTTCCAGTTTTTTTTCATCAGTAATATCTCTTTGTATGGAAATCCAGTGAGAAATAGCACCTTCGTTACTAAATATTGGAATCATGGAAAAACGAACCCAATACTCTTCTTTGTTTTTTGTGTAAGTTATGGTTTCAATTAGGCATTCTTCTTTATTTTTTATAGCCCGCAAGAGTTTTTTTAATTCGTCAGAGTCTGAATTTGGGCCTTTAAAAATGTTAGGTGATTTTCCGATTATTTCATTGGATAGATAGCCGGACATTTGTGAAAATGCAGGATTTACATAAACTATTTTTGGGATTTTTCCTTCGGGAGAATTGGCCTCGGTAATTAAAATGGAATCTTTAGATTGAGTAATTACAGTTTCTAAGAGTTTAAGTCTTTGTTCTTCTTCTTTTTGCTTGGTAATGTCCTGAATAGCTCCAATCATTCTAATAGCTCTTCCATTTTCATCTTTCAATAAAAAACCTCTGTCCAGAACATACTTATAAGTTCCGTCTGCACATCTAAAGCGATATTGATCCTGCCATTTTTCTGTTTTTTGTTCTATGAAAGAATATAGTTTTATTGACATTCGGATACTGTCTTCCGGGTGGATTTTGTCAAACCACCATTTAGAAGTTTTTCCAACTTCTTCCGGGTTGTAACCAAAAACACCTTCAATGCCTTTATTCCAGTTAATACGGTCCTCTTGAATTTTCCAATCCCAAATAGTATCGCTGGTAGCTTTCGCTACAATGTCATATTTCTCATTGGATTCCTTTATTTCTTCGTTGGTTTTGTTTAGCTTTTCAAAAATTGTGACGTTTCTTTTTTCGTTTTTTGAAAGTATAAATATGAAAATGAATCCTGTAATTAAAATTAATAAAATGTCTTTTATTAAGGATAGATACAGGTATTCGGGTTTGGAAAAGTAAACGATGAGTAATTTATGACATATGACCGCCATAATTATCGAGATGCTGATATAAATAAGAGTAATTTGGAGAGTTTTACTTTTCATTACTTCAAATATAGTTAAATTAACTATAACTAAACATATGTTAATATTATTTTGGAGCCTATATTTTGGCATTTTATATTAACTAATTGATTGTATATACGCAAACTATGATAGAAACGTTTTTTTTTAGAAAATAAAGTGTACTTTTGCACCCATTAAAAATCACAAATGGAATCTATTAGAAATATTGCAATTATTGCCCATGTCGATCACGGTAAAACCACTTTGGTTGATAAAATTATGTATCACTGTCAATTATTTCGTGAAAACGAAAATACAGGTGATTTAATTCTTGATAATAACGATTTAGAGCGTGAGAGAGGTATTACAATTACTTCTAAAAACGTATCTGTTCAGTACAAAGGAACAAAAATCAATATTATTGATACTCCGGGTCACGCCGATTTTGGAGGTGAAGTAGAGCGTGTATTGAACATGGCCGATGGTGTATGTTTGCTAGTGGATGCTTTTGAAGGCCCAATGCCACAAACGCGTTTCGTATTACAAAAAGCTATTGACTTAGGTTTAAAACCATGCGTTGTTATTAATAAAGTAGATAAAGAGAACTGTACTCCTGAAGAAGTTCATGAGAAAGTTTTTGACTTAATGTTTGAATTAGGTGCTACTGAAGAGCAATTGGATTTTCCAACTGTTTACGGTTCTGCTAAAAACAACTGGATGTCTGATGACTGGAAAAATCAAACAGAAAACATTGAGCCATTATTAGACATGGTTATTGCTAATGTTCCGGCTCCTAAAGTTTCTGAAGGAACTCCTCAAATGTTGATTACATCTTTAGATTTCTCTTCTTTTACAGGTCGTATCGCTATCGGACGTCTTGAAAGAGGTGTGTTGAAAGAAGGATCACCTATTTCTTTAGTAAAAAGAGATGGTAAAGTAATCAAATCAAGAATTAAAGAATTACATACTTTCGAAGGTTTAGGCCGTAGAAAAGTTGAAGAAGTTGTTGCCGGAGATATTTGCGCTGTTGTAGGTATTGAAGGTTTCGAAATTGGTGATACTATCGCTGACTTCGAAAATCCTGAGGCTTTACAAACTATTGCTATCGATGAGCCAACAATGTCTATGTTGTTTACCATTAACGATTCTCCTTTCTTTGGTAAAGAGGGTAAATTTGTTACTTCTCGTCATATCCGTGAAAGATTGACAAAAGAGTTGGAGAAAAACTTAGCGATGAAAGTTGGTGAAACTGATTCTGCTGATAAATTCATGGTTTTTGGTCGTGGTGTACTTCACTTATCTGTTCTTATTGAAACAATGAGAAGAGAAGGGTATGAGCTTCAAATTGGTCAGCCACAAGTTATCATCAAAGAAGTTGATGGTGTAAAATGTGAGCCAATTGAGGAATTAACTATCGATTTACCGGAAAACCTTTCAGGTAGAGCGGTTGAATTCGTTACAATCCGTAAAGGTGAAATGCTTTCTATGGAAGGTAAAGGTGAGCGTATGATTATTAAATTCAATATTCCATCTCGTGGAATTATCGGTTTAAGAAATCAATTGCTTACTGCTACAGCTGGTGAGGCTATCATGGCGCACCGTTTCATCGGATACGAACCATACAAAGGAGAAATTCCTGGACGTAACAACGGTTCATTAATCTCTATGGAAAACGGAAAAGCAATTCCTTACTCTATCGATAAATTACAAGATCGTGGTAAATTCTTCGTTGATCCTAACGAGGATATCTATGAAGGTCAGGTTATCGGAGAAAACACTCGTAGCGACGATATGACTGTTAACGTTACTAAAACGAAAAAACTTTCTAACGTACGTTCTTCCGGAGCTGATGATAAAGCTAGAATTATTCCGGCTATCAAATTCTCTTTAGAAGAAGCTTTAGAGTACATTCAAAAAGATGAGTATGTTGAAGTTACTCCAAAATCTTTACGTTTAAGAAAAATCTACTTAAGCGAAACAGATAGAAAAAGATATAAAATCTAATAAATTTTAAATCTCAATATAAAAAATCCCAAATTCCAATAGGAGTTTGGGATTTCTTTTTTTGTTCATTTTATTTTATAAAGATTGGAATTCGAAATTTCAAAAATTTGTTTTTTTATTTTTTATCTTTTCAAACTGAAATGTCCTTTTACTTCTCGTCCGTCTTCCAGTTTTATGCTGTACCAATAATCATCTGCGGGCATTGGACTTCCGGTGAAGGTTCCGTCCCAGCCATTTCCGGTCGAGGTAATCTGTTTGATTAATTTACCGTATCGATCAAAAATGAGGATTTTGGCACCGGAATTTAAAGTTTCATTTGCACCCTGAATATTCCAGTAATCATTGTGACCATCATTATTTGGTGTGAAAAACTTTGGGATTCCAAGAACTGCAATGGTTTTTGAAATTTTTCCGCAATTATTTTTATCATTTACATACAGTTCATGTATTCCCGGGCGAACATTTTCTAAGAAGTTTGAATCTTGAAAAGGACCGTTTGCATCATCTATGCTATATTCATAATTTCCTGTTCCCGAAACATTTACTTCAACAGTATTGAAATCAGATAAGTCCGAAATAGATACAGAATCAAGATGCGCAATATCCGATGCAGTTACAGTTATTGTTCTGGTTCTGCTACAGCTATTTTCCTCTTTAGTAAAAACCTCTACAGTATATTTTCCGGGTTCATTAACATCCAGTGTTTCGCTAATTTCCCCAGGAATTATGCTACCATCTTTTGACCAGAGGTAAGTATATGTGCTGGCTAAAATGCTTCCGTTAATTCCTGCATCAAGTTTAACAAAAAATGTGGGTAAATTAGAACATACTAATTTGTCAGCACTTTTATCGCTGTTAATATCAATATTAGGTTTTTCGTTTACTTTTAATGTTACAAATGGACCTATTCCGAAACAGGCATTGTCCAGATTACTATCTACTCTGACCCAAATATTCTGTTGGTTTGGTATTGTATTCCTATAATTGGCAGGATCTGTAATGGCATTAAGTTCGGCGAAAGCATCTGCTTCATTCGTGTAATATTTTATGTAATGATTTGTACCGGATGAAGGAAGCATTGTCCTAATTTCGTTAGTTACACCGCTAAAATCAAAGTTTGCGATTCCATCAGTGTCAGTACTCAAAGTTTCAATTGAATCATCACAAACGGTAAGTGATCTTTTGAAATTTGGATCAATTTGGGTAATGGAAACTACAAGATTTAATTGAGCAACTGAAAAGCATCCATTTGCATTTTCAACTCTTGTCCAAATACTTTTATTACCGCTCGTGAAAGAAAGTGGATTTGAAATTAATGCAGAAAGATCTTTTGTATTTGCACCTGTCAATGTAGTATAGTAGGAGAAGGTCTCGTTTTCAAAATTGGCAGAAACAAAATTGTTTTTCTCAGTTATATTAAAATTAGAAATACCGTCTGTATCGTCATCACATTGTACGATTGTAATTGGTGAATTTAATAGAGGGAGAGTCCAAATCTTTAATGTTACAGAATTAGCCGAAGTCAATCCGCAGGCATTATTGTTTCGGTTTAAAAACACACGATATTGATGGCCATTCATCGCATTGCTCGTTTTTTGAATTGTCAGAGCCGTAGTTTTGGTTCCGGTATAAACAGTATTTTCCGTCAAGGGATTCCAGGTAGTTCCGCCATCGCCTGAAAACTGCCATTGAAAACTGTCAGCGTTGGATTCGACTACAAAGGTTACTTTTTCCAGCTCACAAACGGTTTGATTTTCGGGTTGTTTTGTAATTATAATTGGAGTTGCAATAATATAATTTCCATTTGGAAGTGTATAGCCATCTGTTCTGCTGGTTACAATCCCAAATGAATTTACAATCACAGGACTATTACCTAGTTGACCATCAAAATCCGGATCTGTAAAACCGGCTTCTATAACATCGTTACAACCATCGTCGTCACTGTCAATTTCTGTATAATCCTTTATTCCGTCGTTATCAGAATCCAAAACAGTGTATTTTAAAATGCCACTGTCAGGATTAGTTTCTAAAGCATCTGATAATCCGTTACTTCCAAAATCAATAGTATCAATTACTCCGTCTTTGTTTGTATCCGGAGCATTACTACCAGATTCTGTCAAATCATATATTCCGTCGTTATCACTGTCTAAATCAAGATAATTTGGAACACCATCGTTGTCAGTATCAAGAGGACTCGCTGATAAAACAAACATATCGTCCAATCCATCTAAATTAATATCAACATTTGATAATGGTTTTGGTTGTGTTTGTGATTCGATTAAATCAGGAATTCCATCATTGTCTGAATCTAAATCCAATTGATCCGGAATTCCGTCTCCATCAGTATCTTTTGGAACACAAGTTGCAACGAGTTTAAAAGTTGATTTACTTTCGGTTTCATCAGACAAATTTTTATGCGTGATTTTAAACGATTGGGTTTGATAAGACTGGAATTTAAATGTACCCGTTCCAGCTGGTAAAGGAACATTACCGTTTAATCGAAATCGGATTTCGAAAGAAGAGAATTCTGTAACTCCACTCTCATATATTCCATCATAATTGGTGTCAATCAGCAATTGATTGTCGGGATTTAAAACCGTAAATGTTTTATTAATATCTGAGTTTATAATGTATTCAGCATTGGGATTTAATAACTCATCTGCATTAGCAGTGGTGCTGTATTCTAAACGAAGATTTATTGGTTTTGCGAAATTTAAAGTATAACTTACTGAAGCTTTTCCGGCACCGATTCTGGTAACAAAACCTCCATCTGTATTTCCTGAAAAAGAAGTACCAATAAGAGCAGATGAATTGCTAAATGTACCTGAAAAAGAATTGGAATAAGTACCTACAGTTACAATTCCCGAACTTGTGTTTGAAGTATTTATGGGTTGATCTCCATAAGATTCAGTACAATTTGTTATTCCGTCATTATCATAATCAATATCAATATTATCATTTACTAAATCATTGTCCTGATTAATAGGACATTCGCTTACCGGGATTTTATCAGAGAAAATGTTAGTAACGCAACCGGATATACCTCCCTTCACCTGATAAAAACCAGGCTGCGTTGGGGTATAATTGTTTTTTGTTTCACCAGTAATTGGAATATCATCTTTATACCATTGAAAAGTATCGTAAGAAGACAGTGTATTTATTTTCAAAGATACATTTGGAATGCAGGAAGAGTTTTCAAGTGTGATTTTACTACTAACAATTTCAGGTTTTAAATCAAAACCAGAATAATAACCTCCATAAGTGGCATTCCCATTAGTTCCAAAATAAGAAACATAAATCTGTTTTGTTGATTTTACAGCGATATCTCCTGATAAATCCGGTATGCTATAACGGACAAATTCAGTTGTTCCTTCAATTTTTATAGGAATAACCGTAATAGGAGAGTTGTTTAATAAAACGGAAGCTCCTGTTTCGGTTACGATGTTGAGAAAACCATTAAAGGTATTATTGCCAATAGATTGAATCTGTGGAATATTATCAACGGTATTTGGAGTAGCACAATTGATTGGAGGTACAAAAAACATATTTTGATTGGCAGGATGTGTTGTTCCTCCAATACATTGATAAGCAAAAACATTTTTACTTGTTTTTACATACAAACTTCCGTTGCTAAAATAGGTTCCATCCATTACAACATATTCTCCACTACTAAGTGTTTTGTATGCAGTAGAAGAACCATTAAGAAAAACTTCTGTATTATCGTAATGGGCAACCAATATTACACGTTCCAGTTCGTCAGTACCAAGACCTTTTATAAAAATGTATTCTTTTCCGGTTTTTTCTTCAGAAACGATTTGATCGAAACCGACATCTCTTCCTGCAGGAGTAGAATTTCTTCCTTGATTTGTTAGTAGAGTACTGTTGCTTCCTCCAAACGAACCAGAATTAACCACAACTGATTTATCAGACTGAACTAATGCTCCAATCATTTTAGAACTATTTGATACAGGCTGCGCATCATTATAGTTTTTTAATGCCAATACATAACTTTCATTTTTGTTCAGTGTTACTGTTATTGGACCAGAAATAATTGTTCCGTCCAAAAGCTGAGTACCATTTTGGATATTTGAAATTGTAATTTTAGTTCCGTTTTCTGTAGCCATTATTGAAGCAAAATTCAATAATGTTTCATCATACAATGGATTTAACATAGCGCCTAATCTAAAAGTAGTACCAAGAGCGCTGTTTCCTTTAGAAACTAATCCACCAGCTTGATTATATTCTCCGTTTTGAGTGGCTCCTGCATTGACTCTTGCACTTACATAGATTAAATCTTCGGCTTCAATAATATATCCCCGACCAGATATAATTCCGATATTGCTCAAAGGAGTGAATAGTTGGGTGTCGAGACCTACGCCGATATAATAACGATATGGATTTGTACTATTTACAGTCCCATTGACTACGCCACCACCATTCGCTATTATTTTGAAATTTACATTACTAGTACTTGGAGTTGAGATATAAAGATACTGGTCGCTGGCAAAACCTACAACTGAAATCAAAGGTGGTATATAATGTGTTTTACTAAATTGCGAGAAACAATTTAAAGTACAAAACAGGAATAAAAGAAAGAGTAATTTTTTTTTCATTGGCTTGTAAGTGGCTGTTAATGATTTAAATCGCCCAAACCAAAAATAGGGTTTATTTTAAAATTGGTGTTTTTTTCTTCTTAAATATTTAAAAAATTAAGAGTTTTTAAGTGTTAAATACTTCAAAACAGAATAATTTGGTTAATTGCTGTATGAAGATCTTATCTTTTTAGACTAAAATGACCTTTTACCTTTCTGCCATCCGTAAAAGTTAAAGTAAACCAATAATCATCTGATGGTAATTGCTGACCATTAAAAAATCCAGTCCAGCCCAAGCTGTTTTGGTTCATTTGTTTTAATAGTTTTCCGTAACGGTCAAAAATGGTTATAGTATAATCAGGAAGTAAATTAGAATCTTTAATAACCCATAAATCATTATACCCGTCTCCATTTGGTGTAAAGAATCTTGGATAATCCAAAACATATACTAAAAACAGATTAGACATGCCGCAACCATTTTTATCTTTCGCAACAGCATTGTAAGTTCCTGTGCTAACCCCATTAAAAAGTGGACTGTCTTGAAAAGTTAATCCGTCTAATGAAAATTCGTAATTACCTGTTCCGGTATATTCCAGTAAAACGGAATTATCGACTCCGGAAAAATCTTTAACAACTGCATTTGTTATAACAGCAGGTTCAGATGAAATGATTTTGAATTTTTTAGTTTTTTCGCAGCCATTAGAATCTTGTACCGTTACTGAATAGTCGCCTGGAGCAGTAATGATTATGGTATTCGAAGTTTCTCCGTTACTCCATAAATAACTGCTGAAACCTGCAGCAACACTTAATGTTAAAGTGTTGTTTTGACATAAGTATTCAGATTCGTCTTCAAAGTTTGGCGGATCAAAAGTATTTACAACAAGTGGAACCGGAACAACATCATAACAATCCGGACCGTTTACTACTCTTGCATAAATGATTTGATTATAGGCCGTAGTATTTTTAAAAATATTAGGTAATGGATTTGTTTCTGTTAATGCATCATTCGCAGTCAAAAAATAATTAGCTGTTAATCCGCTGGGAAGACCAGATGTGATTTGCGGTGTAACCTCATTTTGCAGATCAAATTGATACAAACCGTCCTGGATTTCGTCTCCATCACAAGTATTTATCGGATTCGGATTGGCGATAGTTGTTGCAGCAATTTGTAAAGTTACTTCAGCAGTTGTAAAACAACCAAATTGATTTTCTAAACGTGCATAAACAATTTGATTATTGGTTGTATTTATATAACTGGCCGGATTTGTAATTTTATTACTTTTTGTTTGAGCATTAGCTAATGTTAGGTAATAACCTTCATTTATAATGCTGGAAGCATTATTTTTTACAATATTGTCCGCTTTAGTTAAATTGAAAATTGAAATACCATCGTTGTTATCATCACATTGCAAAAGAATAGTATTGGTAGAAAAAATTTCAGGTGTGTAATCAATTTTTATTTCGCCTGACAATACACATGTCGATCCTATTAGAGTAGCTTCAATAACATAATTTCCAGCTTCGGTAACTTTATAAGTTGAGTTTGTGCCCAGAGTTACAAGAGGATTATTTTTTTTGAACCATCTGAAAGTATAAGAAGAAGCATTAAGTTTGCTATCCAGATCAATTTCTTCTCCAAAACAGGCAGGATTATTTGTAGCAATTGTTCGATCCTCGCCCAAAGCAATTTTAGAAGAAAAACTTCCCGCTTCCAGAAATATTGCCGATTCCAGATTTCGATTGGTATCATCTGCAATTACTAATTTTATATGATATGTTTTTCCTGCAATTACATCAGACTGGGCTGTCATAACTACCGTTTGTCCTGCATAATTTACCGGACTGGTATTCGTATTCAAACCATTAAAATAATTTACATTTGAAGCCTCACATCCCGGATAGGTAGACGTACCGCTTGGTCTTGTGCCCGGCTCAATTTTAGGATGGATATTGACAGAAGAAACTGGTGTATTGGTATTTGGAATTACTGCCAGATTTTTATAAGCATCTGTTGTACCTGCTTCTTTAATTAAAAAAGCAAATCCATCTGAATAGTTGCAAGGATAGTCATATTGATATTCATTTGAAGCAAAAATATAATTGAAACTCAATGAATTTGCAGAAGCAACGAAATGGAATTCCAGTACTGTCGCATTTACCGAATGTGTTCCCAGAATTTGATCCAAATCATTATCACCAAGCCAATCCGGACTGTCATTACTTGTTAAGTCGCTCACAAATGGTCCAATTGCACTTTGAGCTGTGGATGTTGCCAGCACTATTCCTTCCTGGAAAGGGAAATTGCTTCCGTTTCGGTTAAAATAGGCAAAGCTCTGTCTTCCCGATCTAAAAGTGTCTCCTTTTCCAGTTGAATGAGATGCTGAAGCACAGGCACTATTAACTAAAACATCTTCAATAAGCTGTTTTGGTGTTTGTTGATCATCAATAGTAATAACTTGTGCATTAACGCTGAAAAGGGCACAGTTTATAAGTAATAAGACTAAAAGGCTTTTAAAATAATTCATAGTATAACAAATATACTATAAATCTCTATTTTTTAATAATTTGTAAGAAAAATAAACAAATAAAGAAGTCCAGATTAAAACGATTAAAATTGCTGAATAACTTACACTGTAGTCGATTTCTGTTTCAATTCCGATTTGATTACCAATATTTTTAACAACAGATAATCTGGGAGCCGGATTGACAATCAGATTAGACATTGATTCTAATGGAAAAAACTGTGTGATTTTTTCATCAGTATTACTTTCAGGAAAAACTTTAAATGCCAGAAATCCTCTTAATATACTTTCAATAATACTCCAAACTAAAAGAAAGCCTAAAGCAAATGCAGATCTTTTTACAAAAATTCCTAAAAATAAACAGAAAGAAAAGAAACCTGTCAGTTTTACAAAAAAGGCTAAAAGATAATCTAAATCAGTAAAAATAATATCAATCTCAGTATAAGAAGAAAAAACTAATCCTAGAATTAAACTCATTATAAAAACAAAAACAGTTGAAACAAATGCAAATAAAACAACCGTTAAAAATTTGGACAGAATAAACTCTTTTTTACTTAAACCATCTATTAAATTTTGTTTTAAAGTTCCATAACTGTATTCATTGGCCATCATCGAAACTATTACAATAGCCAGAAAAAATTTGAGCCATGCAGCAACATAGGTGTTAAAATGCCAGATAAAAGGGAAATTAAAAATCCCCATTTCTGCTAAATGAAATTTGAAAGGACCAATATCAAATTTTATTGCAGCGATTAAAGCGATGAAAGAAAGTAATATAAAATAAGTTAAGGTCAGTATTTTGCTGGCTTTATTCATCCAGATTTTTTGTAATTCTATAGAAAGAAGTCGTTTCATGGTTCGGTTAGATTTTTGGATTGGTGTTTTTTGTTAATTCTAAAAATTGAGCTTCAAGACTGTTTTTACGTTTTACTAAATGATTTAAAACAATATTTTTAGAAAATAAAAATTGATTTAAGTCTGAAGCTGATAACTCTGCTTTTAGGTAAACCAAAACCTTTCCGTCTTCTTCTTTTATTTGTCCAACAGCATTATGATTGCTTAAAACCGATTTTAAAACTTCATTATCATTGGAAGAAATTTCGAAGAAACCTTCATTTGCAGCCATTCCGTCTACAGAACCAGAATACAAAACTTCTCCTTTTCTTAAAACAATTACTTCAGAGCAAACTTTTTCAACTTCATCCAATAAATGAGAAGCCAGTAAAATAGTGGTTCCCTGCGAAGCAATTTTTTTAATAATATCACGAATCTGGTGAATTCCCTGTGGGTCTAATCCGTTAGTTGGTTCATCTAAAATCAGAATTTCAGGATCATTCAAAAGCGCTGATGCAATTGCCAAACGCTGTTTCATTCCTAAAGAAAAAGTACTGAATTTGCTGTCTTTTCGTTCACTCAAACCAACCAATTCCAATTTTTCATTGACTTTGGAATAATTGATATTTTTGATTTTGCAAACCAGTTTCAGGTTTTGCTCGGCTGTCATATAAGGATAAAAGTTTGGACGCTCGATAATTGCCCCAACTTTTTTTAACGCTTCGTGCGTTTCTACATTGCCATCAAACCAGCGATAATTACCGGAAGATTTATTTACAACATTTAATACAATTCCTAATGTTGTAGATTTTCCGCTTCCGTTTGGCCCTAGAATGCCATAAACACGACCTTTTTGTATTGTAAAAGAGACATTTTTAAGCGCCTGGATTCGGCCGTATCTTTTATTTAGATTCTCAATGGTTAAAATGGTTTCCAAATTTTTCTGGTTTTAGTTTTTAGTATGACGAACCAATTCGATTTTTGTTACTTTAATTTCTAACATTCAATCGTATTGATGTAAATTTGTAATAAAGATATTTAAAATGAGCGAGCCTTTAATGGTTTTAAAAAAACCTTCTTATCCTTTAACACAACCACTTTTAAGTTATTTGGAGCGATACGAACGTATTTCTAAAGTTTCTGTGTTTTATGATGACTTGCTTCGTTTTTCGGGTTCTATTAATGTTTATGATAAACATGACAACGATACACTTTGGATTCGGGTATATTACAGCGAATTTGAACGCAATGAAATTGATTTAAATTTAAAAAGGATTTATTCTTTGTTGCATTCTGATGGTAACAGCGAGATTATTCAGTTTTTAAATGTAGATGCTATTGATTATTGTACTTTCGGAAATTCAAAACCTTTCAGAATTAAAGTTCGAAATATTCTCAACGATAACTACGTTCATTTTTACATCAAAAAAGCCGATGCTTCCCGAATTTACGGTTTGGAACTGGAAGATATTTTGTCACCGGATAAAATTAACTTTTTGGTTTACAAAGACACTTTAATAGAAGAACATATTATTGGAATTCCGGGAGATGTTTTTATGGATACTCTATTAGATTCGTGTACCGAAATGGAAAAAGCCCAAATTGCAAAAGAGTTCGTAAAGTTTAATGAACGTTGCATGATTCGGCTTTTAGGAGATATGCGTGCTTATAATTATGTGATTGTACCTATTCACGATTTTGATCAGGTGGTGTATAAAATCCGCCCAATTGATTTTGATCAGCAATGTTACGAAGGAAATTTTAAAGTTTACCGTCCGCAGTTTTTCAAGGAAAATTTTCCAATGATTAAGCTGATTAAAGAAAAACTGGAAGAACGTTCTATTATTCAGTATAAAGATGAAGAAAGAGCCATTTTAGCAAAACGTATTCATTCAGCAGAAAACAGAATTAAAAAACTTCTAAATATTATGTGTCACGATACCATTTCAACCGAAGAACATCTCAATCAGCTTAAATTGGAGTTGTACCGATATACTAATGATATGAAATTTAAAAATGCAAAATCAATGGGACATATCATGCACGCGGCATTTGAGTTTATTACACGTAATTTTAAAAATACTAACTTAGTTTAGAATTATTGTCATCCTGAGGAACGAAGGATCACATAAGTAACTCGACAAAGATTGGAGAATTACTTTTCGGAATTTCTGGTGTGATCCTTCGTTCCTCAGGATGACAAAAAAATAAAAACAACCTTATGAAAAAATCTTTTTTAATAGTCGTTTCAATAGTTTTATTGGCTTGCCAACAACAATCTGGCAATGATTTAAAAGTACTTTATTCACTTCCTAAAAAATTGAAAGAAGTTTCAGGAATTACTTATTTTCCTGAAACCAATCTGCTTTATACTTTGGAAGACAGTGGCAATAAAAATGCTATCTATGCTTTAAATTCTAAAGGAAAAATAGAAAAAACAATTACGATTTCAAATGCCAAAAATGTAGATTGGGAAGACATTACAAAAGATAAGGCAGGAAATATTTATATAGGCGATTTTGGAAATAATGATAACGAAAGAACAGATTTGTGTATTTACAAACTGGCAAAAAATCAGTTGAATAAAGATCTGGCTTCTGCCGAATATAAAATCTCATTTTCATACCCGGAGCAAACAGAATTTCCGCCAAAGAAAAAAGAACTATTTTATGATGTTGAAAGCTTCTTTGAATACAACGGTTATTTTTATCTCTTTACAAAAAACAGAAGCAAAGGTTTTGACGGAACTGCTTTTATCTACAAAATCAAAAATGCGTCAGGAACTCAAAAAGCCATTAGAATAGGAGAGTTTAAAACTTGTAATAATTATAATCATTGTGTTTTAACAAGCGCTACAATAAGTCCGGATGGAAAGAAAGTTGCTTTATTAAGTCACGACAAAGTTCTTTTGTTTAAAGGATTCAAAGGAGATTTATTTCATAAAGGAACCCAAACCCAAATAGAACTTAATCATTTTTCTCAAAAAGAAGCCATCGTCTTCAAAGACAATAATACCCTGTTAATCGCCGATGAAAAAGCGGATAAAATAGGAGGAAATGTATATGAGTTTAAGCTTCTAAGTCACTAAGTTTCTAAGAAAAAGTTAGCCACGAGTTCACGAATTTTAATTACAAATAATTCGTGAATTCGTGGCTTTTTTATAGCAATCTAAGAAAACCTTAGCATCTCAGAATCTCAGCAACTTAAAAACTATATGCCGCTCCAAAAATCACCCTTCCAATTTCGTCAGGAGATTTAAAGTACGAGATTCTTGCAGTTAAAACATTAATAGCGTTTAACCAAAGTCCGCCACCGTAATCATGGTGCCATTTTTTAGAATCTTCGCCATCAAGCCAAACTCTACCATAATCAAAACCGCCTAAAATTCCGTAAGTAAACGGAGCAATAGTTTTTCTGATTCGGCCAATACTTAAACGTAAATCAGAGCTTTGAGAGAAATAGGGGTTTCCTAAAAAACGTTCGTTTCTAAATCCACGTAAATCGGTATCGCCTCCTAAAGCAGCACCTTGGTAGAATTCGTAATTATTGTTAAAAATGGCTTTTCCTTTAAGATAACTTGCTAAAACCAGTTTTCCGCTTTTATCAATTTTATGTGTAAATCCTAAAGCACTTTCAAGAGTTGGGAAGTTTTTACTTGTTTCATCCAGATTGGTCGTCCAGGTACCGGCAATCATAAAAAACATTCCTAAAGTTGGTTTAGCAGCAAAATCGGAATTTTTGAAAAGATACTTTACTTTCAAACTTCCATAATTCTGGTGATTAAAAACATCCGGATTTATAATATTTGGAAGATCTATAAAACGATTCTCAGTTTCTTCCACGGTCATTCTCTGGAAAATTGGCTGAATGCTGAATTCGCTTCCATATCTTCCGACATGTCTAATCGCTCCCGAAGCGTTAAATTTTCTGATTCGGACACGGTTATAATCCATGCTCAAATCATCATCATATTTCGATTCATTTCCGTAGCCAAAATAGTTCATTGCAAAATTTGGCGTAGTATAAAGTGATTCCACATCAATTACCCATTTTCCTAATAGTCCAGGGAAATGTGCAGCGTAATTAAATTCTAAACCGCCAGTTGCGAAATAATAAAAAGCATTTAAAACATGTCTTTGTGTGTATGGATTCTGTTTGAAATTGTTAACGGTATAATTTAAGTTAACACCCACTTTCACACCATCATCAGGATTGAAACCGATATTTGGAAGACCCGAAACTACATTGTATTTCGGTTTTTCGTAGTTGTATAAGTTAACATCGTAATCATCTGTTAATTGTGTCTGTGTTTTAGAGTCTAAATTATAGGTGTTTTCTTTTGATTTAAAATCATAAACAATAACTTTTCTTCCGTTTTCAATGTTGTAAGTGTCGTTATTCTGACCGCCAATTAAACGGATTTTAATATTCGATTTATAATTTCCTTTCACTTCAAAAATATCATTATCATCTAAACCATAAATCCATAAATTTTTGGTTTTGTTATCTGTAACGGTTTTAGTGTAGAGTAATTCATCACCTTCTTTTTTCGATCTGAAAACCTGAATTTCAATACTTTTCTTCGCATTATGGTTTAAAACAAATTTGTCTTTTTTATCTGTTCCGGCAATCATGACAGTTCTGCTTAAAACATCAGCATAAATGGCCGCATATTTCTGAAGTTCTCTTTTTCTGTTTTTTAATTTTCGAATGATTTCGTCAACAGTTTCATCCTGAACTTCTTTAGGCATATTTTTAAAAGACTTTTCTATGTCTGCATCCGACAAATTATCCTGAATATATTTTGCCTGCTCAATCCAGTCTTTTTGGTCAGCCGTTTTTAAGAAAGCCAAATCCTGAGGATAAGGTTCTCTGCTCAGCCATTTTACATTGCCAATTTTGTCTTTAAAAGTTCGCATGTGACGCAATGCCGGAATGTTCATTAAAATAGAAAGTAAAGCACCATCGTATTTCACAAAAGCCTGATCTCTGTCACGCGGAATTGGTTTGTAAATTACTTTACCATCTTTTTTAAATTCGGCCCAACGCCATTGATCACTGTGTCTGTCCCAGTCGCCAATTAAAATATCAAACAAACGGGCTTTTATATATTCTTTTTCGTCAACCGAATATTTTTCATCTTTATGAAGATTCAGCATTACATCATCGGTGCCGATAATATTACTTGGATTTCCGAAGTTTTTTCCATCTAAATGATTGTCAGCTGGCCTTTCTTCAATCATATACAACTGATCTCCGAAACCGGCATTAAACTCGCCCAAACCATTTTGTCTCGGAATGTAATATAAAATCGGATTGGTGTGAAGCAATCCGATCTTGTTGGACATACCGTCAATTGCATAAGGAGCATAAGGATGAGAAGTCGTATAAAAATCAAATAAGAAACTTTCGGCATACGTATCTTCAAAATCATTTACTACATATTGATCTTTAAAAGCAACAGATTGTAAAAATACGGTTGCACTTTTTTTCATGCCACGCATTACAAATTCACGTCCTTTTGGATCAGACATTCTTAATGAAACAGATTGATGTCCGCCGCCTTCGCGAATAGGTTTCAAACCGCCTTTTAAAGTGTCAACAGTTGCTACAGTTGCTTCAATTGGCATGCTGTAATATTTTCTGTAATGTTTTCCGAATAAGAAACTATGCAGCCAGCTTTTATCTGTCATTTTTGGTGAATAGATAGAAGTGGTAATTTTTGAAGGGAAATTATTTGGAATATCTGAAGCCCAGTTGATTTCTTTAGCTTTTATGATTTCACGTTCAAAAAGCAGTTTTTCTTTATTATTTTCATTTCCATAAAATGAAACTTTAGCATCGCCGCTTTTAAATAAAGTCAAAGTGGCGTAACCGTTTCCGCCGTATGAAAAATCATTTTCGTTTACAGCCCTTGCAGCTTCAGATTTAGAACCTGCACCGCTGATAATCTGTTGGATATTTTCGTTGCTGATATATTGTAAATTATGATCGTGGCCCGAAACTACAATCACATTTTTCTGCTTTTGCAAAAGCGTTTTAATTCGCTTGGCATAAATTGTATATTGTTTGTTTTGAATATCCTGCGGACTTACTCCTGAAGTTTTTCTCAATAAATTAATAAATGAGCCAATCACCGGAAGAGGAATCTTTTGCTCCAATGGAAATAGTTGTTTTTCTAATGAAAATTGCCCGCCATGTGTTCCGTTGCTCAGCAAAGGATGATGAATAGCTAAAACAACAGTCTTTTCCTGATTTTTGTTTAGTATACCTTCCAGTTCTTCAAAAAAAGCTTCCCTGGTTTTAATTTCACAATTGTCGTTGATTGTTGGGTGATCATCCCAGTCTTCCAGAAACCATTCACTGTCAATAGTTACTAACGTTGTAATACTATCAATTTTCACATCTTCTATTGGACAGGATTTTCTTGGAAGAAAAGCTTTTTTGTCATTCAAATGTTTTGTCACAAAATCAGCTTGTAACTCAAGGCCTTTAATACCGCTGTACCAGTCGTGATTACCGGGAATAAAAATGGTTTTCCCTCTGTAACCGTCAGCTAATTTTAACTGATTTGTTAGTTTGGTTTCGGCCAAAGCCTTATCTCCGGACTTTTTATCACTAGGAAAACCTTTAGGATAAATGTTGTCTCCCAAGAAAAGCAACGTTGATTTTTTATTGGCTTTTTTGAGTCTCTGATGTAATAGTTCGAGCGTTTGCTGCGCTTGTTGTTCGTCAGCATTTCCGGCATCTCCGACAAGAAAGAAAGTATGCGCAATTTTTATAGTATCTGTTGCGTTTTCATTCTCGACTGAGCTTACATTTTTTCCGTATTGTGGCTTGTGGGTTGCACAAGAATAAACGAGGAAAAGTAGAAGTAAAGCAACCGTTCCGGTTTTAATTTTTGCAATAAAATGATTATCCAAAAACAATTTCATAATTTAGTGGTATAAAAATATTCTTTATGAATCTAATAGAACAATCCGAGGATTTCGTCAGTAATTTACTCAAAGATAAACTTTCTAATTTATATTCTTATCATAATTTTAACCATACTTTCACAGTAGTTACTGCAGTAAAAGAACTCTGTAAAAAAGAGGATGTTAAAGATGAGGACAAAGAGGCACTTTTGGTTGCCGCATGGTTTCATGATGCAGGATATGTTGAGGGTTACGAAAACCATGAAAAAGCCAGCACTAAAATAGCCGCTGATTTTCTGCGTGAAAAAGGGAAATCGGAAGAATTTATTGCATTGGTTTCCAGTTTAATTCTCGCAACAGTTAAAGAATATGAACCTAAAACGCATTTAGAAAAAATAATCAGAGATGCTGATTATGCGCACTTAATGGGGGAAGAATATACCACAACTTGCGAATTATTGCGTCTTGAACTAAAAAATACCGGAATTGTAAGTTTCTCTAATGCCGAATGGACAAGAGAAAATCTAAATTTTTTACTAAATAAACACCGATTTTATACTGATTATGCCTTAAGAAAATGGCAGCCTTTAAAAGAAAAAAATCTGCTATTGATTCAGAAAAAAATAAATAAACAAGAATTGAAAGCGGCTGCAGCAATAGAAGAGGAAAACAAAAAGAAAGAAAAAGTTGAAAAACCAGATCGCGGAATCGATACTTTGTTTCGCGTTACTCTCGGAAATCATACTCGTTTAAGTGGAATTGCTGACAGTAAAGCAAATATTTTATTGTCGGTAAATGCGATTATAATTTCGATTGCTTTGTCTTCTATTATTCCAAAACTGGACAGTCCAAAAAATGCTCATTTGGTCGTTCCGACTTTTATCATGTTGATGTCAAGCGTAATTACCATTATTTTTGCGATTCTTTCTACAAGACCGAAAGTAACATCAGGTTTTTTTACACGTGACGATGTTGAAGCAAAAAAAGTAAATTTAATGTTCTTTGGAAATTTCTATAAAATGCCTTTGGAAGATTACGACTGGGCTATGAATGAAATGATGAAAGACCGCGATTATTTGTATTCAACCATGATAAAGGATTTGTATTATTTAGGTTTGGTTTTACAGCGAAAGTATAATTTACTTCGAATTGCATATAACTTCTTTATGTTCGGGTTGATTATTACGGTTATCTCGTTCGTAATTGCTTTTAAATCAATTTAAAATTTTAGAATCTATTTTTAAGATTAGCAACTTTGTCAAAGTTTCAAACTTTGACAAAGTTTTTTTATGCAAAAATATTTTTAAACACATAGAAACATAGTTTTTTCTTTATCTACAAAGAATAAAGAAAGAAACTAGTTTCTAACACATAGCTTATCTATGTGAATTAATGCAAGTGAAACGCCTTTTTTTAAGTTTCAAAATCTATGTTTCTATGTGTTTAAAAAATAAAAAAAAGCTCAACTTTTAGTTGAGCTCATCTAATAAATCCTGATAGGTTATCTTTTTAACTGCCGAGTTTGAAGTGTTATTAATCACTTTTACACGAATGGCTCTTAAACCAGAAACGCCCTGAAGATCTTCAACTTCAAATTGTTCTATTGCCGGTTCAAGAATTTTTTTATGCTGCAGGTATTTAATGTATTTTAAATATTCTGCCTCTTCGCTATTTTGAGAGTATACAATTGTAATTTTCTCTTTTTCCGTAATTCTTTCGCTTGTTCCTTTAATATGTGATTTATCAATTCGTTTTTTAACTACTTCGTATCTCGCATTATAAGTTCCATCAACATCAAAACGTTTTTCATCCATTCTAAAACGAATAGAAAGTGGCGAACTAAAAACTAAAATCAAAGAAGTTACATCCAATTCATATGGAAGCGATTCTTTAAGTTCGTGATGTTCCAGCTCCATTTCGCATAAAGTCTGCAATTGCCACAAACGCAGATTGTGCAGATACATGATATCAAATGGTTTTGTTGGAGAAATCGAAGCTCCGATATATAAATTGTGTTCGACACCATCAGTTTTAAAACGCTCGTAATAATGCGGATAAATCTGTTGTGCTTCAACTTGTTTTTTATCTAATACGGATGCCAGTCTTTTATTAATGATTGACATGGCATTGTCAAATTTCTTTCTTTCCTGATAAAACATTCCTGTTTTTTCATCCAATCTTTCAAAATATAGTTCTGCTAATTTTTCGTTTTTGGCATTACCTTTTGTATTCTTTAATATAGGATGAATTTCTTCTTCTATATAGCGCTGGATATGTTGTTCCATATCAGCTTTCAATGGAAAATCCAATTCAGCACGAAGTGATTCTAATTCAAATTTTCTTTGTTCCAAAAGGACAAGATTCGAATTTGGTTTTTGATTATCAAAAATTTCCAGAATAGCCGTAAGCTGATTTTTTAAATCAATTTTAACCGTTTCATTACGATGTTCAGAAGAGCCTTTTATATCAATCTGACCATAAAGAGGGAATACATTTTTAAAGACTATTTCTTTAAAAATATAATCTTTTGTATGGTTTATATTTTGAAAATAGTTTTGAGATTCTTTTCTAAACTTCCAATACACGCTTGGATGAATAGTTGTGTATTCACGCTGAATAATCGCTTCGATCTGGTGCTGCATATCTGTATTGTAACGATCAATAGTATCAGTTAAATACGGAAGTACCAATTCTAGTTTTGTTGCATTTACACTATTTAAATCTCTCGGATTTTCCGAAACCAATTCGATTACACCTAATAAATGGCCATCTTTTGTAACTGGAGCAAAAACACAGCTTTGAATTCCCTGTCTTAATAAATGTTCACCTAAATGCTTGTTTGTTGATTCTTCAATAAACTTTTTAACATTAGAAATTACAAAAGGCTCATTTTTATCCAAAAGATTTTCAAATGAACAACCAAAAAAAGCATTTTTACAATCAACTTCCTGATCCGTTTGAAGTAAAAAACTAGTTATTTGTTTATCAAATTTAATCGGTCTGATGAACTTTTCTTCTTCAGGATTGTAAATGATGAAACCGACTTTTAGACTCGGAATTTTAAAAATAGATCTAAAAATGTTTTCCAGAATATTATCAGAGTCTAAACTTTTTGTATTTGGTTTCAAAAGATTACTTTTCAATGTAGAAATTGCACTTTCAGTAGTAGCATCAAAAAGAGAGACAATTCCAAAACCTTTTAAAATCCAGCTTCCGGGAGGGAATTTTGATTTCCATAAATCAATGTCATTGTAGTTATCAATTAATTGATCAATGTCTTCCTGACTTAGCTGTACAGAATTTTCAGTTGGAGTAATTTCCATGAAATCTGCATTGTACAAAATGCGATAGTGTTTTTCAACACCTTCTTCGTCTGGAATGTCGTAGAAAAAGGGTTTGTTAAAATCAATATTATAATTGTAATAATAGGCCAATATCAAACAGCAATTATTTACATAAAATTGATGATCATCAAAATCACGAATTTCCATGTAAAATTCATCTCCGGCATTTTTTAGTATTTTCTTGAAACGCTCAGTATAATTAAAGGAGATATTTTGAAATGGAATGGTAACCGCTTTTATTTCGTTATGCGTTAAAGCAGTCGGAAATAAATCGGCTAATATATTTTTGATTAAAGCTTCATTCTCTTTGATAACTGAATAATCCTGAATTCCGGTTCGTAATTCAGGTATTGATTCGATTTGTTTTAGAATTGCTTTTGCATAATCTGATCTGTAATCTACATCAGACAAAGCAATTTCTTCAAACGATTCAATTAGTTTGTGGAATGATATTATCGTAGTGAAAGGACTTTCTTTGAAAAAATGAATATCCATCTTGTTTATTTTTTAATGCAAAATTAAGGATAAATTAAGAATCAGCGACATTTTACGATTTCTTTCCTTTATCATTCAATAGATAAAACTCCTTATTTGACAGGCATTTCTAAAAGTCGTTAGTTTTTTTAACAAAAAATTAACTTTAATAATAACGGAACGATCGTTCCGTTATTGTGTCTTTGTACCATAATAATTGAATAATCAATAACTTAAATAACAAATAAAATGAAAAATTTAGAAAACAAAGTTGCAATCGTAACAGGCGGAAACAGTGGAATTGGATATGCAACTGCAGCAGAATTAGCATCAAAAGGTGCAAAAGTAATTGTAACAGGAAGAAACAAAGAGGCATTGACAAAAGCTGAAACAGAATTGAATGTTACCGGAATTGTAGCAGATCAATCGGATCTAAAATCAATTGACAATTTAGTAGAAGAAGTAAAAGTTAAGTTTGGAAAAATCGATACCATCTTTTTAAATGCAGGAATTGCGGCTTTTGCTCCAGTAGATTCAGCTTCAGAAGAACATTATGACAGTATTATGAATGTGAACGTAAAAGGAGTTTATTTTACCGTTCAAAAAGTATTGCCAATTTTAAATGATGGAGGTTCTATTATTTTTAATACTTCGGTTAATGCTCAATTAGGAATGCCTGGTTCAAGTGTATACGGAGCAAGTAAAGCAGCTGTTTTATCATTAAACAAAATCTTTGCTGCTGAATTAGCAGGAAGAAAAATCAGAGTGAATGCAGTTTCTCCCGGTCCAATAGAAACCCCTTTATATGGTAAAGTTGGTTTAGAAAAAGAAGAAGTAGAAGGTTTAGGAGCAGCTTTAGGCGAAAAGATTTTATTGAAACGTTTTGGACAAGCTTCTGAAGTTGCCAAAACAGTTAGTTTTCTTGCTTCAGATGATTCTTCCTTTATTACAGGAACAGAAATTGTTGTCGACGGTGGACTTACTGTAAACACAGTATTATAATTTTTTTGACTAATTCAGGAACGATTGTTCCGTTAAATTGTTATCTTTGTATAGAATTAATTTGGATATCATGGCTAGAACGAAAGAATTTAATGAGGAAAAGGCTTTAGATAAAGCAATCGAAATTTTTTGGCATAAAGGATATAACGGAACATCGGCTCAGGATTTAGTAGCGCATTTAGGTTTAAGCCGTTCGAGTTTGTACGATACATTTGGCGATAAGCAAAAGTTGTTTTCCAAATCGCTGCAGCGTTATCAACTACAGGCTCAGGATTCCGTAAAAGATCTTTTAGAAAAGTCTGAGAATGTTAAAGAAACGCTGAAAGACATTTTTAAACAAGCTGTCATAGAAAGCCTTGAAGACCGCATTACAAAGGGCTGTTTTATGGTCAATTCTTCTGTAGAATTGGCTATGCATGATGAGGAAATTGCCAAAATTGTAAAAAATAACAGTCAGATAATGGAAGAAGTTTTTACCAACGCTGTTAAGAAAGGACAGCAGGCAGGACATATCTCAAACCAGCTGGATGCGAAAGTTCTGGCTCGATTTATCTTTAATAATTATTCCGGAATTCGGGTTTTGGCTCGAACCGGAGAAAGGGATAAACAAGTGTACGATGATATTGTAAAAGCGGTGTTCTCTGTTTTATAACTTGAGAATAATGACTATAAAAAAAGGCAATTACAAATGTAACTGCCTTTTTTTGTTTTAAGTAAGTAATAGAAAATGAAAACTTCTTAGCTTTTTTCTTCTTTGTTGAAGTAAACTAAGTAGTAATACATTTGTTTTTCTTCATCCCAGCCTTTTTCAACAAACTTTTCTGCACTTTCAGGATTAATGAAATCCATTTTGATCTGAATGTGAGTATCCAGATTAATTACGTTTTTAATCGATTTTCTAGCGTCAGAAACTGCTGCGTTGGCGATAGGGAATGAGGTTACATCTTCGATGCTGTATTTTTCTCCTTTATCCACTTTATAGTTTTTGAATTCAGGAATTAATTCAGGATTATCTAGTACTTCATTCAAGAAATTTTGCTCTTCAAACTGATCATTTTTTGCGAAATAATTCACAGATCGGTTCATAAACATTACTTCCTCTTTCTTGTCTTCTGCTGGCAAAACAACGTCTTTTGCGAAGTTTTGACAGAATTTTAAATATTTTTTAGTGATGAAATTTTCATCTTCAAAAGCATCTACAGATAAAAAGTGCTCTAACCAGTAACGTGCGTCGTAACGGTTGCTGTCTACAGTCAGGATTTTGTATCCTTCTTCTTTTTTAAAGTTGAAAATCAAGCATCCTTTATCCAGTTTATTCAGGTTGATTCCCTGTTGCAGAATCATTTCAAGGTTACTTTCTTTTTCTTCAAACTGTAAAAAGTCAGCTTGTAATTCACTTTTAAAAATACCAATTGCATCAACTACATTGTTATCGATACTTAAATTGGTCAAGTAAGTTACATAAACCTCTCCGTTCTTAATATGCGGATGATTGGACTGCTCGTACAAATGCTTTGTGATGTTTTTAGAAACTTCATGAACACTTGCCGGATTAGTAAAAATCTCAGTGGCATATTTAAACATGTCGTTGTAATCCAGATCCACTTCGTGTGCAAACTGATAATAGTTTTCTTCTTTTTCTCTAAAAGGCTTAAAAAAGAATTCTTTTATCAAAGGAACAATTTCGTCATTAAGATTAAATGGCTGCTCTGATAAAAAAATAGCTTCGTTACGGCTTTTATTTCCTACGCGATGTATGGAAAGCGTCTCGATGTGGGTGTTGAATAGATTTATCATGTGTGTATAGGTGCTGAGGTTCTGAGAGGCTAAGGTACTAAGGTTTTGTTCTATCTTTTATTTTCTTGATAAAAGAAACTAACATTCTTTCTACTTCGCGACTGTCCTCATATAAGTTGTTAAAATCTTGTTCTTTTAGATAAGATATATTTTTTGCTATTTCTAATTGAGTTTGCATTTCGAATAAGGAACCAACAGAAATGTTTAAAAATCGTAAAAGATCTTTATCACTTTCTCTGCCAAATCCTTCTGCAATATTACTCGGAATAGAAATTGAACTGCGTCTAATTTGTGAAGTTAATCCAAAGATTTCTTCTTTAGGAAAATTGGTTGTTGAAAAATAAATTTTGGTTGTCAAGGCCATTGATTTCTGCCAGATAAGCAAGCTTCTAAAATTACTCATATCTAAAATTTTTAATTTGTGAAAAATTAAAAATAGGAAAAAACTTTCAAAATAAAAACCTTAGAACCTTAGCATCTCAGTACCTTAGTACCTCAAATTAATTCCAATTCTCCTCAAATCCATAATCTTCGAAGCTGTCATCACCTTCGAACATGTCAAGATCGTCTTCGTCTAAGTCGTCTTCAAATTCTCCGTAGATATCGTTGTGCATATCATCGGCTTCGAAGTTCTTTTCGATGGCGTCTGAAGGCATTTCTCCGTGCGAAAATAAAGTTTCAGGATATGTTGCACCAACAGCTTCATCTTCGACAGCAGCCAATTCTACTAAGAAAGTCCACATACTGATGAAATCATAAACGTAGATAATTTTTGTATTTTCTTTATCTAAGATACTAGATAACGGATAATCGTTCATGGTTCTTATTTCGCCAGGAACATCTCCTGTATCAAAAAGCGGAATTTCATCTTCCTGATTCCAGGTATCATCGCAAGTATAAAATGAAGCCACTTCTGAGCCGTCAAAGCCAAAAGCGTTGAAGATTGCATTGTGTAAATCCTCAAGTGTATCTTCCTCAAGAATAGCAATGTCTCTAAAAATATCTTCTTCGGCGTCTAGAATTACTCTAAATTTATAAACCATAATCTTTGTTTTTATTGAGAGGTCAAAGGTAAAATATAAAAAATGAAATACGAATTTTGAATTACGATTTGTTGAAAAGATTTTAATCTTTTGATTTCCTGTAGTTATTTAGCTGGCGCTCCTGCAAGGTTTTCAAAACCTTGTAGGTTTGCATTTGTATTTCAAGTTATACCTACAAGGTTTTGAAAACCTTGCAGGAATAGGGATTAGAATTACTTTCCAGTCAATCTTTTTCTAAGTTTATGATAGTGTTTGTGGTAAGTGCTATGACTTGGATAACTTCTGCTTGAAGTCATATTGTTAAAGATTAAAGCTGTTAGAAGTAAGATCAGAACTCCTGTAAAAACGGGAGAAAGAACATACATATACCCCAAAGCTTTTACTTTTTCGGTTCCAATAACAGCAATCAAAGCAGTTGCTCCTCCAGGCGGATGAAGTGTTTTAGTAATCTGCATTAAAATAATAGCGATAGAAACGGCTAATGGAGCAGCGATATACATAATATCCGGAACCAGCTTATTAACAGTTACCCCAACAAGAGCGGAGATTACATGTCCGCCAACTAAATTTCTCGGTTGAGAAAACGGACTCTGAATAATTCCGTAAACCAAAACGCTCGAAGCACCAAAAGAACCAATTAAATAAACGGCATCACTTCCCGAAAAATGTATGGATTGCACATAAGCCAAAATTCCAATTCCTACAAACGAACCTAAAAAGGACCAAAAATGTTCTTTATAATCTATTAAAGTTTCCTTGTAAAGAATATAGCGTGTTTTGCGATAGCTTCTTTTTATTTTTTCAGTGGGCATATTATGGTATTATTATTTTGCTCGTTATGTTTTTAAATATACTTTGCGGTATATTATCAAGCTTTATTGCTTTGTCAATCTATAGCTTGTTAGTTGAAGATTATTTAATTAGGCTTGGAGAATAACTGTATACGGTATAAGGATAAATTGTTTTTGCTGTGTATTTTGAAATCAAACAAACTACCAAAATTGGTAAAAACAAAGTATAATCATTCGTTAAGCCGCAAACCAAAAAGATGGCGGTAAACGGAGCGTGAATGCTGGCACTTAAAACCGCTGCCATTCCGATAATCATAAAATTTACAGGAATTACATTGACATGGAAAAAGGTGTTTAAAAATGAAGCCAGTAGTAATCCTAAAAAAGCTCCAATAAAAAGACTAGGGGCAAAAACGCCGCCGTCGCCTCCCGAAGCAAGAGTAATTGAAGTTACTATAGGTTTTAAAATTAAGATTCCAATAAAAGTTAAAGCCAGAGTTATAGTTAAAGGAAGCTGATTGGATGTTCCGAAAATTCCTTTGATAGCATGATAACCTTCTCCGTATAATTGAGGAAAGAAGAACAGCGAAATGCTTAAAACTAAAGATCCAATAATGATTTTATAATAGTGTTTATTGATTTTTCCGAATTGTGATTTGATAAATAAAACACATTTGGTCAAATAAACCGAATTCATTCCAGCTAAAATTCCCAAAAGAATAAAGTACGGAATCGCTTTTAGGTGCCAAGTTGTAACAGATACGGCAAACAAAGGCTCTTCTTTTAAAATGGTCAATAAACCAAAAGCAATTGAAACTGCAATTATATTTGAAATAATAAAAGCACGGGTTACTTTTCTGGAAATTACTTCAAAAGCAAATAAAATTCCCGCAATCGGGCTACTGAAAAGTGCAGTAACTCCTGCCGCAACTCCAGCACAGATTAATTCTGTTTTGTATTGACGGAAAACATTTTCTTTTTCATGTGCAACAGAACCAATTGTTGCTGTCGCTACAACTGTCGAAACTTCGATTCCTGTTGAACCTCCAAAAATAACGGTTAATAATCCATTTATAAAGTGAGATGGGATTTTATAGGAAGGAAGATTTTTAGATTTTGATGCTGTACTTTCAAAAACTTCTTTGATCCCTTTGTTTTCTTTTTTCTTAAAAAGGTATTGCCTTAGAAAATAAATTACGGATAATCCGAAAACGGGAAAAACAATGTAGAATACGGGATGAACCGATACTTCATGAAAGAAGATTTCTTCGTAATATTCAGTTATTTTTTTTAGTGAAATTCCGAGAAAGGCTGAAAGAAAGCCAATTAAAATAGAAACAATAACTAATTTTCGGAATTTAATGAATTGATGATTTTTTTTGATTTGCGCCGTTTTGTTCATCAGAAGTAAATTTGAAATCGCACTTTTTTTATGCGGATTACAAAATTAAGCATCAAATTCGGTTTTTTATAGAAAATCTTTAATTTAGTGTGTTAAAATCGATATAAACAGGAAAATTCTTTCGATGTGTGGTTTTGCCACGAAGGCGCTAAGGCACAAAAGATTTTTTTAATAGCCCCTAGCTTTGGAGGGGATTAAGATTAAGTTTTAAATAGTGAAAGTGAAAGGCTTTAGCCGAATCTGCAAAGTTTGGCTAAAGCCTTTTTTTAAATGTTTCTATTTGCCATCCAGCTAAAGCTGGACGCAATTCAATCTAAAAAAACAAAAAACTTTGTGTCCTAGCGCCTTCGTGGCAAAAAAACTCATCTTTCATAAAACTCAATCGGCAATAAATCAGGATCTGCAATAAAAGTGAAACGTTTTTCGGTAGTTTCGTCGATTCTTATCGGTTCTGATTCTATATTTTTTGAAGTTAAAAAAGCAATCGTTTCTTCCAGATTGATAACTTCAAAAGCCAAATGTCTTAAACCAACTGCTTCAGGTCTTGAAGGTCTTTTTGGCGGATCTGGAAATGAGAATAATTCAACCACATAAGAACCATTTAAAGCCAAATCTAATTTATAAGACTGACGCTCTTCGCGATAAATTTCTCTAACAATGGTAAGACCTAAAATCTGAGTGTAGAAATATTTCGATTTTTCGTAATCGGAGCATAAAATGGCGATATGGTGAACTTTGTTGAGAGTAAGCATTATGATTCAGATTCTTGATTTAATTTTCTAATAACTTTCGCTGGATTTCCAACAGCAAGTGAGTTGTCCGGAATATCTTTTGTCACTACAGATCCGGCGCCAATAACACAGCCTTTTCCTATGGTAACGCCAGGACAAATAACTGAATTACCACCAATCCAACAATCGTCACTAATAGTTACAGGATAAGCATTTTCCAGTGTTTTTCTTAATTCAGCGTCAAGCGGATGCGAAGCGGTGTAAATTTGAACGTTTGGCGCAATAAATACGTTTGATCCAATGTTTACGGGTGCACAGTCCAAAACAACACAATTTACATTGAAATAAACGTTGTCTCCACAAAAAATATTATAACCATAATCACAATGAAAAGGTGGTTCGATATAAAAACCTTCTCCTGTGTTTGGAATCAGTTCTTTTAAAATTTCTTTAGCTTTTTTGGTAACCCTATATTCTTTTACATTTAAGCTGTGTAAAAGATTTTTGGCTGTTCGACGGCCTTTTACTAATTCCGGATCAAAGGCATTGTAATATTCGCCGGAGATCATTTTTTCTTTTTCTGTTTTCATATAAGGTATTACATTTTCGTCCTGGTAATTTTCTCGTGTATTTTTACAGTTTCCTGTAAAGCTGCGGTACAATACCAAGGCGTTAATTCGGCTTCGAATAAATTGGCTTTTATGGCAGGATCTGTTTCTACAAGTTTTTTTGCTTCTTCGACAGTTTCTACATTAAAAATGAAAATACCCCGATAGTTTCTGTCGTTTTTCATAAAAGGTCCGGCAACAACCAGTTTTCCTTCTTCGGCTAATTTAGTAATGTTGACCATGTGGCCTTCAAATAGTTTTTTGGTTTCTTCTTTTGATGCCGTTGTATTGCTTCCTGACTTTAGTAAACAGAAAACATATTTCTTCATTCCGTACTCATCGGCATTTAAAGATTTTGCCAGTTTTTCATCATATTTGGCTTCCGTTTCCTGCGAAAAGCAGCCGGTTGTAGAAAAGAATAAAAAAGCTAGAAAAAAAATGAAGTTTTTCATAGTTGTTATGTGTTTAATAATTTCTTCAAAATAACAATCTGTCCCAAATGATAAACATCATGCTGAATAATACCATGAATATGTTCATAATAAGTATGACCGTTATTTACATATATTTTGGCTAAATCTTCATCATTAAACTCTTCAAAAAAGCTATTCCATGAATCTTGCGATTTACTTAATGTTTGAAGCGATTGTTCCCAAGCGGCTTCAGAGGGATCTAAAACAGGAACAAAATAATTATGATCCGGCGTTACAATAACTTCGCCCTGCATGCGCTCTAAAATATTTCTTCTCCACTGTATAAGGTGGTTTACAATCTCCCAAATCGTGTTTAAATTTGGATTTGCTTTTCGGTAAGCTTGCTCTGCTGTTACATTTTTTAAAGTGTTGGCAAGATTTACTTCCAACCACGGATTTCCATTATAAATGGATTGATATAGATTTGAAATTCGTTTACTTTCTGACATAAAATGATGATTTTGGAATTCCTAGCTAAGATACAAATTAGTATTTTACAACTCATCCTCGAAATTCTACAATTGGGTTATTATATATTTTTTAACAGGAATTGTTAAAATACATTTGCTTCATCAAAAACCAATAATCATGAAAACCAGAATTACTTTTATTTTATTATTGTTAAGCACTTTGACTTTTGCTCAGAATATTATTTCCGGAAAAGTAACAGACCAAAAAGGAAAACCAGTTGCCGGTGCAAATATTTATATTGACGGAACCTATGATGGAGCAACCAGTTCCGAAACTGGAGAGTTTTCTTTTGAAACAACTACTCAGGGAAATCAATTTATAGTGGTGAGCTTTTTACTTTTCGAAACTTACAAGAAAGAAATCGATGTTGCCAATTTTAAAGATCAAACAGTAAAACTAAGAGAAAATATGAATGCTCTGGATGCAGTTGTTATTACAGCAGGAACTTTAGAATCTGGAGATAAAGCAAGAGTTTCGGTTTTAAAACCTTTAGACATTGTAACTACGGCAGGTTCTGCAGGTAATATTGTAGCAGCTTTACAAACTTTGCCGGGAACGCAAACGGTTGGCGAAGACGGACGATTGTTCGTGCGTGGAGGGGAAGCCAGCGAAACACAGACTTTTATTGATGGAGTTAGAGTAGCACAGCCATACGGTGCAACAACAAATAATTTGCCAACAAGAAGCCGATTTTCTCCTTTCTTGTTTAGCGGAATTGCTTTCTCAACCGGAGGTTATTCAGCAGAATATGGTGAAGCTTTATCCAGTGTTTTGCTTTTGAATACGAATGACGAAGAAGATCACGAAAAAACAGATATCGGATTAATGACGGTTGGTTTGAGTATTGGAAATACGCAGAAATGGAAAAAGAGTTCTTTGAGTGTGAACATGGCTTATATTAATCTGGCTCCTTATCAGGCAGTGATTCCTCAGAATGTAGATTGGAATAATCCGTATCAATCGCTTGGCGGAGAAACTGTTTACAGATATAAATTCACAAACGGAATCTTCAAATTATATGCTTCTTTCGATTCAGAAAAATTCGATTTAAATCAGAAAAATATCAATTTTGAAAATCCGATAAGAACGGATATGAACAATAATAACTTTTATTTGAATTCTTCTTATAAAGGAATGATTGGAACGGGTTGGCAGTTAACTTCAGGAATCAGCTACGGTTACAGTAAAAATAAATTGAAATACGACATTACAGATGTTGACAGTAATGAAAATGCTGCGCAGTTAAAATTGAAGTTGTCTAAAAAAGTTTCTAATTATTTCAGATTGTCTTTTGGTAGCGATTATTTCATTACAAAATACAACCAAAATTTTGATGACAATGTTTCTATCAAAGGAGCAAACGGTTACGACTCTAATATTTTTGCAGCATATACAGAAGGTGATATTTCATTCTCCAAAAATCTGGCTTTAAAAGTTGGTTTGAGATATTCGAATAATAGTTTATTAAATGAAAATAATATTGCGCCAAGGGCTTCATTAGGATTTAAAGCTTCAAAATACAGTCAGTTTTCATTTGCTTACGGAGATTTTAGTCAAACTCCTGTGGTTGATTACATTAAATATTCAAAATACCATCAGTTTGAAAGTGAAAAAGCAAGACACTATATTTTCAATTATACATTTACAAGACCTGGACAATTACTTAGAACAGAGTTGTATTATAAAGATTATAGTAACTTAGTTCAATACGATACAAGAGATATTCAGTATAATTCGGTTTTCAATAACAATGGGTCAGGTTACGCTAAAGGTTTCGATTTGCTTTGGAGAGACAGCAATCTATACAAAAACTTAGAATATTGGATTTCGTACTCTTATATCGACTCAGAAAGACAATATAAAAACTTCCCGAATATGGCAACTCCAAATTTTATTGCGAATCACAGTTTGTCAATTGTAACCAAATATTTTATTACAGACTGGAAATCACAAGTAGGATTTACAAACAGCTTTAGTTCAGGTCGTCCATACAATGATCCTAATCAGACACAATTTATGAGTGGTAAAACAAAATCATACAATAGTTTAAGTTTCAACTGGGCGTATTTATTGACTACACAAAAAATCCTTTATTTCTCCGTTTCGAACATTTTAGGAACACAGAATGTTTTCGGATACGATTATGCCAAAACACCAGATGCAAGCGGAGTTTATCAAAGACAAGCCGTTGTGCCAACCGCAGATCGATTTTTCTTCGTAGGCTTTTTCTGGACAATTAGTCAGAATAAAAATGAGAATCAGTTGAAAAACTTGTAGTTCGTGGTATAGATGCTAAGCTTCTGAGATACTAAGAAAAAAACTTAGAAGCTAAGCATCTCAGAAACTCAGAATCTTAAAAAGAAACAATTCATCATCAAAAATCAACAACTCAGTATCATTTAATTTTAAAACAGTAAAATCCGATATACTTTTGAAGTATAAATTAAAAGGGACAAAGAAACAAAGTGACAAAGGGGCAAAGTTTTTTAAATGTTAATAATAAAAAAATCAATACTCTGAACCTTTGTAGCTCTGAACCTTTGAACCTGAAAAAAGAGTTTTAATCATCAATAAAAAAAACTTAAAACCTCAGAACCTTAGTAACTTAAAAACTTTAAAAAAAAAAGAAATCATGACCAAAATTATTACAGTTATTACATTATTTATCTGCAGTTTATTATCTGCACAAACACAATTTGAACAAGGAATGGGAAAAGCTTTCGGGCTTTGGAAAGAAGGTAAAAATACAGAGGCTTCTGCAATGTTTGAAAGAATTGCTGCGGCAGAAAAAACAAGCTGGCTTCCTAATTATTATGTTGGATTAGTAAACACATTATCAGTTTTTACAGAAAAAGATAAAACTAAAATAGAGTTATTATTAGTAAAAGCTCAAGATGCTGTAGATGCAGAAATGTTAAAAGATCAAAGCAATTCAGAACTATACGTTTTACAGGCTTTAATCTATACCGGATATGTGGTAGCAGATCCAATGACAAACGGAATGAAATATTCCGGAAAAGTGATGGAAGCTTACGCGAAAGCAAAAGCGTTAGATCCAAACAACCCAAGAGCTGTTTTTGGTGAAGCAGATTATCAATTGGGAGGTGCAAAATGGACAGGTGTTGATACAAAACCTTTGTGTGCACAAGTTAATAAAGCTATCGAACTTTTTGGTACATTTAAACCAGAAACGCCTTTTTCTCCAAAATGGGGATTGGAAAGAGCTTTGGAAGTTCAAAAAACTTGTAAATAAAATTAATTAAAGCTGATTTAGAATGAAAGACCGTGAACTCTTATTTACTGATTTGAAAAGTGGAACAATAACATGTTTCAAGATTTCTATGGTCTTTGCAGTAATTTTCACAGCTTTTTTAGGAGACGATTTAAATGTTCGAAATGTTCTTGTCACTTTTTTTGTAAGCTGTCTGTATTCTTTTGGAATAGGTATGGGTAACGGATTCCTGAACGTACTTCTTGATAAAAAATGGGATTGGAAAGAACATACTAACACGAGAGTATATTACGGAATTCTGGTTACGGTTCTATACACTGTTCCTGTAGTTTTAGCAATCAACTATTTTATTTTTGTTGTCTTGCAAAACCAGAGTTTAGACGTGTTTTTTGGGCCGAGAATGATATGGGTACATCTCTTTTATATCATTCTTTCTTTAGGAGTTTCGACTTTTATGCAGGCCAGAAGTTTTATGATAAAATGGAAACAAGCTTCTAAATTCGAACTGACACAGCAAAAAATTATTGCAGGAACGGCAAATGCACAATTTGAAAGTTTAAAAAATCAGATAGATCCGCATTTTCTCTTTAATAGTTTGAACGTTTTAAGTTCTTTGATCGAAGAAAATCCGGATAATGCGCAACGTTTTACCACTTCTTTATCTAAAATCTATCGATACGTTTTAGAACAGAAAGATAAAGAATTGGTTTCGGTTGAAGACGAATTATCATTCGCAAAAACGTATATGAATCTGTTGAAAATGCGTTTTGAAAATAGTTTGTTTTATGAACTGCCATCAGAAAGCATCAGTCCAGAAGCAAAAGTAGTACCGCTTTCGCTGCAGCTTCTGCTTGAAAATACGGTGAAACATAATGTGGTAAGTGAACAAAAACCGCTTCACATTAGAATATTTATTGAAAAAGATTATTTAGTAATTCAAAATGATCTTCAGAAAAAAGAAGTACTGCAGGACAGACGAGGTGTTGGACTGCAGAATATTGTAAATCGATATGGAATTATTACCGACAGAAAAGTGATTGTAGAGCAAGACGAAAATAATTTCACGGTTAGAATTCCAATTTTAACAAAACAAATTGCAGCTATGGAAGCAAATGCAGATTTTAACGACGAAGCAAAAGCCTATTACAGAGCTAAAAAAAGAGTGGAGGAACTGAAAGGATTTTATGCCAATGTCATTTCTTATTGTTGTGTGATTCCGCTTTTAATTTTTATCAATTTAAGGTTTTCACCAGGATTCCAATGGTTTTGGTTTTCTGCTTTAGGATGGGGATTTGGAGTTGCCATGCACGCTTTTAAAGTGTTTGGTTACAGCTCCGATTGGGAAGAAAGAAAGATTAGAGAGATTATGGAAAGAGACAACAAACAAAAAACCTGGAAATAATCATGGAAAAAGATTTTACAGAAGCAGATCGTTATTACGATGCTCAGAAAAAAGTAAAAGAAATTAGAGAGTTTTATGAGCATCTTACAGTTTATGTACTGGTAAATCCAATTGTAATTTTCGTTAATTTAATGACTTCGCCTGGATATTTATGGTTTTTATGGTGTTTGATGGGCTGGGGAATGGCAATCATTTTACACGGACTGAAAGTTTTTAGTTTTCCTCCTTTTTTTAATAAAAAATGGGAAGAGAAAAAGATCAGAGAAATCATGGAAAAAGAACAGAATAGAAAAACCTGGGAATAAGTATGGAAACTAATTTTAATACCGATCAGGAAAAACAGGAACTGAAACAGTTGGCCAGTAAGAAAGTTTTGAAGCTGAAATCTTTTTATAAGCATACCTTTCTTTATATCATTGGAATGACTCTTTTTCTTTTAAAAGAATATACAGAACTGCCTTTGAACGTTTTTCCAATTCAGTTTTTAAATGGTGTAGTAATGATTATATGGTCAGCAGTATACATAGGTTCAGCAATTGATGTTTTTGCTTCTTTCAAGATTTTTGATGAAGAATGGGAGGCACGTAAAGTAAAAAGTATTTTAGATAAAAGAGAAAAAAAACAAAAATGGGAGTAATCATGGAAATGAATTTAAACGAAGAGGACAGATACCTTCAGGCTAGAAAAAAAGTCGAAAACATAAAAGGTTTTTATGGAAACCTGGTGGCTTTCGTATTAGTAAATGCAATTTTAATTTTTATAAACCTATACACATCGCCGCAGTATTTATGGTTTTTCTGGCCATTATTATGGTGGGGAATAGGAGTAGTTTTTCATGGATTAAAGGTTTTTGAAGTTTTTCCGTCAATGGGTAAAGAATGGGAAGAAAGAAAAATCAAAGAGTTTATGGAAAAGGAAAAACAGAATAAAAATAAGTGGAAATAATAGTTTTTAAATCATAGCATTATGGGACGACGTTTTAGAAGACATATGTACGAGGAATATGCCAGCCAATATTCGGGAGAATTTAGCACAGATGAAAATTACAATGCAGCTTACAAAAAAGTAAAAAAGATAAAGGGATTTTATTCGCATTTAAAAGTTTATATAATTGTAAATCTGATTATTATTGTATCGAGTTTAACCAGAGGCAATTTTACAGAAGGAATTGATTTCAGCGGTTTATCAGAATGGCATACTTATTCAACAGCATTCTTTTGGGGAATTGGTTTAGCAGCACACGGATTGTCTGTTTTTAGTTCAGAATGGTTTTTTGGTTCTGACTGGGAGCAAAGAAAAATTCAAAAATATATGGATAAAGACAATTCAAATAAAAATAAATGGGAGTAACTTTGAACTCATATTTTTTCAAATTTTACAGTTTAATAAATGGTCACATTAATTATAGAAGACGAAAAACCAGCTGCAAGATTACTGCAAAGAAAACTTGAAAAGTTAGAGGTAAAAGTAGAAACGATGCTTCATTCAGTTGAAGAATCTATCGAATGGTTTGAAAACAATCCGCATCCGGATTTGATTTTTCTGGATATCCAATTATCAGATGGTTTGTCGTTTGAAATTTTTGAAAAGATTGATATTAAAAGTGCTATCATTTTTACAACAGCTTATGATGAATATGCATTAAAAGCTTTTAAATTAAATAGTATCGATTATCTTCTAAAACCAATTGATGAAGATGATCTGGAAACGGCAGTTTCTAAATTTAAAACCCGAATGCCGAAAGCAGCAGAAACTTCAAATATGCAATTGGACTTTGAGCAGATTCGTCAAATGCTTTCCAATCCTTTCGAAAAGGCGTATAAAAAAAGGTTTACCGTTAAAATAGGACAGCATTTAAAAGTTATTACGACAGAAGAAATCGAATGTTTTTTCAGCGAAAATAAAGGAACATATATCCATACCTACGAAAATCGTGATTATTTGATCGATTCGACTTTAGAGATTTTAGAGCAGGAACTGGATAAAAAAGATTTCTTTCGCGTAAGCAGAAAATTTATTGTGCCGTTAAAAGCAATTAAAGAAATTCAGGTTTATACCAATTCACGTTTAAAAGTGATTTTACCAAGTTATAAAGAGGATGAGGTAGTTGTGAGTCGTGAGAAAGTACAGGATTTTAAATCCTGGCTGGGATAAAAATAGATTATTACAGATTTTAATTCTTAGAAGTGAAATCGATTAAATAAAAAAAGGAGTCTTAAATTTTAAGACTCCTTTTCCTTTTATATATTTTTATTTACTCAATCTATGTAAAGTAAATGTCATCGCACTTAAAAGGAAAAATGCCATAATCTGGTGAATTAATCCCAATGCCAAAGGAACGCTGTATAATAAAGTAAATACGCCAAGTAAGAATTGGATAAAAACAAAAACTACTAAAGTATTAATTCCGTTTGACTGTGTTCTTGTAAGTGTGTATTTTTTGCTTTTAAAGAAAAGAAATAAAATAGCTGCTACCACAACATAAGCAAAAGTCCTGTGTACAAACTGAACACCGCTTTTTCCTTCAATCAAATTCTTAATTAAACTGGACTGTTCAATAAAAACCGATTCGTGAATAAATTCTCCGTCACTCATTAATGGCCAATGATTGTGAATTAATCCCGCGTTTAACCCGGCAACAAATCCTCCATAAATAATCTGAATCAATAAAGCCACTAAGGCATAACGTGCAATTTTACGAAGCGGTAAAATTTTATTGATATTTCTTTCAGGATAAATCAAATCCAGAGCGACCCAAAGCGTATAAGCAAAAGTGATAAATGCGAAAGTCAGGTGTAATGAAAGTCTAAAGTGACTTACATCCGGATTGTCAATCAAACCACTTCTCACCATAAACCAGCCTAAAAATCCCTGGAAACCTCCCATTGCCAAAAGCACAATGCATTTTTTAATAGTTGGCGTATCTAATTTCTTTTTTGCTAAAAAGTAAACAAAAGGAACAAAGAAAACCAAACCAATAATACGGCCAATGAAACGGTGAAACCATTCCCAGAAATAAATGAATTTATAATCTGACAACTGAAAATCGTTGTGAATATTGATTTTCTGGTATTCCGGAAACTTTTTATATTCATCAAAAGCTGCCTGCCATTTTGCATCTGTCAAAGGAGGGAAGGTATCGGTTACCAAATGCCAGTCAGTCATAGATAAACCTGAATTGGTTAAACGGGTAATTCCTCCCACAACAACCATTAAAAACAATAAAACACAGCCCGATAGTAACCAAATGATTACTGATTTATTCTCTTTTTTCATTTTATTAAATAATACTTATTTTTCAACTTTTTGTAAGCCCAATTTTGCCGCTCTTTTAATCACAAAATCATAAGCAGCCTGATATTCATTTGGAATAATACCTTCTAAAATGGCTTCTTTAACGGCTTCTTTCAAAACTCCAATTTCTCGTGAAGGTTTTAAATCAAACATTTCCATAATTTCTTCACCAGTAATTGGCGGCTGAAAATTACGAACATGATCGCGTTCTTCTACTTCTACAATTTTCTTGCGGACGATTTCAAAGTTTTTATGATATTTTTTGAATTTCGATGGGTTTTTGGTTGTGATATCAGCTTCGCACAAAGTCATTAAATCTTCAACATCTTCGCCAGCATCAAAAACTAAACGGCGTACTGCACTGTCCGTTACAATATCCTGTGCCAAAACAATCGGGCGTGAACTCATAATGACCATTTTCTGAACGAATTTCATTTTATGGTTTAATGGCATGTGCAAACGTTCGAATATTTTTTTCGCCATTTTTCCACCCAAAAACTCATGTCCGTGAAAAGTCCAACCTTGTTTTTTAGTGAAACGCTTTGTTGGTGCTTTTCCAATATCATGCAATAAAGCCGACCAACGTAACCAAACATCATCTGTATTTGGGCAAATGTTATCGACAACTTCAAGCGTATGATAAAAGTTGTTTTTATGCGTATGACCTTCAATTTCTTCCACCTGATTTAAAGCTGTTAATTCAGGTAAGATTAAATCTAAAAGTCCAGTTTTATATAAAAGTAAAAATCCAGTTGAAGGTTTCGGCGTAGAAAGAATTTTGTTCAATTCATCTACAATTCTTTCGCCAGAAATAATTTTAATACGATCAGCATTTTTTGTGATGGCATTCAATGAATTTTCTTCAATTTCAAAATTCAACTGAGTGGCAAAACGAATAGCACGCAACATTCGCAAAGGATCATCAGAATACGTAATATCTGGATCCAAAGGCGTTTTGATGGTTTTGTTTTCTAAATCGGTTAAACCGTTAAAAGGGTCTAAAAGATCTCCAAAATTATTTTTGTTTAAAGAAAGTGCCAAAGCGTTAATCGTAAAATCACGACGATTTTGATCATCTTGTAAAGTTCCGTTTTCCACAATTGGATTTCGGCTGTCTCGGGTATAAGATTCTTTTCGTGCACCGACAAATTCAATATCGGTATCTTCAAAACGAAGCATCGCTGTTCCGTACGTTTTAAAAACCTGAACTTTTGGTTTGTTCGGAAGTAAATCAGAAACTTTAAGCGCCAATTCGATACCGCTTCCAACTGCCACAACGTCGATATCTTTTTTGGAACCTCGATTTAAAAGCAAATCACGGACAAATCCTCCTATTACATAAGAGTCAACATTTAATTCCTGAGAAGCTTTCGAAATGATATCGAAGATTTTGTTTTGTAAAGCAGTTTTATAGTTTGTTTGTATCGCCACGAATTCACTAATTTTTATAAAATAATACGTTTGTGTTCAAGAGAGTTAGAATTAAAGTTCGCTAGAATAGCTAAATTATTTTTGGACACTTTTAAATAATTAAGACACTGTGAAATATATTTTGGATGTAGAAAATCACTTGATTTTATTTCAAGTATAATTTTATCAAACAAAACAAAATCAGCATAAAACCTGTGATCTAAAATAATGTCTTTATAATTTACTAAATATTCTTTTTCTCTTTCAAATGGAATATTTGCTTTTTTGAGCTCGTATTCTATAGCATCTTTATATACAATTTCAGAAAAGCCTCCACCTAAATTTCTATGAACATCAAATAAAATTCCTATTATCTGATAACTTTCCTGTTGATACAATATTTTGGTCATGATCTAAATTTTTTCCGCCACGAATTCACGAATTTTTCTAATTAATTTTTAAAAAGTTAATTCGTGAATTCGTGGCTATTATTTAGAATACAACTTTCAATTTTTGTATTGAAAATGTTTTTGGAATTTTATGGTTGCAAATTTACAACATAGAAAATGCCTTTTATAATCTATAGCCTATTTTTTTGAGTAAATTCACAATTTTTCAATTGAATTTTATGAAAATAAAAAATAGCAAAGTTGAATTAAGCGAATTTATCCGAAATCATATTCAAAGAATGAAAAATAATTCGTGGTTTTGACATAATCTAAATTTTTATCCGCCACGAATTCACGAATTAATCTAAATCATTTCGAATAAATTAGAGTAATGAATTACACGAATTCATTAGAAATTATGCTCAAAGATTATAAAAAGTTAATTCGTGAATTCGTGGCAAAAAAAACTATGCTCTCATAAAACAAATCAATTACGATAATCAATTTTTAAAATTGCAATTTGTATTTTTGAATCATAGAAAAATGCACACATGAAAATTGTTATATCTCCTGCGAAATCACTGAATTTCGAAAAAGAATTACCAACATCTCAATATACTGAACCTTCATTTTTAAAAGAAGCAAAAGTGGTTCATAAAGTAGTAAAACAAAAAAAGCCGGCTGAATTGTCAGAATTAATGTCGATTTCAGACAAATTAGCCGACCTGAACTGGAAACGTAATCAGGATTGGAAGACACCATTTACTCCAGAAAATGCACGTCCTGCAGTGTATACTTTTGACGGTGATGTTTATACTGGTTTGGATGCTTATACCATTCCGTTAGAAAAATTAGATGTTTTGCAAGATAAATTGAGAATTTTATCCGGACTTTATGGTCTGTTGAAACCCTTAGATTTAATGCAGGCGTATCGTCTGGAAATGGGGACAAAAATGCCTGTGGGCGAATCTAAAAACCTGCACGAATTCTGGAAACCAACTGTTACAAAAGCTTTAAACAAAGAATTGAAAAAAGACGAATTATTTGTGAATTTAGCAAGTAACGAATATTTTTCTGCTGTAGATGTAAAAGCTTTAAAAGTTCCTGTTATCACTCCTGACTTTAAGGATTATAAAGACGGGAAATTAAAAATGATCAGCTTTTTCGCCAAAAAGGCGAGAGGTATGATGGTGCGTTATATTATTGATACGAATGCCGAAACTATTGATGATTTAAAAGGATTTAATTACGAAGGGTATCAGTTTGATGCTAATCTTTCTAAAGGAAATCATTTGGTTTTTACGAGATAGATTTTTTGAAGATGCTAAGGTACTAAGATGCTAAGTTTTTTTACCGCAAAGACGCAAAGTTTACGCAAAGTTCGCAAAGTTTTTATCACAAAGCTTTGCGAACTTTGCGTTTTAACGATTCTCGAAATTAAAATTTTTCGAGTCCTTTGTGGTTAAATAAAAAAATAAACGCCGAATTCTAAATGATGAATTCGGCGTTTCTGCGTATTATAAAATTATTATTATTATTAGTGCATTGCGTCGGCTGCACTAATTTTGTTCTTCCCTTTTTTAATAAAGAGAATAATCGGTATGCAACATAAAAACATAATTCCTAAATAAAGGAAAATATCCATATAAGCCATTACGGTACTTTGTTTCATGACAGACATTTCGATTGCCTGATATGCTTTTTTCAGAGCAACATCAGCGCTATATCCTTTTGCCATAAAAGCGTGCTGCATTCCTGCAATTCGTTGTTGCACTTCAAATTTGGCCGGATCTAAATTGTTTATCAAATCTACTCGGTGAGACTGGCTAAAACGTGTGATGAAAGTGGTAATAATCGCAATACCAAAAGATCCACCTAACTGACGCATCATTCCGGTAAATGCAGCTCCTTCACCAATTTGTTTTCCTTTTAATGTTGAAAGAGAAAGTGTTGTAATTGGAACGAAAAGCAATCCTAATCCAACTCCTCTTAAAATTAAAGGCCAGTACATATGTTCAACACCAGTGTCCGGTGTCATGCGGCTGTACATCATAAAGGTAAAGAAGAAGAAAATTAAAAATCCTACTCCAACCATATAACCCTGTGGTACACCTTTCTGAATCATATTCCCTACAAATGGCATCATTATAGCCGTTGTAATAGATCCCGGAATCAATAGTAAACCTGCATCAGTTGCTGTCCATCCTAATATTGACTGTGTGTAAATTGGAATAATTAACGTTGAACCGTATAAACCGAAACCTAAGATGAAACACATTATGGTTCCAATTCTTAAATTTCCATCTTTTAGAACACTTAAGTTCACAATTGGATGTTTGTATGTGAGCTCTCTCCAGATAAACAAAACCAATCCAAGAACTGTGACAACACTTAAGGTTATAATTAAAGAATCATTAAACCAGTCGTCTTGTTGTCCATGTTCCAATACAAATTGTAAAGATCCAATAAAAGTACTCAACAAAATAATCCCCCACCAGTCAACCTGATTGGCTTTTAATTTTTCCCCATATTTCGGACTTCTAACAAAAGTTAATGCCAAAATGGTAGCAATAATTCCTAATGGAATATTGATATAGAAAATATACGGCCAGGAATAATTATCTACTAAATATCCTCCCAAAGGCGGACCTAAAGTTGGACCAACAATTACACCCATTCCGTAAATAGCCTGTGCCATACCACGCTTTGCCACGGGATAACTCTCTGTAATAATCGTTTGGGCTGTTACCAGCAGCGCTCCACCACCCATACCTTGTACGAATCGGAAGGCTACAAGTTCCCAAATATTGGTGGCATTACCACATAAAAATGAACAGACTGTAAATATTATAATGGAAGCCACAAAATAATTACGTCTCCCAAATTGCTGTGATAGCCAGCTCGTCATCGGAATTACAATAACATTCGCAATTGCGTATGCTGTAATAACCCATGCCACATCGGTCAAGGTAGCACCAAGACTTCCGCGCATGTCTGTCAGCGCTACGTTTACAATCGTAGTATCTACGATTTCCAGCAGTGCACAAAGTACTGCTGTAATCGTAATGATAACTCGTCTGAAACCGTATTCTACTAAATCGTCGTCTGCTTGTACTGCTCCTGCCATGTTTTATTTTAAATGTACATCAACATCAACGTTCATTCCTGGTCTTAAAAGTTTTACTTTTTCAGGATCGTTAGATTCGTCGATTGTGATTTTTACTGGTAATCTCTGAATTGTTTTTACGAAGTTTCCTGTTGCGTTATCAGGAGGTAATAATGAAAAACGAGATCCTGTTGCAGGAGAGAAAGAAGATACGGTTCCTTTAAACTCATAGTTTGGATAAGCATCTACTTTTAAGCCTACTTTTTGACCCACAACCATTTTATTTAATTGTGTTTCTTTAAAGTTAGCTACAACCCAAGCTTCATTATTGTTAATGATGTAGAATAAAGATTGTCCAGGTTGAACTAATTGTCCCGGCTGAATATCTACTTTAGAAACCTGACCGTCAATAGCAGCTGTAACTACAGTATAAGAAAGATTTAAATGGGCAACATCCAACATTGTTTTTGCTTTTTTAATATTCGCTGCAGCAACTTCAGTTTGTTTGTCAGAAACTTTAGATTTTGACTGAATAACCGATTTTTGGTAAGATGTAGCTTTTTGTTGTTGCTCTAATACACGTACCTGGTTTTCAGCTTCTTCTTTTGCTGTTAAAGCCTGCTCATACTGTTGTTTTGTAATAGTATGCGTTTTGTACAAGTTATTGTAACGGTTATAATCGTTTGTAAGCTGTCTCAATCTGATTTTTGCACTTTCGATAGAACCGCTTGCAGATCTCATTTGAGCGTCAGAAACCGAAATACTTGCATAAGCACTTCCAATATCAGCTTTTGCAGCTTCAAATTGACCTTCAGCTCCTAATAAAGCAGCATTTGCTTCATCAATCTTTAATTGATAATCTCTTTTATCGATAGTAAACAAAGTATCTCCTTTTTTTACATAATCATTATCTTTCACATAAACTTTGCTGATATATCCTGAAACTCTCGGGATAATCGGATTCATTCTTTTCTCGATTTGAGCATCATCTGTTTCTTCGTGAGCCTGAGAGTGTAAGTATTTTGATATTCCGTAAGTTCCTCCCCCTAAAACCAAAACGGCTAGTATGATGATGAATTTTTTATTTGTCTTTTTCTTTTCCATGAGAGCTATCGATTATATTTTAGAAAGATTGAATGATTGTGATAATTGTCCTGATACTGAAAGTAATTCGTAGTATTTCTGAATGATTGTTGCTTTTGCAACAGCTGTATTAATTTTTGCGCTTAGTTGTTCAACATCTGCTTCAACTAAGTCATTAGTATCCGCAAGACCGTTGTCAAATTTATCTTTTACCAATCTGTAATTTTCAGCAGCTTGTTGTAGAGCTTCTTCATACACCACACTTTGGTTGATGGCTAAGTCATAATCCTCAAGAGATTTCTGAACTTCAACTTTAATACGGTCTGTCATGATTGCTTCGGTATTTTTTACTTCCAAAGCTCTGCTTTCCGCTTCTTTAACGTGAGCACTGTTTTTTAGAATTCCCGATAAATCATAAGATAAGCCTAAACCAAAATTCATTGCATATTTCACCGTAATAATATCTTTCAGATCTAAAGCTGTATAACCTCCAAGCAAAGAAAGCGTTGGGTAATAACCTGCTTTTGCAATTTTAATATTTGCCTCTGAAGCTTTAGACTGTAAGCGGATTGCTTCTAAATCTTTTCTGCTTTCCAACGCTAATGCATCAGTTGTTGGAGCATTATTGGTTTTTAAATTAAAGAAATCAGCCTCATTTACCTGAAGTTGTGTTTCAGGAGCCATTTTCAATAAAGTTGTCAGATAAAAATTAATATTGTTTAAGTTATTTTTAGCTTCATCAATAGATAATTGTGTCTTTGAAACTAATAATTGTGCTTTCAACAAATCATTTCTCGGAATAATTCCGTTTTTTTCTAATTCTGTAAAATCTGTTACACGCTGTTTAGCACTTTTTTGATTTTCGTTTAAAACATCTAAAGTTTTTTGCGCTTTGTACAAAGCAGTGTAATACGTAATTACTTTTAAAGCAACATCTTCTTTAGTTTTTGCAGCATTAGCAGTTTCAGCTTCATACATGCTGTCGTAAGCATCAATACTGCTTTGGATTTTAAAACCGGCAAAAATAGGTAAGCTTAAATTTGCCATTCCAAGCATTGCACGATCCGGAGAAGCCAGAGTGGCAGCACTTTCACCTTCGTTGTGCATATCAATAGAAGCTTTTGTAAGGCGCTGATATTGACCGGAAATTTTAAGATCCGGATACTGATTGTTTTTTACGGCTGTTAACTCGTGTTTTTTGGTGTTTACCTTAGTGTTGGCAAGCGTAACTTCGTTACTCTTTTCCCAGGCCATTTTTACGGCTTCATCTAAAGTTAAACTTGTTTTTTCTTGTGCTTCTACTGAAGATATTCCTATAAAGAAAACTCCAAAGAGCATTAATTGACTAATTTTCATAAACAAGTAGCGCTTTTATAGTTTGTTGAATGTGCTTTGTAAGATCGTTTTTAATGTAATTGTTAAACATTTCTTCCGTTTTTAAATCAAATAATTCCTCGAAGAAAGAGCGATTCATGTGAAAGTGAAAAAAGGTTCCAATAATTGTTGGGGTAATAAGCTGGATATTAATATCTTTTCTAAAAACTCCCTGAGATTGACCCTGCTTGATAATGCTTTCTACTGATTTTAAATTTCCTTTTTTAAGTTCAGTAAAAGCCTGAAGGCTTTTTTCTCTTTTTTTATTGTAAAGTTCAAAATGTAAAACCCTGTAAATCCCTTTGTTAAGACAAATTCTGTTAATGTAAATTTCGATTAATTTATTGACTTTTTCAAGAGGTTGGATGTTTTCCTGCAATAAATTTTCGAGTTGCAATTTTAAATCAACAGTTTTGTGAAAAATCAGAGCTTCCAGAAGTCTTTCTTTTGAACCAAAATAATACGAAACCATGGCAATGTTGATTTTTGCCTCTTTGGAGATGTCCCGTATAGATGTACCCTCAAATCCTTTCTCAGAAAATAGCTTTTCAGCAACATTAAGAATCTGAATTTTTTTGTCGTTTAATTCAATCTGTGACATGGTATTGTTTCTAATCGGATGCAAAATTAAACAGTTGTTTAATTTAAACGCTTGTTTAATTTTATTTTAACACAATATTAACATAAAACGGTTTCGATATTTTGGACCAAAAAAAAGCTGAAACACTTTTGCGTTTCAGCTTTTCTAGAACAATAATGTGATTATTTAATATATTTAATGACTTTGTTTTCTTTAATATTTAATAACTCCATTTCGGATTCATCTAGCTTTAAAATTCTAAAATCAAATGAATATTGATTATTAAATTTTATAGTAATCGTATCATTTTTCAATTCATAAGTTCCAGTTTCTTTATTAACCACTTTCCCTTTAGAGACTATTTCAATAATAAGCAAATTGTCTTTAGTGAATATTATTTTATCCTCAAAATTATTATTTGTAGTATCAAGAAAATCTTTCGTTTTCCAGATTCCAACTAAATTTTTAGTTTCGATTTTTTGACATGAAATTACTAACGAACAGAGTAATAAAATTAAAGAGTGTTTCATTTGAAAGTTATTTTATCGAATCCCTCCAACAAACTTTTCAATTTTTCCGCTTCCGCTTTCGCTTAAATGTTTAATAAAAGCACTTCCAATAATTGCACCTTTAGCATATTTAGTAGCCTGATTGAAAGTTTCTTTATTCGAAATTCCGAAACCAACAATTTGAGGATTTTTCAAATTCATTGCAGCAATTCTTTCGAAATAAGTTTCCTGAGTATTTCCAAACCCAGATTGTGATCCTGTAACACTTGCAGAACTTACCATATAAATAAATCCGTTTGAAACGCTGTCGATAAAACGAATTCTTTCGTCTGAAGTTTGCGGGGTAATTAAGAATACATTGATTAATCCGTATTTATCGAAAATTGCTTTGTATTCATCAGCGTAAACGTCAACCGGAAGATCAGGAATAATTAAACCGTCAATTCCAATTTCGGCACATTTTTTACAGAAAGCTTCAACGCCATATTGCAACATCGGATTAAAATATCCCATAATAATCAATGGAATTTTTACGCTTTCGCGGATGTTTTTTAGCTGGTCGAAAAGAATCTGAGTCGTCATTCCGTTATGAAGTGCCTGTGTAGAACTCGCCTGAATGGTCGGCCCGTCTGCCAAAGGATCACTAAACGGAAGTCCGATTTCGATTAAATCAACTCCGTTTTTTTCTAAGTCCTGAATAATCTGCACGGTATCATTTAAGTTGGGATAACCTGCAGAAAAATAGATCGAAAGGATCTTTTTATCTTCTTGTAATTTTTGAGTTATTCTGTTCATTAATATGTATTTTTTATCTTAACCGATTTCCAAAATCGGTTAAGTTTTTTATCGTAATATATTTAGCGATTATTTATTTTCTGTATAAATCCACGCCGTTCTTCCTGATTTTAGTTTAACCTGAACTCTTTTATAAGAATTAGATTCAAACTGATCGACTTTTAATAATTCGTTATTAGTCACTTCAAAAACAGCACCATGTATAATGTCTTCCAGATTTTCGCTAGGCACTGCAACAACATAATCAGCCATTCCAAATTCTTCTTCAATTTGTAAACTTTTTAATTTGTAACCCAATATTTGATCTTGAGTTCCAACTAAAACTTTATTAAAAATCTGCATCTGAATTTGTTTCGATCTTAGTGTTCCGTATGAGAATAATAGTTCCATAATTATGATTTTTCTCGTTATTTGTTAGCGTTGGCGATTTTAAAAACCAATGTCCAAATTACAATTTTTATTACAATTTAAAGTAATCAATATAATTATCTAAATCTTTATCGCCACGTCCGGACAGACTAATTACCACAACATCTGTCGGTTTGAATTTCTTTTGATCCAAAACGGCAAAGGCATGAGCACTTTCAATGGCTGGAATAATCCCTTCTAATTTTGTCAATTGTAAACCTGCATTCATGGCATCATCATCGGTTACTGAGAAAAATTCTCCACGTCCGGTTTGTGCTAAATGCGCGTGCAATGGGCCAACTCCGGGATAATCTAATCCAGCCGAAATAGAATACGGTTCTGTAATTTGTCCGTCTGGAGTTTGCATCAACAGCGTTTTACAACCGTGAATAACACCAACTTTTCCTAATTTACTCGTAGCGGCACTATGACCGCTATCAACTCCTTTTCCTGCCGCTTCAACTGCAATGATTCCAACTTCTGGTTCGTGTAAAAAATGATAGTAAGTCCCGGCTGCATTACTTCCGCCACCAATACAAGCTACAACATAATCAGGCTTCTCGCGACCTTCTTTTTCTTTTAACTGCCATTTGATTTCTTCCGAGATAATACTCTGAAAACGTGTTACCATATCCGGATAAGGATGCGGTCCAATTGCAGATCCAATAATATAATGCGTATCCACAGGATTGTTAATCCAGTCACGAATCGCTTCGTTTGTCGCATCTTTTAAAGTTCGTGAACCTGAAAGTGCCGGACGAACTTCTGCGCCTAACATTTTCATACGCGCTACGTTTGGTGCCTGACGTGCAATGTCAATTTCGCCCATGTAAACGATACATTCAATTCCCATTAATGCACAAACTGTTGCAGTTGCTACACCGTGTTGACCAGCGCCGGTTTCGGCAATGATTCTTTTTTTACCTAAACGTTTAGCTAATAAAATCTGCCCGATTGTGTTATTAACTTTATGCGCTCCGGTATGATTTAAGTCTTCTCTTTTTAGATAAACCTTTGTATTGTATTTTTCTGATAAGCGTTTTGCAAAATACAACGGACTTGGTCGTCCGACATAATCTTTAAGCAATTGGTTGAACTCCGCTTTAAAATCTGGTTCGTCCATTATGCTTAAGTATTTCTGGCGTAGTTCTTCTACATTTGGATATAACATTTCGGGAATGTAAGCTCCTCCAAATTCTCCGTAATATCCTTTTTCGTTAACGTTAAAACTCATTTTTTTAAATTTTAAAAGTTGGCAACATCAAATTTTCGTTTGAAATTGCTAAATAAATTTCTGTTTTTCAGCCCTGGTTCAATTTCAAATTTACTATTTACATCGACAGCGTAAATTGGTAAATTGGTTTTTGAAATTTCTTCAATGGCTTTTAATTCTTTCATTCCAATGCCACCACTTAAAAAGAAAGGTTTCTTGGAATTGTATTTTTTTAATATGGTCCAGTCAAATGTTGTTCCGTTGCCGCCCGGAAGTTTTCCTTTGGTATCAAACAAAAAATAATCGCAGACTGGCTCAAAAGGTTTTATAACTTCGAAATCAAAACTTTCATCGGCTGAAAATACTTTTATGATTTCGACTTTTTTAGGTAATTGTTCTTTTAGTTCCGATAAAAATTCAACGGATTCATTTCCGTGTAACTGAACGGCTTGTAAATTGTATTTTGCGACTTTCTCCAGAATTTCTTCCTGACTTTGATCTACAAAAACACCCACTTTTTTGACTGTTTTGATCAATTCAGGAATAGTTCCGTCAAAATATCGCGCGGATTTTTCCCAGAAAATAAATCCCATATAGTCAGGCAAAAGTGCGCCTACTTCGAGAATATTTTCAGGATATTTCATACCGCATATTTTAAGTTTCATTTTTTTATTTGTTTTTTGCCGCGAAGGCGCTAAGACACTAAGTTTTAATTGTTTTTTTGTCGCTAAGACGCCAAGACACTAAGTTTTTTTACAAACGAGTACAAGTTAAATTTGCGCCTTTGTGACTTTGTGGCAAATCTTATTGGTTTATTTGACTGATGAATTCTGTTGCGGATTGTCCCGCATTATCGGTTTTCATGAAGTTTTCTCCAATTAAGAAACCTTTGTAACCGTAAGGTTTTAGTTCTTGAATAGCTTCTACTGATGAAATACCGCTTTCCGAAACTTTTACAAAATCGTCAGGAATTTGCGATGCTAAATCTTTACTGAAATCTAAACTTACTTCAAATGTTTTCAGGTTTCTGTTATTCACACCAATCATGTCCAAACTTGGCATAATTGATTTTTCTAATTCTTCCTGATTGTGAACTTCCAGTAAAACTTCTAAACCTAGTTTCTTAGCAAATTCAGATAAAGATTTTATTTCTTCTCTCGTTAAAACTGCTGCAATTAGAAGGATTAAATCGGCGCCATGTGCTTTGGCTTCTAAGATTTGGTATTCGTCTACAATAAATTCTTTTCGTAAAAGCGGAATATTTACAGATGCTCTTGCCAAAAGTAAATCGTCTAAGGATCCTCCAAAATACTTTCCATCTGTTAAAACGGAGATTCCGCAAGCTCCGGCATCTTCATAACCTTTTACTACTTCTTCAACCGTAAAATTATTGTTGATGATTGATTTTGAAGGAGAACGACGTTTGTGTTCTGCTATAATTCCGGAATTACTTTCTTTTAGTTTCTGACTAAGAGAAATAGTTTGTTTTCCAAAAAATACCGAAGCTTCCAATTGAGAAACCGGAATGATTGATTTCTTTAAAATAACTTCTCGTTTCTTGTCTATTATTATTTTATCTAGGATATTCATTGTGTTGATTGGTTTCAAGTTTTAAGTTTCAGGTTTCAAGTTTGTCGAACGTTCAAACAACTTGAAAGCTGAAACTTGAAACAAATTTATTTACTTAACTCTTGTAATTTCTGTAAAGCTTTTAGTCCTTTTCCTGACAAAAGACTTTCTTTTGCTAATTCAAAACCTTCTTTTGGAGAACATTTTGTAACGGTTGCGATTGCCATTGCGGCATTGGCACAAACTACATTGTTTTGGGCTTCGGTTCCTTTTCCAGAAATGATATTGGTAAAGATTTCAGCCGATTCTTCGATGGTTTTACCTCCTTCAATTTCGGTTTGAGATAAAAGATGAACGCCAAAATCGTCAGGATTTAACATTCCTTCCATGTGGTTCGAAATTGTTTTGGTTGGGCCAGTTAATGAAATTTCATCATAGCCGTCAAGCGAATGTAAGATGGTGAAATTAACATCGGTGTTTTGATATAAATAGGCATACATTCTTGCCAATTCTAAGTTGAAAACCCCAACCAATTGATTTTGTGGAAAAGATGGATTTACCATTGGCCCCAACATATTGAAAAACGTTTTTACAGCCAGTTCTTTTCTGATTGGTCCAACATTTTTCATTGCAGGATGAAATAGGGGAGCGTGTAAAACACAAACTCCAGCCTGATCGATGCATTTTTCTAAAAAGTCAGGATCATTGCTGAATTTAATTCCCATTTTTTCCATCACGTTGCTCGATCCTGAAATAGAGGAAACACCGTAATTTCCGTGTTTGGCAATTTTAATTCCGGCTCCTGCAGAAACAAAAGAAGCTAAAGTCGAAATGTTGAAAGTGTCTTTTCCATCGCCACCCGTTCCGCATAAATCGATGGTGTTATAGGCAGATAAATCGACACGAATACATAATTCTAATAAGGCTTCGCGAAATCCCGAAAGCTCATCGATTGTTATGCTTCGCATCATAAAAACAGTCAAAAATGCCGAAATCTGGCTTGGATTATATTGACCTGTTGAGATATTAATTAACACTAGTTTCGCTTCTTCTTTAGAAAGCACTTCGTGATTGATTAATTTATTTAATATAGTTTTCATTTTTTTTTAAGATTCTAAGTTACTAAGAGACTAAGGTTCTAAGTTTTTACTGTGACTGTAAACTGTGACTGAATACTAAAATTCTGAAACTGATCACTAACTCTTAATCCAATTCTCTAACATTTTTTTTCCGTTTGGAGTCAGTACACTTTCTGGGTGGAATTGAACGCCTCTTACATCATAATTTTTGTGCCTTAAAGACATTACTTGTCCGTTTTCGTCAAACGAAGTTGCTTCAAGTTCGTCAGGAAGATTGGTATCTACAACCCACGAATGGTATCTTCCAACTTCAAATTCTTTTCCTAAACCTTCAAACAGAATTTCGTCATCTACTACTGTTTTTACATTCGTTGAAACTCCGTGATATACTTTGTCAAGATTGGAAAGTGTTCCGCCAAAAACTTCGCCAATTGCCTGTTGTCCTAAACAAACTCCAAGAATACTTTTCGTTGGACTGTATTTTTCGATTACTGCTTTTAATAAACCTGCTTCATCCGGAATTCCAGGTCCCGGAGAAAGTAATATTTTATCAAAAGAAGCGATTTCATCAATATCAAATTCGTCGTTTCTGTAAACAGTAACTTCGCAGTTTAAATCTTCTAAATAGTGCACCAAGTTGTAAGTGAAACTATCGTAATTGTCTATAACTAAAATCTTTTTCATTGTGTTGTGTTTTTTTGTTTCAGGTTTTCTTTGTCTCAGGTTTCAGGTTGTTGGAACGTGAAACTTTAAACCTAAAACCAAATTTTCTTATTTTTCTCGAACGTATTTCTCAATAATAATATGATCTACGCCTAATTTTTCTACTTTTTCGATTCCTTTTTGAATTAAGGTGTCGTTTTGAACTTTTACTACAAATTCGAATTTGTTATTTTCCCAGTTGCGATTATTAAAATATTCTAGATTTTCGGTATAAATACTGTCTTTCAAAGTATATTTTCCGCCTCCTGCAAAATATAATGCTGTCGTTGAATCTTTTCCGTTTTTTAAATCATGATTTAGAAAAGCAAAGTGAGAGTCATTTATAATCTTAATCATTTTGGTGTTTTTATTGAAAGTTGAAAAAGTCGAATCTTTTTCAGTAGTTTCAGCTGATATAAGACGCCAGGTTCCTTCAATCGGATTTTTCTTTTCAGAATTGCAAGACGTCATAGTAATAATTAAAATCAAAATCGAAATTGCTTTTTTCATGGTTTTTATGGTTTGTTGGTTAATTGTTTCAAGTTTCAGGTTTGTTTTACGTTCCAACAACTTGAAACTTGAAACCTGAAACAAAAAAAACTTATATTTTTTCCGCCATTTCCAGCGCTGTATTTAAAGCCCTTAATTTATTGTAAACTTCCTGCATTTCACTTTCTTCATCAGAACTGGCTACAATTCCGGCACCAGCCTGACAATGTAATTGATGATTTTTAGAAAGGAAAGTTCGAATCATAATCGCGTGGTTAAAATTTCCATCAAAATCCATAACACCAATTGCGCCTCCGTAAAAATTACGATTTGTTTTTTCGCAGTCTTCAATTAACTGCATGGCTCTGTGTTTTGGAGCTCCGCTTAATGTTCCTGCCGGGAAAGTATCTGCTACAACCTGCATAGTTGTTGCTTTATCGTGTAAATGTCCTGTTACTTTTGAAACTAAGTGAATTACGTGAGAGAAAAACTGAACTTCTCTGTATTTTTCTACATTAACATCATGACCATTTCGGCTTAAATCATTTCTGGCCAAATCAACCAACATTACGTGCTCACTGTTTTCTTTTTTATCTTCAGAAAGTTCTTTGGCTAAAAGTGCATCACGTTCGTCATCTCCAGTTCTTTTAAAAGTTCCTGCAATTGGATGAATTTCAGCTTTTCTGTCTTTGACAATAATTTGTGCTTCCGGAGAAGAACCGAATATTTTGAAATCTCCATAATCAAAAAAGAACAAATACGGAGAAGGATTAATGCTTCTTAAAGCTCTGTAAACATTGAATTCGTCACCTTTAAAACCTTGAGTAAATCTTCTGGATAATACTAATTGAAATACATCTCCTCGGTAACAGTGCTTTTTGGCTAAAGCCACATTTTCTTTAAATTCTTCATCAGTTAAATTAGAGAAACCTTCACCTTCTTTAGAAAATTTATAAGAAGCAATATTTCTGGATTGTAATAATTGTTCGATTTCAGCAATATTGTTTTTTCCGTCTAAACTATGGCAGAAAATATATGCTTCATTTTTGAAATGGTTGATTGCGATAATATTTTGGTAAACCGCATAAAAAACATCCGGAATTGAAGTTGCATTGTCTTTCTTAGCAATTGAAACTTTTTCGAAATAACGAACAGCATCGTAAGAAATATATCCAAATAAACCGTTGTTGATAAACTTGAAATCATTTTTCTCCGATTTAAACTGACCTGAAAATTCCTGAATAACCTGTGGAATATTTGTTGAAGAATCAATATTAATTTTCTCAGAAGTTCCGTTAGGAAAAGTTTTGGAGATAACTTCGTTTTCTATTTTGATAGTAGCAATTGGATTACAGCAGATATAAGAGAAACTGTTGTCATTTCCGTGATAATCACTACTTTCCAATAATAAACTGTTTGGAAATTTATCTCTGATTTTAAAGTAAATACTAACCGGTGTAACAGTATCTGCCAGAATTTGCTTGTAATTGGTATTAAGGATAAAAGGTTTCAATGTATATAGTTTTTTAATTGTGTTAGTTTTTTTATTTCAATTTTGGACCAAAAAAAAAGGCTTGTCGTGATGACAAGCCTTTTATATTTATAGTTTTCTTACAATACCATAGGAAGCTTTGTTCACGACGTCTGACGTAAATTGCTCCACCACCAAGTATTGTTTAAAATTGTTCTCATTTCTTTATTTTGATGTCACAAATATATAAATGTAATTTTAAATAGAGTACATAAAATTTCAAAAAAATCTTTTCAAAATTTCAAAATTTGTTAAATTTTATTCGTGCAATAGGTTGCAAATCCTTAATTTCCAATAGCCAGCGTGTTGTTTACATTTAATCTAAAATCTGGATTTGCTTTTATATTTGGAAGATAAAACAGCTCACTTAACTTCACTTTAGTGAATTGAATATCATTTTGAGGATTGCTATAATAGTTTTTTATTCCCGAATTGTTGCTTGCAGATTCACTTTCGATCTCACCTTTACAATTGTTTGCGATAACATTTTTAAAGCTGATTTTAGAAAGATTAGCTTCTCCGTTTCCAATTGCACCTTCTAGTAAAATGAAAGGTTCAAAACCGGAAACTACACTATTGGTTAAGTTAAAAAAAGTATTTTCTCTGATGTAAGCAGATTCTCTAACCAAACCTTGATTGTTTTCTTCCAGATTAACCAAAGTGATATTACTCGCATTTATTTTAGTCATTTTTTTGGTCATATCAGTATTAGCAATTTTCTCGTAAGAGTCAACCTCAAAGCATCTTGAACCCGAAATATCTGAAGAAAACGGATGACGAATCGCAATACTATTACTAATGTTGATTTGAGCACCTTGAGTAAAATCAAAGTCATCATCAGTGGTTCTAAAAGAAATTAAATTGCTAAGATTTAAATCTCCACCATAACATTCGAAAGAATCATCATTGGAGAAACTAATTTGAATATTACTTACGATTGTTTTTCTTCCAACACCAGCAAGAGATAGTCCATTAAGTTCTTTTGAAGCACTTAGTTTTCTTCCTGCATATTCAATTCTAACATATTTTAAAATCCCTGAATTATCTTCAGGATCCTGGCCACCGTAATGATTTAAAGTTGGTTCAAGGTCAAAAGGCAAAGTATGAACGCCGCCTAAAGTATTAATCGGCGCTTTTCCTAAAACAATGATTCCGCCCCAGTCGCCCGGTTTTCTGTTGTTTATTTCATTTTCAGATGTAAAAATAATTGGATCAGTTTCAAGGCCTTCTGCAATAATTTTTGAACCGTTTGTAATAACAAGAGTACCACAAGTTTTGTCGTCTCCACGAATAACTGTTCCTGGTTCTATAGTCAAAGTAGCATTATTGGTCACGTAAACAACACCAACTAAATGATAGACATTACGTTTTACTAATCTGGTGTCTTTATCAATAGTTCCGGCAATTATATTGGTTGCTTCACTATAGTCATTTGCAGCAGGTCTAAAACTAGTCCAGTTGTTCATCCAGTTTGTGTTTCCAGTTATTCCTTTTGGTTGTTGCTGGGCTTGTACGAAAAAGCTGATAATGAATGTAATAGATGCAATACGTAATTTTGTTTTCATAACTATGACTTTAATTTCTAGTTTTTGATTTTTTTAAATTTCCCCAAAAATAGAAGCCGTATGTTAATCAAAGTCCCGATGCTTATTACGAAAGAGTTACTATACAGTTAAGAATGTTAAGGTTGTGAAAAGTATATAAATAAGAAACCCTGACAGTTTAAAACTGTCAGGGTTTTATGATTTTCTGAACTAGTAAGTCTTAAAAATTAGAATTTTAAAGCTACAGCTAATTCAAATTCGTCATTGATAGTTTTGTCTCCTAAGTTTTGGAAGAAATTACCAGAGTTGTATTTAATATCGTATTTAGTTCTGTCAACTTTGAAAGCAGTTGTTGCAGTGTTTCCAGCTACAGTGATATCAAAAGTTACAGGTTTAGTGATTCCTTTGATAGTTAAATCAGCAGTTACTGTATAAACATCAGCAGATTTAGAACCGATTTTTTTGAAAACTAATTTTGCAGTTGGGAATTTATCAGTTCCGAAGAAATCGTCAGCTTTTAAGTGCCCGTTTAATTTTCCTTGGTATTCTCCAGTTAAATCAGTTGCAGTTAATGAAGTCATGTCAACAGTAAAGCTACCACCAGTTAATTTTTTTCCTTTGAAAACTACAGCTCCGTCTTTGAAGTTTACAGTTCCTGAGTGTTCTCCGGTTACTTTTTTACCTACCCATTTAATAGTAGATGCTTTTACGTCGATTTTTTTAGTTTGAGCGTTTACTGAGATACCAGCTGCTGCTACGAATAATGCTATTGCAATAGTTTTTAAATTTTTCATGTTTTTTAAAATTAAAATTTGAATTGGATTAATAAATAATTATAGTGTGATAAATAATTCTTCGTTTGATTTTCTAACTTTTTTATAATGCTGTGTAGTATCTTCATCATGTCTGTAACCTACAGTTGCAATTACTGATGCATTTAAACCTAATTTATCGAAACCTAAAATCTCGTTAAATTTTGCAGCATTGAAGCCTTCCATTGGAGTTGCATCGATTTTTAAGTCTGCTGCAGCATTTAATAAGTTTCCTAAAGCTAAATAAGTTTGTTTTGCAGTCCAGATGTGTTTTGCTTCAGCAGATAAATTGGTGATTACACCTTTCATCATATCACTGAATCCGCCTAAAGCATCAACTGGTACACCTCTGGTTTCGCTAATGTTGCTGATGTATTTGTCTACAGATGCAGTGTCAAGGTTTAAGTCATTTGCAAAAATGAATAGGTGAGAAGCATCTGTAATTTGAGTTTGTCCCCAGGCTGCCGCTTTTAGTTCTTCTCTTAACGCTGGATTTTCAACGATAACAACTTTATAGGGTTGTAATCCGTATGAAGAAGCACTTAATCTAACTGCTTCTTTTAAAGTGTTTAGATCTGCATCAGAGATTTTTTTTGTTGCATCAAACTGTTTTGTTGCGTATCTCCAATTTAGATTTTCTACGATATTGCTCATAATAGTAATTTTATTTATTGGTTCTAAATTTTTCTAATAACTGATTTAAGAAAACTAATTCTTCTGGTTTTAGATTGTCAGCAAACGTTTTTTCGTGTTCGTCTACTTTCGGATCTAATTCTTTTAAAACATCTAATCCTTTCTGGGTAATCAAAACTTCGATTTTTCGTCGATTATCCGGACAGACATTTCGTGTTACAAATTCTTTTAATAACAATTTGTCCACCAATCTTGTTGTGTTGCTTGTTTTAGCAAGCATTCGTTCTTGTATTACGCACATGTTGGCTGGTTTCCCTTTTTGCCCTCTTAATATACGTAACACATTATATTGCTCTCCAGATAAATCATACGGTTTAATTAACTCGTTGAAATGATCCTGAACCACATTTTGTGTGTACATGATATTCAGTATAACTTTTTTCGCATTATCCATCTTAACCGTACTCTTAATAACCTCTTCAATTGTCATAGTCGTAAGTGTATAATTTGTATATACAAATGTAGAACTTTTAATAGTTGTATATACAAGTGTCATGTTAAAAATTTGTTAATTATAAAAACCTGTAGGAATTCAAAGAGTAATTAAAATTGAATTTGAGAATAAAGTTAATTTTAATTTATGAATTAAAGTGTTGTTTTTTAAATGTTTAACTTAAAAATAATCTTGAAGGATAATTAGGTGAAATCAATTATTTGCTGGCGGTAAGAAGTAATTAAAAACGATATGTTTTTTTTGACTTTTGTTTTAATTATGAAATTTATTGCTTCTGAAAATCCATTTTTGAGCTGTTTCTGAACTCAGAAAGCAGAAAACCTTTCGAAATTTCATTAAAATCTTCCATTTCTTTTATGATCCAATTTTCATCTTTACCCAATTCTTTAGCCATAATTTGGGCTGTCTTTTCAGCAGACAGAATTGCTGCTTTTGCATCTAAAAATAATAAGCGAACACGTCTTGCCAAAACATCATCAAGGGTTCGGGCCATTTCGTAGCGCACAGCCCAAACGACTTCAGCAATCGTGAATTCGTGATCGGGATGTATTTTTTCTTTTAATTCAGGTTCGTTTTCTTGTAATTGTTGTATATAAGGAATATCGCTACCATAGATGTACAAATGATTCTCTCTGTCCCGAGTTGTGGTAGGTTTATTTCCATGAATGGATAAGTGCTGTGTAACGCACTCTTTTTTAGGAAGTTTTCCTTTTAAAATAGCTTTATCGATTATTTCTTCGGCCATTTTTCTATACGTTGTCCATTTTCCTCCGGTAATAGTTATTAAGCCGGTTTCAGAAACAATTATTTTATGACTTCTGGAAACTTCTTTGGTACTTTTTCCTTCTTCTTTTGGTGCTGCTAAAGGACGTAAGCCAGCAAATACAGAAAGTACATCGGCTCTTGTTGGCTTTTTTGTCAGAAATCGTTGAGCCGTTTCCAGAACAAATTGAATTTCGCTTTCTAAAGCAATCGGTTCTAAACTTTGCTTTTTTATTAAAGTATCCGTCGTGCCTACAACAACACGATTATGCCAGGGGACAGCAAACAAAACTCTTCCGTCTTTGGTTTTCGGAATCATTAAGGCATGTTCACCAGGCAGAAAAGATTTGTCAAATACCAAATGAATTCCCTGACTTGGAACTATATATTTTTTATAAACATTATCATTTAATTTCATGATGGCATTGGTAAAAACGCCTGTAGCATTTATAACAGCAGAACCTTTTAGCTCATAAGTAATTCCAGTTTCCTGATCGGTTGCCTGAACTCCAATGATCTGATTTTTATTGTCTTTTAATAGATTGACAACTTTTACATAATTTAAAATACAAGCTCCATTTTCGACAGCAGTTTGTGCGAGGTTAATTGCCAAACGGGAATCATCAAATTGACCGTCGTGATAAATAACACCATTTACTAATCCGTTTTCTTCTACATTTGGAAGCATTTCAATAGTTTTCTTTTTTGAAATGTATTTCGAACTTCCTAAACTCAAACAGCCCGACAATAAATCATAAATTTTTAATCCGATAGTGTAAAAATAACCGCTCCACCAATTGTAATTCGGAATCACAAAGGATTGATTTTTGACCAAATGACCTGCATTTTGAGCCATCAATCCTCTTTCTTTTAGTGCCTCTCTGACCAAATGAATATCTCCTTGTTCCAGATAACGTACACCGCCATGAACCAATTTGGTGCTTCGGCTGGAAGTTCCTTTTGCAAAATCTACAGCTTCTAATAAAATGGTTTTATAACCACGACTTGCAGCATCAATTGCAGTTCCTAGTCCGCTTGCTCCACCGCCAATAATTATTACGTCCCAATTTTTGGTATTCTGTAGTTTGGATAACTGCTCTGAACGATTCATATTTTACACTGCTTTTATGGAACTTATTTGTTTTAAACAAACTTAACAAAAGGAAATTAAAAATTGATGAAGAAAGATATTTAACCGCAAAGCACGCAAGATTCTTTTCTAATTAGGTCGTATAAAGCGCAAAGTTCGCAAAGCTATGTAAATAAACTTTGCGAACTTTGCGGTTAAATCAGCTTGAAACTTGAAATAAAGAAAACCTGAAACAAATTTTAATGAGGAAGTTTATCTTTAATCAATCCATAAACCCAGGTTCCGAAAATGGCACTTACTAAAGTAACCACGATTACAGTTGCGCCAGTTCCAATTTGAGCAAAAAGTGGTCCTGGACAAGCTCCGGTAATTGCCCATCCGAAACCAAACATTAGTCCACCGTAGATTTGTCCTTTATTGAAAGTTTTTGGCTGAATTTCGATTTTCTCGCCATCAAGAGTTTTGATGTTGAATTTCTTAATTAATTGTACTGAAATTAATCCAACAAAAACAGCGCAACCAATTACCCCGTACATGTGAAACGATTCAAGATGGAACATTTCCTGAATACGGAACCAACTGATGATTTCTGCTTTTACGAATACAATTCCGAAAAAGATGCCGACTATTAAATATTTAAGATTGGCAAATGCAGTTTCTTTTTTATGGCTTGCGTTGATTCCTTCGCTGTCTGTATTTTTATTTTCTAAATTGCTCATTTTTGAAATTTTAAAGTGAAAGAATGTAAGGTAAAATCAAAAGTGACATTACAAAACCGCCAATCATAAAACAGATTGTAGCCACAACAGAAGGCCATTGTAAATTTGAAATTCCCATAATGGCGTGTCCGCTGGTGCATCCACCTGCGTAACGTGTTCCAAAACCTACTAGAAATCCACCGACAACCATCATAATGAAACCACGAAGTGTAAATAAGCTTTCCCATGAAAAAAGTTGAGCAGGAACTAAACCGGTATGATCTGTAATTCCGTAACCTGCTAATTGCTCTGAAAGTTCCGGCGCAATTGCAACTGGATTTGGATTAGAAAGCAAATAAGCAGCAATAACACCGCCAAGAAATATTCCGAAAACAAAGAATAAATTCCAGCTTTCTTTTTTCCAGTCGTATTTAAAGAATGAAATATTTGCCGGAATACAAGCCGCACAAATATGACGAAGCGAAGAACTAATCCCGAAAGATTTATTCCCGATAATTAATAAAATAGGAACTGTTAATCCAATTAGCGGGCCGGCAACATACCAAGGCCAAGGTTCTTTAATGATTTCAAGTATACTCATTTTTTTAGGTTCAGAGGTTCAAAGGTTCAGAGGTTCAAAGGGGAAAACTTTGTCGCTTTGCACCTTTGCATCTCTGTACCTTAAAATTATGCGTTTAATGTTTTGCTTTGACAAACAAAATCTGATTTTGGAAGATTGGTTTTTGAAATCGCTCCAAAACCACCTTCAACTTCAGAGAAATTTCTAAAGCCTCGTGCTTGCAATATTGAAGCGGCAATCATACTTCTGTATCCGCCGGCGCAGTGCAGATAAAAATGCTCATTTGGGTTAATATCTTTTACCCAGTCATTAATATATGCCAAAGGTTTGCTGTAAGCGTCTTCGATATGTTCTGCTGCGTATTCTGTTTCTTTACGAATGTCTACAATTTTATCAGTTTCGATATTTACTTGGTTTGCAAATTGTTCTGCAGTAATTCTGTTTACGGTATCGATTTCAAAACCTGCTTTTTGCCAGGCTTCGAAACCGCCTTCCAAATGTCCAATGATTGTATCAAAACCAACTCGGCTTAAACGTGTAACGGTTTCTTCTTCCATTCCAACGGTTGTAACCAGAATAATTGGCTGTTTTACATCAGCAATCAAAGTTCCAACCCAAGGAGCAAAATCACCATTGATTCCAATATTAATAGACTGAGGAATAAAACCTTTATGAAAATCGGCCGCACTTCTAGTGTCTAGAATTAAAGCACCGGTCTCTTCTGCAACTGCTTCAAATTCATTTACATTAATGGCTTTCATTCCATTATGAAGAACTGTTTCAAAACTTTCATATCCGCCTTTGTTCATCGCAACGTTCATACTGAAATAAGCAGGAGGAGGCAATAAACCATCAGTTACTTCTTCAATAAATTCAGCTTCAGTCATGTTCGCGCGCAAAGCATAATTTGTTGCTTTTTGGTTTCCAATAGTCGAAACGGTTTCTTTACTCATGTTTTTTCCGCAGGCACTTCCGGCTCCGTGCGCAGGATAAACGATCACATCATCGTTCAGCGTCATGATTTTATCTCTTAAAGAATGAAATAAAATTCCAGCCAGTTGATCTTGTGTCATTCCCGCTGCTTTCTGTGCTAAATCAGGGCGTCCAACATCTCCAATAAATAAAGTATCGCCTGAGAAAATAGCATGATCTTTTCCGTTTTCGTCAATAAGCAAAAATGTTGTACTCTCCATAGTATGACCTGGAGTATGCAATACTTTGATAGTTACTTGTCCGATTTTAAATTCTTGTCCGTCTTTTGCAGAAATGCAGTCAAATTCGCAGGCAGCGTTTGGTCCGTAAACAATTGGAGCGCCTGTTTCTTTACTTAAGTCAACGTGTCCGGAAACGAAATCGGCGTGGAAATGAGTTTCAAAAATGTATTTCAATTTTACGTTATCTCTTTCCAAACGATCTAAATAAGGCTGAGTTTCTCTAAGAGGATCAATAATAGCGGCTTCACCATCTGAGGTAATATAATAAGCACCTTGTGCTAAACATCCGGTGTAAATTTGTTCTATTTTCATGATATGAAATCTAAAATATGTGGGGTACAAATGTAATGCTGTTTTCTCGGAAAATAGGTGACTAATGTTACAGAAATTCGATTTCTGTTAAAATTTAACGTGGATTTTGTCATGGGAGTTATATAAAGTGATTTAAAGTTGAGCAATTACGCTTTTACTTCTAATTTTGTATATGACGAATGTCATTTTTAAGAAAAAAAAATAATCAGTTATATGAACACGAAAGATTTATTAGGTCAAATTGCTTTTATAAAAGAGATTGATAAAGTAAAATACATTCAGCGTAAGACAAAATTATTCAACAGTGACCGCTGCGAAAATGATGCAGAACACAGTTGGCATCTGGCCTTAATGGCAATTGTTTTGGCGGAGCATTCAAATGAGCCAATTGATGTTTTGAAAGTCGTAAAAATGGTTTTGATACACGATATCGTAGAAATTGATGCTGGAGATGTTTTTATTTATGATACAGTAAAAAGCCATGATAACACGGATGAAGAAAGATTGGCGGCAAACAGAATTTTTGGCCTACTGCCGAAAAAGCAAGCTGAAGAATTAATAGCCATTTGGGAAGAATTTGAAGCAGGCGAAACCAATGAAGCTAAATTTGCCAGATCTATGGACAGATTAGAACCTTTATTACAAAATACTTCTAACAACGGTGGAACCTGGAAAGAATTTGGAGTGACTTATGATAAAGTTCATGCTAAAAAAAGCATTATCAAAAACGGATCAACAACTTTATGGAATTATGCCGAAGGTCTGATTAACGAAAGTGTTGAAAAAGGGATTTTAGAAAAATAATCAATAATAACCGCGTTATCAAAATCAAACTTAGCCTGAGGTTTCAACCGCAGGAACTCATGCATAATCACGATACGTTTCCCGCGGTTGAAACCGCGGGCTATGTTTAAGGACGTAAATCTATAGATAATCTTGTCATTTCATTTCTGAAAGGAGAAATCACACACGGAATTCCGTAATGTATATCGTCAATTTTTGTCGAGTTTCTAGTGTGATTTCTACTTTCAGTCGAAATTGACAAATATTAAGGAGACATTGAAAAGACAAGTGTGATTTCCAATTTTCAAAATTGTTGAAAAGTTTAACAAATATCAGGCGATAAACTTTTTTTAAAGGGCGTTAATTCGGGTTCTAATGGTTAAATTTGTGGAACTTCATAAACAAATTACCATTATGGAAGAAATGCTCTTTTATGATCGAATGCAATTCGCATTCACCATTACTTTTCATTATCTTTTTCCACAGCTTACAATGGGTCTTTCGCTTATCATTGTTTACTTCAAATGGAAATATCTTAAAACTAAAGACGAACAATACAATCACGCCACCCATTTCTGGATGAAAATCTTTGCCCTCAATTTTGCAATGGGTGTTGTCACCGGAATTCCGATGGAGTTTCAGTTTGGAACCAACTGGGCAAAGTTCTCTGAGTTAACAGGCGGAATCATTGGTCAGACACTGGCAATGGAAGGAATGTTTTCTTTCTTTCTCGAATCTTCTTTTCTTGGAATATTTTTATTTGGAGAAAAATTGCTCGGACATAAATGGCATTTTGTAACCGGATTATTAATCATGATTGGTTCCTGGGCCAGCGGATTCCTTATCATTGCTACACATTCGTGGATGCAGAATCCGGTTGGTTATGAAATTCTGGAAAACGGAAAATTTGTACTCAATAATTTTCAGGCTTTGTTTTTAAATCCTTGGCTTTGGCCTTCCTATTTGCACAATCAGGCTGCTTCTTTGGTAACAAGTTCTTTTGTTGTGGCAGGAATTGGAGCATTCTATATCTTAAGTAAAAAGAATGTTTCTTTTGGAAAATTATTTCTTAAAACAGGAGTAATCTTTGGATTGATTTCTAGTATTATTGTAGCAGTTCCTACTGGAGATTTACTGGCTAAGAATGTGGTAAAATATCAGCCTGTGACTTTTGCCGGAATGGAAGGGATTTTTCATACAGAGAAAAAAGGTTCTGAAATTGTTTTAATTGGTCAGCCTGATGTAAAAGACAAGAAACTGGACAATAAAATTGCTGTTCCAAATATTCTGAGTTTCCTGACTTACGGAAATTGGGATCAGGAAATAAAAGGTTTAGATCAGTTTGAAGAAGATCTTCATCCAACCAATATTTCGGGATTGTATTATGCGTACCATATTATGGTTGGACTCGGAACGGTTTTTATTGGATTGATGGTGCTTTCACTTTTTCAATTAATCAGAGGGAAATTGTTTGAAACCAAATGGCTTTTATGGTCTCTAATGTTCATGATGCCATTTCCTTATATTGCGAATACAACCGGATGGTACACTGCCGAATTAGGAAGACAACCGTGGCTGGTTTATAATTTATTACGAACTTCAGCAGGGGCTTCACCTACAGTTTCCTCAGGAAATACCTTGTTTACATTACTAGGATTTATAGGATTGTACCTTTTACTTGGAATGTTATTTTTACTTCTAATTGGAAAAATTATCAATAAAGGACCGCACAAAGTGGAACTTTCAACAGAAAAAATATAAGTATGGAATTTTTTTGGTATATAGTTTTAATGGGAATTTTAGCCGTTTATCTCGTTTTAGATGGTTACGATTTTGGCGCAGGAATTATTCATTTATTTTTTGCTGATACAGAAAAAGACAAAAAAGCAATTACAAGTGCAATTGGTCCGTTTTGGGATGCCAATGAAGTTTGGCTGATTGCGGCGGGAGGTGTTTTGTTTTTTGCTTTTCCGACTTTATACGCTTCTTCTTTCAGTGGTTTTTATTTGCCATTGATTATGATTTTATGGCTTTTGATTTTCCGCGCCATCGGATTGGAAATGCGCGGTCAGGTACACAATCATATGTGGGAAAGTATTTGGGATAAAGCTTTTGGAATTGCAAGTTTACTTTTGGCTTTGTTTTTCGGAATTGCTTTAGGAAATATCGTTCGCGGCGTCAATCTCGGAATGGTTCAAAATGGTATTTCTACGCAGGAAGCGCATTATTTCTTTCTGCCTTTATGGAATCCAACTTTTAGTCCGCAGGCAAATGAATTGGGAATCATCGACTGGTTTACGCTTTTTTTAGGAATTGTGAGTGTTGTAGCACTAACCATTCACGGTGCAAACTGGATTATTTATAAAACGAATTCGTCACTGAATCCAAAACTTAAAAAAGTGGTTTTTGCTTTGAATATTGTTCTATTGGTTTTAGTTTGTATTTCATTACAAATTTGGCATTTTATTGAGCCAAAACCATTTCATAATTTCGTCGAAAACCCGATTTTATGGTTTTTCCCTTTCATAACTTTTGTTGGGATTTTGGGGTTGTTTAAAGTCCGTTCCTTTAAAAAAGATGGTCACGGATTTATATTTTCAACTTTGTTTTTAGTCGGGGGATTTGCTTCAACAGCGGTTTCTATTTTCCCGAATGTTTTACCTTCAACCAATAAAGTAAATCCTTCATTAACGATTTATAATACTGCCGCTCATGAATATGGATTAAATGCAGGATTGAGCTGGTTTTTTGTGGCTTTATTTCTGGTGATTGTTTATTTTATTATTCAATATAGAGTGTTTAGTGGGAAGATGGACGATATTGGATATGGTGAACATTGATTTTTTATAGCCCAAAATTCACGAATTTTTATTTTAATTACGAAATGAATTGCCTCCAGTTTTAACTGGAGGTTTTTTGTTTGAGTCAAGGATTATAGTTTAGCCAAATTGTAGAAGTTTGACTAATGTCTTTTATTTGTATAGATTTGTTTACCTCTGGCTGAAATAGAAGGCAATTCAGAAAAAAAAAACAACTTTAAAAATATTTAGGATCTGTTTTTCTAAAGGCATTGACAGAAGAAGAGTTCTTAATATGATATAGAATAATATCAAATTAAGAATCTGCCTATCATTTGAAAATAAACGGATTTTTATTTTGATTTTTGGCAGAATAAAAAAATATAATGTCCTAAATAAGCCCATTTTATTAGCATAATCATTTATTAAAGATTTAATTACAACTAATAGTTATATTCTATAAGTTAAGGTGTAGAAAAAAAAAGAAGTTATTGCTTAATATTGCTAAACTAAGAATTTTTCCCCTGGAATTCTTAAAAAAATAATTTCCAAAAAACACTTAAATTTATTTTTTACCTACTAGAATTATGCCCTTGAAAATTTTTCCCGACAAGATTAAATTTGATTACAAATCTAAAAAATGGCAGTACCAATTTGATGAAATAAAAGAGCTTGGACTTCTTAAGAAAAAGAAAAAATATTTTATACAAAATGGCACCTTTATTGCCGGAGCTACTGCAGCTTATTGCGGTATGATTTTTTCCGAACTAACGGATTTGAACTATGTTATTCCAGTGCTTTTGTGTTATATTCTTATAATAACTTCTGGATTTAAAAGTAAGACTGAATTTGTCTATTTTATTTTTGTAAAAGATATATACAAAAGCGAAATTAGAACAAAAATTGCATCAAAAGATCGTCTCCTGATAGGCAGGCAGATTGATCATTATTTGGATCTTCAGTTTGAAAGAAATATAAGAAGAACCGCGTAATATAATAATTGAGAAATGATTGTATGTGAAATTTACCGTTATGATTTTGTTCTCATAATGGCAGCTTTGATGTATGGTTATTTTATTACCAAAAGAGAAAATTAATAAAATAGTGCTTTATAAATTCCCAATTATAAAGTAGCTTTAGAATACCCAAAAATAAGTATAGTTATGCTGTTATTAAATTTAGCAGCTGGCTGTTTTAACTATACATGACCGCAAATCAGAAAAATTATGGCCGCAACAATTAAAAACAAAATCAAAAACATTAGAGAGTTAAAGAATTATACTCAGGAATATATGGCAGAAAGATTAGGTGTAACCCAGGCAGGTTACAGTAAAATTGAAAAAGGAAAGACTTCTTTGAGTTACGAGAAATTGGTTGATATAGGAAGAATTTTAGATGTCAGTGTTGAGGATATAATTAGCTTTGATTACGATAAGTATTTTAACAACTTCAATAAAATTACAGGAAACAATAACGGAAGTATTTTAATAAATGCCGACAATTCATCTGTATTAAAAGAGCTTTATGAAGATAAGATTCAATTATTGGAAAAACTCTTAAACAGAACTGAACATGAACTGCAACGTTATAAAATCAAATTTGGAGAGATATGAAATTGCTGGACGAGCTTGTTTTCTGAAAACTGGACTATAAATGGGTTTCTTCTTTGTAATATTTTCGCTTTTTAACTAAATATTTAAAGCAATGGTTTACAAAATTAAAAAAGCAAGTATCGAAGATCTCAATGAAGCAGCAGAACTTTTTAATCTTTATCGTGTTTTCTATCGACAAGAGTCAGATGTAGAAAAAGGGAAAGCATTTCTTAAAGATCGATTGTTAAATAACGAATCGGATATTTTTTTAGCCTTTGTAGACGAAAAAGCAGTCGGTTTTGTACAACTATACAAATTGTTTCATTATACAAAACTGCAAAAACAATGGTTGTTAAGCGATCTTTTTGTACATCCGGATTATCGTGGTAAAGGTTTGTCTGTTGCATTAATTGATCGAAGCAAACAATGGTGTGAAGAAACGGGAGCGTGTGGCTTGATGCTGGAAACAGAAAAAACTAATGATATAGGAAATCAATTATATCCTCGATGTGGATTTGAATATGATGGACTTCATAATTATTATCATTGGTGGCGAATAGAAAAGTAAGACTAAAACTGGATTGGTGAGAATTAGTTCTGGTCTATATTCAAAACGGACTTTATATAAAAATTATGTCTAAAAAAAATCCGTTTATCTTTAGGGATAAACGGATTTTTTAGTTTCATCTTTGTCAAAGTGTAAAACTTTGACAAAGATTACTCTACAAGTAAAACTAAATTCAAAATATTTAAAAATTTATACTAATCGCTCAATCAGTGATAAATATTAAATTCTAAAACAAAATTTCTTTTGTAATGATGTAAATTCCCATTACAAGGACAAACCATCCGAAAAGCGGTTTCAGTTTAACGCCGTCTATTTTTTTAGAAAGCTGGCTTCCAATCAACATTCCGATCAGAGCCATTGCCGAAACACTCAAAAGAAAAGTATAATCTATAGGCGTTCCGATGTATAAATCACCGGCAAAACCAATTGATGAATTAATGGTAATGATTAATAATGAAGTACCAACGGCTTGTTTCATTGGTAAGTTAGCAAAGAAAAGCAGTGCAGGAATAATTAAAAATCCTCCCCCCGCTCCAAGAAATCCGGTTACGATTCCAACTAAAAATCCAATTATGCTTAATTGAAGATAATTGGTTTCAGCAGATTTTATTTCTGGCTGATTTTTTTTAATCATCGAAATGGCTGCAGTAATCATTAATACAGAAAAAATTACCATGATTAGAAAATCTTTGGAAACCGTATAAGATGCTATGCAGAATAGAGTTTTGGCAATTTGAGGAAAAATTACTTCACGTATAATCAAAATAGAAATTACTGATGGAACGGCAAAATACAAAGCCGACTTTAATTTTAGATTTCCCATTTTATAATGGCTGTAACTTCCAAATAATGCAGTTAAACCAACAATAAATAAAGAATATGAAGTGGCCTGGTCCGGATTTACTTTAAATAAGTAAACTAAAATTGGAATAGTCAAAATCGATCCGCCTCCGCCAATTAAGCCAAGTGTGATTCCGATTATGATTGAAGCAAAAAAGCCAAAGTATTCCATTGCATTTATTTTAATGCAAAGTTGCTTCGGAAATTAGAAACCTACAGTAACATTTATCACAGAAGGATTTTTTTCGCCACGAATTCACGAATTATTGTGTCGCATTGAGCGAAGTCGAAATGCTTTTTGGGCTTAGATTTCGCTCAGCCTGACAACAGAAAAACTATTTTAATAACTCAATTTGGTTTCGGTTGAGTTTAACTAAACCGCGCTGTTCCATTTTTTTGAGTAATCTGGAAACGACTTCACGGGAAGTATTTAATTCGGTTGCGATTTCCTGATGCGAAAGATTTACTTCAGAACAGCCACAGGCATCAGAATGTCTTTTTAAATAAAATTCCAAACGTTCATCCATAGAACGGAATGCAATATTGTCGACTACTTCTAGAACTTCTTCGAAACGGCTTCTGTAAGTTTCAATTACAAATTCGTACCAGCTTCTGTGTTCCATCATCCATTTGTCCATAGATTGCAGCGGAATCATCATTACAGACACATCTTCAACAACTTTTGCCATAATCTGGCTTTTCTCACTTTTTGCAGTGCAAATCATTGAAATTGCGCAAGCCTGACCTGGCTGTAAATAATACAATAAAAATTCGCCTCCATCTTCTCCCTGACGATAAATCTTGATTTTACCTTTGGTAATTAAAGCCGTATTCTTGATGTATTGCCCGGTACGCATTAAAATAGTTCCGGCTTCAAAATCCTGAAGGCTTCCATTTTCTTCAATAGTAGCAATAAGTTCATTGGAGAAATTAGGAAAGATGGTTTTTAATGAATTTTGCATTGTTATAAATTGTTTTGTCACATCGAGCGGAGTCGAGATCTATAGAGTTTTAGACTCTGCTCGAACAGACAGATGTGATTTTTTTTGCACCTTAAATTTTGTCAAAAAGAAATTAAAAATTATAATTTATTACAAAGATAATAGATTGAAATGGGATTAATTGTCAGTAAATATGATTTTAGATGTATTTTATGAAAATGAAAAAATCCTATTTTCTACCGATTTTGTAGACTGAATTTTTAAAAATAGTAACTAAATTTGTAAATCACTGATTATAATACTTTCTCTAAAACGTTTTCTGAGAATAATAATCGAAATCGCATTTGGTACGTTTTTTATAAATAGAAACGTCGTAATTTTACAAAAACACATTTTATTATGAATTTATCACAAGAAGATTGGGTTGCTCAGTTAGAAGCTGACGAAAATGCAGTTATACTTGACGTAAGAACTGAAGACGAATTTAATGACGGCTACATTGAGAATGCTTTAAACATTGATATCAATAAAGGGCAGGGGTTCATCTATGAAATCGAAGAATTAGACAAAAATAAAAACTATTATGTATACTGTCGTTCTGGAGCAAGAAGTGCAAAAGCATGCCAGATCATGAATGAGTTGGGTATACAGAATGCCTACAATCTGCTTGGCGGAATCCTGGATTGGGAAGGCGAAACAGTACAACCATAAAAGAAGAAGAGGCATACAAAAGCCTCTTTTTTCTTTTGAAAATAGAATTACCAGACCATTAAATAACCAAACTATGAGTTTTATACCAGAAGAATATCAGATTAATACGCTGATCAATCAAGATACTTATCTTGTAAATGGAGAATTGAAACAATGGACAGGGCAAACCACACCTGTGTTTTCAACTATTTCTTCAACAGAAAAATATTCGCCGACTTTATTAGGATCAATTCCTTTTATGGGAGAAAAAGAAGCAGCAGAAGTTGTCGAAGCGGCGACCAATGCATACGATATGGGGCAGGGCTTATGGCCAACCATGAAAGTTGCCGATCGTATTAAAAGCATGGAGAACTTTGTGAAACAAATGAAAGAAACCCGCGAAGAGGTAGTAAAATACCTGATGTGGGAAATTGGAAAATCATTGGGAGATTCGCAAAAAGAGTTCGACAGAACAGTAGAATATATTTACGATACAATTGCAAGTTATAAAGAACTAAACGGAAGAAGTTCTCATTTTGAAAAAGTACAAGGCGTAAACGCTATGATCCGCCGTGGACCTCTTGGAGTAGTTTTGTGTCTTGGACCTTACAACTATCCATTAAATGAAACTTTTTCATTATTGATTCCGGCTTTGATTATGGGGAATACTGTAATCTTCAAGCCTGCTAAGCATGGAGTTCTATGTATTTCGCCTTTATTGGAAGCATTTAGGAGTAGTTTCCCAAAAGGGGTAATCAATATTGTTTATGGAAGAGGTCGTGAAGTAGCTTCTCCGATTATGAAATCCGGAAAAATTGATGTTTTGGCATTAATTGGAAACAGTAAATCAGCGATTGCTTTACAAGATCAGCATCCAAACAAAAACAGATTGCGTTTGATTTTAGGTTTAGAAGCTAAAAACCCAGCGATTATTCTTCCGGATGCCGACTTGGATTTGGCTATTCAGGAATGTATTACAGGAAGTTTGTCTTTCAACGGACAGCGTTGTACGGCTTTAAAAGTATTATACGTTCACGAATCTATCAGAGAAGAATTCAACAAACGTTTTGCTGAAAAAGTAGATAGTTTAGTTTTTGGAAATCCATGGGATAATGGAGTTTCTTTGACACCGCTTCCGGAATCAGAAAAACCAGCTTACATTCAGGGATTAATTGATGATGCAACTTCAAAAGGCGCAAAAATCATTAATGAAAAAGGAGGAAAACATACCGATAATTATATTTTTCCAGCTGTCTTGTATCCGGTAAATAAAGAAATGCGAGTGTATCACGAAGAACAATTTGGACCTGTTGTTCCTGTTCTTTCGTTCAAAGATATAAAAGAACCATTGAAAGATATGGCCGAATCAAACTACGGACAACAGGTAAGTTTGTTTGGAAAAGACATTAAAACGCTTGCACCGCTTATTGATGCCTTAGTAAATTTAGTTTGCAGAGTAAACTTAAATAGTTCTTGCCAAAGAGGACCAGATGCATTCCCTTTTACAGGACGTAAAGATTCTGCTGTAGGAACTTTAAGTATTCCGGATGCTTTGCGTTCTTTCTCAATTCGTACGTTTGTCGCTTCAAAAGATATTGGTTATAATAACGAGATTCTGCAGGAATTGCTTAACAGCAAAGAATCGAATTTTATTAATACCGATTATATTTTGTAGTAATCAAGGTTATATATTAATTGTAGATACCGTCTGTTGCCTTTTTGGTGGCAGACGGTTTTTCTTTTTTAAGATGCTGAGATACTAAGACGCTAAGATTCTAAGTTTTTTAAAACGATAAACCATAAACGATAAACTACAAAACATCAATCTCTAACAATTCACAATTAATAATTAAATTTGCATCGCTTTGTAACAATAGTAGAAAGATATCCACTAATTTGTTATTAAAAATTAATTTAAAAGACCTAAGAATAACTTATGGAAAAGAGAATATTGCATTTTGCAGTAATAGCATTTGTTTTTTTTGCTCAAAATAACTTTGCCCAAGAGCTTTACATGCCAAGAAATATAAAACAAGCTTTCGCAGAAGGAACACGTTCTAAAGACGGAAAACCAGGAAAAAACTATTGGCAGAATCACGGAAAATACAATATGGAAATTGCCGTTGATCCTGCAACGAAAATAGTAAGCGGAACAGAAACCATTATATATGAAAACAATAGTAAAGATACGTTAAGAAGTCTGGCTATTCGTTTTGTAAACAATCTTCATAAACCTTCATCGCCTCGTGGCAGCAGTGTAAGCGACGATTTTTTAAGTGACGGATTAACTATTACTTCACTAAAAATAGAGAATGAAGTCTATAAAGAGAATGCCAGAAAATGGGGAACTGTTGGAGCTGTAAAATTAAAAAAAGCAATTTTACCAAATTCTAAAACGATCATAAATATTCAGTGGAATTATCCTTTGTCTAAGGAAAGCGGGAGAGAAGGTCAGATAGACGAAACGACTTTTTTTGTGGCTTATAGTTATCCCCGAATTTCAGTTTATGATGATTATAACGGTTGGGATATGTTACCACATACAGATCGTCAGGAGTTTTACAATGATTTTAATGATTATGTTTTCTCCGTAAAAGCACCTAAGAATTATGTGGTTTATGCAACAGGAGACTTGTTAAATCCGGATGAGGTTTTGCAACCGGAGTTTGCTGCTCGTTTGAAAAAATCTTATACAACAGATGAAATTCTTCATATTGCAAACGAACAGGAAATGAAAAGCGGTATTGTAACGAAACAATACGATTGGAATGTTTGGAAATTTGAAGCTAAAAATATTACTGATGTTACATTTGGTTTGAGCGATCATTATTTGTGGGATGCAAGCAGTGTAATTGTAGACAAGAAAACAAATCGTCGTGCAAGTGTTCAGGCCGCTTATGATATTAAGGGAACAGATTTCGTAAATTCCGTTAAAAACAATCAATATGCTTTAGATTGGTTTTCTAATCACTGGCCGGGAGTTCCGTACCCGTTTTCAAAAATGACGGCTTTTCAGGGCTTTGCCGATATGGAATATCCAATGATGTGTAATGATTCGCAAATGGGAGATGCAAAATTTGCCCAATTGGTGCAAGATCACGAAGTAGCGCATACTTATTTTCCTTTTTACATGGGAATTAATGAAACACGTTATGCTTTCATGGATGAAGGCTGGGCAACTACTTTTGAATATTTAATTGGAATTGCAGAACATGGTCAGGAAGCTGCAGATCAATTCTATAAAAATTTTAGAGTTAAAGGGTATATAAATGATCGTTCTACCGAAGAAGATCAGCCAATCATATCAATGTCTACTCAGGTTTCCGGAGCAGGTTATGGGAATAATTCATACGGAAAAGCTTCTCTTTCCTATTTAGCTTTAAAAGATATGTTAGGCGATGATTTGTTTAAAAAAGCGTTACATGACTATATGGATACCTGGAATGGAAAACATCCAATTCCGTGGGATTATTTTAATTCTTTTAATACGGCAACAGGGAAAAACTTAAATTGGTTTTTCAATAACTGGTTTTTTACCAATAATTACTTAGACATTGCAGTTAAAGGTGTTTCTACAGATAATAAAGTTATTACAGTAGAGAATATTGGTGGTTTTGCGATTCCTTTTGATGTTATAATTACTTATGCAGATAATTCAAAAATAACTTTACATCAAACACCTGCAATTTGGGAAAAGAATCCAAAAACAGCTAAAATTGTTTTGAAAAGCGCTAAGAAAATTAAACAAGTAGAGCTTGATGGTGGTATTTTTATGGATGCAACTCCTAAAAATAACAGCTTAATACTGAAATAATTAAAAATGTCAGGAGAAAAAGATTTACAACAATTACTAAAAAGCATGAAACCTGAATTGAATACGGGAGATTATGTTTTTTGTAAAGTAGAAAACTTAGAAAAGGTTGATTTAGATAGTATTGAAATGTTTTTTAAAGAAAAAGAAGCAATTACTTTAATCCTAAAAAAAGAAACTGCCGATTTATTACAATTAGAGTATTCAGTTCTAATGGCTTGGATAACGCTTACTGTACATTCGTCGTTAGAAGCTGTGGGTTTAACAGCAGCGTTTTCGAAAGCACTTTCGGAAAATGAAATCAGCTGTAATGTTGTTGCAGCTTATTATCACGATCATATTTTTGTAAATAAAAAAGATGCAAAAAAAGCAATCGAAATCCTGAATTCGTTTTCGAATTAATAGAGATTTTAATCAAAATAAAAAGAGAATATAATGTTTGGGTTATCTTTTTATTTTGATTGATTTTAAATAGTTTAAAAATCTAAAAAAAAGTAGGAAACTTTATTCAAAAAAATTAGGTTTGCAAAGCAACAAATCAATCCCCCCTAATAATGAAAAAAACATTCCCCCTAATTGTTTTTTTGATTAGCCTTAAGTTTTTTGGACAAAATGATCAAAAGACTGCATTTCAAAAAAGCAAGTATGAATTAGCTGTTTCTTATTACAAAAAAGCTGATTTTGTTAAAGCTATCGATTTATTCTCTTTAGCAGCTAAAATTAAACCTGAAAATGAAATTGCTCAGGAAGCAAGTAAAAAAGTGGATACTTTACGTGAAGTTTTGCGAAAAGAAATTATGGATCAGGCAGTTGGAACCTGGAAAAAATCGGGTAATAAACCGGTTTGGGCAAGTACAGCTGTAAATACTGAAAGTCAATCTACATCTGAAGAGTTGATTGAAATTAAAGAAAATCAGATTTTATTTTACGAAGTAGATAAAAAAACGAACTCCAAGAAACTTTTAAAAACAGAAAATTTAATTTATAATGATGCCAATAGTACAGCATCTCCATTTTCTGAAATTATCCTTTCTGATGGTACTATTTGGAATTGCAGTATCAATGAAAAAGCAGATGTACTTCATGTTATTAATGTTGCGGTTAAAACCGAAGATGGAATTGAAAAAATACAAAACGATAACGAAGAAAGTTATTATATTAAAAACTAATAGAAAAGGGAATCAATCGATTCCCTTTTTTATAGAATAATCTTTTACAAGAATTTAAATCCGAGTGAAAAATTGGTGACACCAGTTTTTATTTCTCCGTTAGAAGAATCAATGTCGCTTAAACCGGCCAGATATCTTACATCAAAAGTCAGTTTCCATACATCAACGCCAACGCCGCCAATTATACTATGGTTATTTTTGTCTATTGCGATAGAATTTAAACCATTGTTTGTACTAATATCGGAGTAATTTTTCCAGTTGTATCCAACAAAAAGCCTTACGTTTCCTAATTTCCCCAGAGGTATAAGTTTGTATCCTGCAATTAAAGAAGCGTCTGTTCCTCCTAATTTGAATTCGGTTTCCCCAACACCATTCTGATAAACGCTGAAATTTGATTTGGCATAACCAAATTCGGCCTGTCCATAAAAAAGTAAAAGATTTACTCTGGCAAATGCGGCAAAACCAATTCCCGTATTAGTATGATCCGAACTAAAATTATTGGTATTTATAGAAGTAATATTAGTAGAAATCTGAGGACCAACCTGCAGTAACTGCGCGAATCCATTTACGCAAATACATAAAAATGCTATTAAAAAGAATTTTTTCATAACGGATTTTGTTTGATTTTGGTTGTATAAAAATAATCATAAAAGGTTTAAAATGAATGATTTGTCTGATTTATTTTTTTGTAATTTTTTAAAAAAGGAAAGGATGCAAAAACTCTTGTTTTTCCTGTTTTATCGTAAATAGTTATTTTTGATTTAATTAAAATAGATTAAAAATGGAAATTAGAATGATTAATGCTGCCGATACCTGGAAGATCAGACACGAAGTGATGTGGCCCAATCAGCCATTTGAATTTGTCCAGCTTGAGGAAGATAATTTTGGTCTGCATTATGGTGTTTTTGAAGACAATCAATTAGTTTCTATAGTTTCTTGTTTTATCGAAGGAGAGGTTATGCAGTTTAGAAAATTGGCAACCTTAATTGACTATCAGGGCAGAGGAATTGCATCTTTACTGCTGAAACATATTTTTAAAGCTGCAGAAGAGAAAGGAATTAAAAAAATTTGGTGTAATGCCAGAACAGAAAAAAAAGAATTTTATAAAAAATTTGGCATGAAGGATACCGGAAATACTTTTATCAAAGCTGGACAAGAATTTACGATTATGCAAATTTTGTTTTAAGTTGTTGATTAATAGTTGTTTGTTTGCTTTTGATGTCTAAATCCGACACTTTAAAATTTATTTTGAATTGAAAACGTTTTCGTTTGCGATTACATGTTAAGGATTTCTTATTTTATTTTTTTTATTCCAATCTTTTATTACTTTCGCACCCAAATGAGAAAGTTAATAGTATTTTTAGTATTCATGAATATGCTTCTGTTCGGCGGAGGTCAATATCTTAATGCAAATACTTTTGGCTTACCTCAACACCATAATCTTGAAAAGAAACATCGAGTTAAATTTACTAATCAGGATCGTGGATCTTCTACTATTGAAGATGCTACAGATATTGATCTTGAAGAAGATCTTCTTGGGAGTGATGATGTTGATGGACTTACGAACAAATTCTTTGCGACGTCTTACAGTTTAATAGACGATTTATATCTGGCTTTATCAGATCAGTCTGTTGCAAATGATTCCAATCGTTTTAAAATTTCTACGCCTTTCTTTGGGCATTCAAATCCTTTATACATTACTCAACGAGTATTAAGAATTTGATTTTAAAATATACATTGGTTGCCTAAGTTGCGATCCTGCATATCTTGCTGCTGTATATTTTTTTCTTACTTCCGCTTATATGACAATTAAGGTCAGACCAGGGCTTACTGATGTTACATTCCATCTTTAAGGAATCTTTGTATTCCAAGCATTCAATCGCTTAATTTCCATTTAAAAATCATGAAAAGAATCATCTTGATCACAGGCTTTATGGCCTTGGTGTGCTTAACCAGTTGTACACAAAAAAAAGAAGAAAAAGAAGAAGAGGAAAAGTTCACTGTAACTAATCCGGTAAAAATTGATACTTCATTTACGAAGGAATACGTTTCGCAGATCAGATCGGTCCGAAACATCGAAATCCGTGCCCAGGAAAAAGGGTTTTTACAAAACATCTATGTTGATGAAGGACAGTTTGTTAAAAAAGGACAGTTGTTGTTCAGAATCATGCCAAACATGTATCAGTCTGAATTGCTTAAAGCACAGGCTGAGCAAAAATCAGTAGAAATTGAATTGCAAAATTCAAAATTACTTGCTGATAAAAATATCGTTTCTAAAAACGAATTAAGTTCAGCACAAGCAAAATTACAGTCTGCAAAAGCTGAGGTTGCATTGGCAAAACTGCATTTATCTTTCACAGAAATCAGAGCTCCTTTTGACGGAACAATTGACAGAATTCCATTAAAACTAGGAAGTTTAATTGACGAAGGCGAATTGTTGACAAGTCTTTCAGACAACAGTCAAATGTTTGCTTATTTCAATGTTTCTGAGCCGGAATATATCAGCTATGAAACAAACATTAAAGATCGAGCTGATAACAAAGTGAATTTAGTTTTAGCTAACGGAGATATTTTCAAAGACAAAGGAAATGTTGAAGTTATAGAAAGTGAATTTAACAATGAAACTGGTAATATCGCTTTTAGAGCACGATTCCCAAATTCAAATAAATTGCTTAGAAACGGTGAGACAGGACAAGTTCAGATGAATGTTCCGTTGAAAAACGCTATTGTAATTCCACAGAAAGCTACTTACGAAATTCAGGATAAGAAATATGTTTTCGTTGTAGGTAAAGACGATAAAGTGAGCTCTAGAGAAATCACGATTACAGGCGAAATTCCTGATTTATACGTGATCAAAAGCGGTCTTAACGAAAATGATAAAATCTTACTTGAAGGTGTTCAGAAAGTAAAAGAAAACGACAAAATTAAATACGAGTTTGAATCTCCTAAAAAGGTAATTAATAACCTTCGCTTAAAAGCGGAATAGGTTTTTGTTTTAATTGTTTCAAGTTTCGTAATGTAACCTGAAACCTGAAACTCTTTTTAAACTTCAAATAAGTTTAATCATTAAAAAATATAAAAATGTTTAATAAATTTATTCAAAGACCAGTATTGTCGATAGTGATATCGCTGATAATTGTCTTTTTAGGGGTTTTGTCTGTATTGAATTTACCAATTACACAATTCCCTACCATTTCACCTCCAATGGTGAATGTTACCGCAGATTATCCGGGTTCTAATGGTGAATTGATGATCAAGGCGGTGGTGATTCCTTTGGAAAGAGCCTTAAACGGGGTTCCGGGAATGAAATACATGGCTTCTGACGCCGGGAATGATGGGGAGGCTACAATCAAAGTAGTGTTCAACTTAGGAACAGATCCGAATCAGGCGGCTATTAACGTTCAGAACCGTGTCGCTTCGGTTACCAATAAATTACCTCCCTTGGTAATTCGTGAAGGGATTAAAATTACAAGAGAAGTACCAAGTATGTTGATGTACGTGAACCTTTACAGTACAGATAAAAATACCGACATGAAGTTCTTATACAACTATGCCGATATCAACGTACTATCAGAATTGAAAAGGGTAAACGGTATTGGTTCCGGAGATATCTTAGGAACACGTGAATATGCTATGCGTATTTGGTTGAAACCAGATCGTATGCTAGCTTATAAAATTTCTGCTGATGAAGTAATGGAAGCATTATCCAGTCAGAGTTTGGAAGCTTCTCCGGGTAAAACGGGAGAAAGTTCCGGTAAACGTTCTCAGGCATTTGAGTATGTATTGAAATATTCGGGACGTTTTACAACAAAAGAGCAGTATGAGAATATTGTGGTAAAAGCAAATCCAAACGGAGAGCTTTTAAGATTGAAAGATGTTGCTAAAGTTGAATTTGGAAGTTCGATGTACGATATCTATTCTAATTTGAATGGAAGACCATCAGCTGCAATTGTATTGAAACAATCTTTTGGAAGTAATGCGAATCAGGTTATTGAAGAAGTAAAAGCGAAACTGGAAAAAATCAAGCAAAGATTCCCAAAAGGAATGGATTATGAAATTTCGTATGACGTTTCTAAATTCCTTGATGCTTCTATCGAAAAAGTAATTCATACTTTGGTAGAAGCGTTTATTCTGGTAGGTTTGGTAGTTTTCCTTTTCTTAGGAGACTGGCGTTCTACAGTAATTCCGGCAATTGCAGTACCTGTATCGCTAATCGGAACTTTTGTGTTCATGACATTCTTCGATATATCATTGAACTTAATTACATTGTTTGCTTTAGTATTAGCAATTGGAGTCGTCGTCGATGATGCGATTGTGGTTATCGAGGCCGTTCACGCCAAGATGGAAGAAGAACATCTCTCGCCATTTAAAGCAACAAAAAAAGCAATGCATGAGATTGCAGGAGCAATTGTTGCAATTACATTCTTAATGGCGGCAGTATTTATTCCGGTTGCATTTATGTCTGGTCCTGTTGGAGTATTCTACAGACAGTTCTCTGTAACGATGGCAACTGCGATTATCCTTTCCGGTATTGTGGCCTTGACATTGACACCGGCACTTTGTGCGATGATGTTAAAAAACAATCACAGTCAGCCTAAAAAGAAAACACCTGCCAATAGATTTATTGATGCTTTCAACGAAAAGTTCAATTTAGCGCAAGGTAAATATCAAAATCTGTTAGGTAAAATTGTTGACAGAAGAGTGGTTACGATTGTGGCACTTGTAGGTTTCTGTATTGGAACATGGTTAATAAGCAGTTCTGTTCCTTCAGGATTTATTCCAAATGAGGATCAGGGAATGTTTTACGCTGTAATTCAGACACCTCCGGGTTCTTCTTTGGAAAGAACTAATAATATTGCAGAGAGAGTTCAGAAAATAGCAGAAGATATAGACGGAGTAAAATCAGTTTCTTCATTAGCAGGTTACGAAATTCTGTCTGAAGGTACAGGAGCCAACTCAGGAACGTGTTTGGTGAACCTGAAAGACTGGAGCGACAGAAAAGAATCTGTTTTGGAAATTATGCACGAAATGGAGGAAAAATGTAAAGATATTACAGGAGCTAATATCGAGTTTTTCCAACCGCCTGCCGTACCTGGATATGGAGCTGCTGGAGGATTTGAGCTTCGTTTGTTAGATAAAACCGGTTCTGTAGATTACAAGAGAATGGAACAGGTTAACAACGACTTCGTTGCGGAACTGAACAAACAACCGGAATTAACAAACGTATTTAGTTTTTATAGTTCTAGTTTCCCTCAATACATGATGAAAGTTGATAACGATTTGGCACAACAAAAAGGAGTTTCTATCGAAAATGCCATGAATACTTTGTCAACTCTTGTGGGAAGTAACTACGAAATCAGTTTTATCAAATTTGGTATCAACTATAAAGTAATTGTTCAGGCTTCACCGGAATATCGTGCACAGCCAGATGATATCTTAAAACTGTATGTGAAAAATGATCGTGATGAAATGGTACCTTTTTCTGCTTTTATGAAATTAGAAAAAGTATATGGACTTTCAGAAATCACTCGTCATAATATGTATACCTCAACGCAGATCAGTGGTTCACCGGCTGCGGGTTATAGTTCTGGTACAGCAATTAAAGTGATTCAGAAAATAGCTGCTGAAAAATTACCAAGAGGATATGATATTGACTGGGCAGGTATTTCTGCCGATGAGGTTGCTCAGGGTAATCAGGCTATTTGGGTATTCTTAATCTGTTTAGGATTCGTTTACTTAGTATTAGCTGCTCAGTACGAAAGTTTTATTCTGCCATTATCAGTAATTCTTTCTTTACCGGCAGGTATTTTTGGAGCTTTCCTTTTATTAAAATTAACAGGATTAGAGAACAATATTTATGCTCAGGTGGCCATGGTAATGTTGATTGGTTTATTAGGTAAAAACGCCGTACTGATTGTGGAGTTTGCGATTCAAAGACACGCTGCAGGATTATCTGTATTACAGTCTGCAATGGAAGGAGCAAAAGCAAGGTTCCGTCCAATTTTGATGACTTCGTTTGCATTTATCGCTGGTTTATTACCACTTGCTTTTGCAACAGGTCCGGGTAAAATTGGAAACAGAACTATTGGTACTGCCGCTGCCGGAGGTATGCTTATCGGAACTATTTGCGGAGTTTTTGTAATTCCTGGATTGTATTTCATCTTCGCTAAGATTGCCGAAAAACATAAATTGGTAAAACATGAAGAAGAAAATCCATTAACAGAAGAAATTGATAACAATCATGTATAAATTCAAAACATATCAATATAGCATTGTATTGGCTGCATGTCTAACAGTTGCAGGGTGTAAAACCCCTGCACCTGAGGCAGCAGTAACGACAAGCACACCAGTACCTGAATCGTTTGGTTCGACAACCCAGGCTCAGGATGCCAACAATAATACGGCAGCATTAAACTGGAAAGATTATTTTAAGGATCAGAATCTGGTAGATTTAATAGATGTTGCCCTTAAAAATAATCAGGAACTAAATATTACTTTGCAGGAAATCGAAATTGCAAAGAATGATATTCGTGTTAAAAAAGGACTTTTGTTACCAACAGTTGGTGTTCGTGCCGGAGCAGGAGTAGAAAAAGTAGGAAGATATACAAGCCAGGGTGCAGGTGATGCTTCGACTGAAATTAAGCCTGGAAAAGAAATGCCGGATCCGCTTGGGGATTTTACTATTTCTGCTTACGCAAATTGGGAAGTAGATATCTGGAAAAAACTGCGTAATTCTAAAAAAGCAGCTTTAAACAGATATTTGGCTACAGTTGAAGGTAAAAACTTTGTGATTACAAACCTCATCTCTGAAGTGGCCGATTCTTATTACGAATTAATGGCTTTGGACAATCAGTTGGATATTGTAAAACAAACTATCAAATTGCAGACTAATGCTTTGGAAATTGTAAAAGTTCAAAAGCAGGCCGCAAGAGCAACTGAATTGGGAGTTAAGAAATTTGAAGCTGAGGTTTTAACTTCACAAAGTATGGAGTTTGATATCTTACAGCAAATCAAAGAAACCGAAAATAAAATCAACTTTTTGTTAGGAAGATATCCGCAGGAAATTAAAAGAACGAGCAACAATAATTTCTTAAGCTTATTGCCGGCGGTTGTAACTTCAGGAATTCCGTCTCAATTGTTAGAGAATCGCCCAGATGTTAAGCAGGCAGAATTAGAATTGGTAGCGTCAAAATTAGATGTAAAAGTAGCTCGTGCTGAGTTTTATCCTTCTTTGGATATTACAGCAGCGATTGGAGTAAATGCTTTTAAACCTTCTTATTTGTTTACAATGCCAGAATCACTTTTGTATTCATTAGCAGGAGATCTTGTGGCGCCTTTGATTAATAGAAATGCAATCAAAGCAGAATTTGCTAGTGCAAACGCAAGACAGCTTCAAGCTTTGTACAATTATGATCGTACGGTTTTAAATGCTTATTTAGAAGTTTCCAATCAATTGTCTAAGATCGATAATCTTCAAAAAGGTTACGATTTGAAATCAAAACAAGTCGACGCTTTAAATACTTCTATTGATGTTTCAAACGATTTGTTTAAATCGGCAAGAGTAGATTATTTCGAAGTTTTAATGACACAGAGAGATGCATTAGAAGCTAAACTGGAATTGATCGATACTAAAAAAGAACAACTTAATGCTGCAGTTCATGTTTACAGAGACCTGGGCGGCGGATGGAAATAATTTTGCCAATTAATTTGTAGAGAAAGAAAGCCTTTCAGGAGTAAAATTCTGAAAGGCTTTTTTGTGTTTTGAAATATTCTGATAGATTCAAATCCTTAACTTTTAAAATAAAACATATTCTGTCATAATTATAGCTTTTAGAGGCTTTGTGATTGTTTTACTAAATATAAGTTTAAAACAATTGTAATTAACTAAAACCTTTAAGCTATGAGTAAATTTTCAGAACAAGTTCATATTTCTATCAGTACTTTTAAAAAAAACATTGTTTACTATGATTTAAAGCTGACTCAGTCAATGGCAAACCATCATTACTTTTCTTTTGTCTGGCAATACACAGCAGAAGCTGTAATTGATCCTGAAAAACAAGCTAATGCTATTTCAAAGTACATTGGAAGTGAAGTTATTTTTACTTTTAAAGTCAACGGAATTAAGTTAATGTCCAAAGGTATTGTTCGAGGATTGAAATCAATTGATCGTCATGGAAGTCCCGCTGGTCTTCATGTTTATGGAATAAGTCACACTGTTTTTTTGGAAGACGGCCCTAAGTCAAGAATTTTTCTCGGTAAAAACCTGCAACAAATTGCACTTGAAATATTTGCAGAAACCCAATCCGATGAATTTTATCAGACACAAGCAATCAAACCGACTTATACCAAAAGTTTTTCTTTTAAACCGCAGTATAACGAAACCAACTTTAATTTCTTAAAACGTCTCTCTGAACGCTATGGACAGTGGTTTTATTTTGATGGAATGCGAATGCAGTTTGGAGAAACTAAAGTCACCAATATTAAACTAATTAACGGTTCGTCGTTACATGAGTTTACAATAGAAACCAATCTGTTTTCACATAAAAGTTCTTTTGGAGGTTATGATTACCTCACAGCATCAAATATTCGCAATGGTGCATTGGTCAATAATAACGGAAGCCGAGATAGATTCACTTCCTCAATGGTTTGGAATCAGTTAGCCGTAACAACAAAGGAAGTAAATGTAGGCGCCTATACCAATAATGCACAAAATAAGGAAGAAATTGATGAAATGGTGAAACTGCAAACTTCGGCGCATAATGCCAATTGTGTTTTTTACAGTGGTATATCCTATTTCCCAATTGGTGTCGGGCAGGTTTTTAGCATTCAAAACAAAACAGTCGAACATAACCTGATAGCTGTAGAAGTTATTCACTATTCTGAAGTAAATGGAGATTACAAATGTGAGTTCAAAGCCATTCCATCTGATGTTGCCGTACCACATTATACGAATGTAAATGTCTTTGCTTTTGCCGAAGTCCAGCCTGCAAAAGTAACTGACAATAATGATCCGGAAGGTTTAGCACGTGTTAAAGTGCAATATTATTGGAATGGCTGGGGCAATGAGAGCGAATGGATGCGCGTAACACAGCTATATGCCGGATCAGGAAAGGGAGGTTATTTCAGGCCTGAAATAGGCGAAGAAGTTCAGGTTAGTTTTCAGGGAGGCAATGCCGAATGCCCTTATGTTTCAGGAACCTATTACAACGGAAAAGAAAAACCGGAGTTTTTTGACCCGAAGAATATGATAAAAGGCTGGAAACTTCGATTTGGAATGTTATTAAAATTTATTGAGAAGATAGGTATCTGGCTTTCTGACCCGAGCGGGAATGAAATTCATTTGGATGAAGAGAATAAAAACATAAATGTGACTTCGCCGGAAACAGTGACCATACGAGCTAAAAATATTGTTTTTGAGGCAACTGAGAGTATTACACTAAAGGCAGGAACTGATATTTCTGAAAACGCATTCTTAAATAAAACTACCAGTATTGGCGGAATTTTATACACAAGTGTTGGTGGAAATAAAATTTTAGATGTGAAAGGAGATTATAACGCAAACATTGAAGGCGATTACAATTCAGATTTAAAAAAAGACCATAATACGGTTAGTAATGGAAGAATAATTTCTAATAGCGATGAATCTCATGAAATACATTCTAAAAAGAACATTAAAAATAACAGCGGTGAAGATACTACTCAAAACTAATAGAAATGAGAAAAAAAGTAAGCGGAATAGATTTAACACTGAATAGTGATGGAAATGTATGGATTTATAGAAATACTCATAATCAGGCATCTTTTACTGTAAGTAAAGATGGAGAAGTATTTTACGATGACCCTTTTGGCAATTACATGACAAGTGCACCTCGACAAATAAGAATAAATTTTGAGCATTTTGCACTAAACAATTATGGAGACGAAATAAGAAGATCAGACGGTACAAGAATGATTATGATGCCCAAAAAAGAAATCCAGGAAATTGCCAATAAAACTTTTTATGCTGACGAACAGTTTCATGCTGTTGATTTTTTAACATTTATTATAACCGAAGAAAAATAATAACTATGTCATTCAATTTAAGAGTAAAAGGAAATATTACAACCAAAGTAGGCGGTACAACAAGACTATATGCCAAAGAGGGAGTAGAAATAAATTCGAACGGAAAAATAAATTATTATGCTCCCGAATACTTGTATGGAGATCCGGAGGATCCACCGGTAAAAATTATGGATGGAGCTGTAAAAGAAATTGAACTTTTAACAGCCTTAGATTTGGGTTCCGATAATATTCCTAAATCAACGAAAACCCAGCTAGGAATGATTTTTGGAAATACCTATCATTTTAAAGTAAAAAGTTATGTGAAAAAACCTCCTGCAAATCTATCAGATATCAATTGGATGTTGAAATATAAAAGCCCGTCTCAAAACAAGTGGCTGGAAATACCTCTTTCTGCAAAAGGCGATTCTGTAAAAATTACACTAAATGACGAAGATATGTGTGGACGTTATATTTATGTTCGTGCTTATGTGAACGATCCAGAAACGGAAGCTGAATATAAAGAATGGAAACACAATCGTTTTAGGTGGTTTAATAGATTTGAAGTCCATCAACAAATAAACGATCGCGTTAAAGATCCATGGAAAATAGATCAAAAATATAGTTCGCTTTGCGGAATGTCGGCTTTGTATTATGCCATGATAAAACGCGATCCAAAAGCTTATGAAAATCTAGCGAAGGAATTGTTTCGAACAGGCGAATACAAAATAGGCACTTATGTTGTAAAACCTCATGAAAAAGCTTTAAGCATGTATGAGACCAAACCAACAGATTCTAATTACAAATCCATGGGTATGAGTGAAGTTGACTGGATTGTATTGGCAACCACTCGAAGCAAAGAAAGTTTAAATAGCCAATTTGTTTATAACGGTTTTGAAAATGGTGATGTGGATATGCTAAAAGCCGTAAACTGGCCTGATATGCTCACCAGAATGTGTAAAGAAGTTGCTGGTTATACAAATGCAGAATCATTTGGGTTAAATTTATATTCAATCATGAATAAAAAAGGAATTGAAGCCAAAGCTCATGATTATGTTTCTAATTCTGATTTGTTAGAACTTCAAACTATTGAGAAAAAATACAATGCAGGGCATACTATTTTGATGATGATAGATTCTGATATGATTGAAGATGTTTCAAGTTACAATCCTAAAAATCTAACTACAAATTCGCATTGGGTTGTTTACGAAGGAGGATTAACATTTTATGATATTCATGGAAATATTACAACTAACGTAGGGCAAGCAGAAAAAGTTTTTTTTAGTATTTATACTTGGGGATTTGACCCAGTAACTCAGCTTGATGAATTTGGAAATGATGATAATAAATATAAAAGACCACTTATATATAAAAAACAAAGCATTTCTATTAAATCATTTAAAAGTAATTATTATGGATACATTGAAGCATATTAAGATTTTTATTTTACTAATGCTCTCAAGCTGTGTGAAAATTGAATACAAAAAAATTGATAATTCTTTTAATGATATCCATTTGAAAGAATGGAATTCATTAACGTGCCCTAAAAAAATTATTTTAGAGAGGTATAAAAAAAACACATCATTTAAGACACTAATTGATAGTAACAAAGATTTTGATATAAATGGTTGTGATTCTATTTATTACAAATTTAATCAACGAGTATTTGCCCCTAAATTTAGTTATACAGGCCCAATCAATTATGATATGAAAATTATAATTGATGATAGTTTAGAATATAAAATAACTGATATTAAAGATAAATTAGATACAATTTCAGGGAATTCCGGTCCTGGAAAATGGATCATTATGAATAATATAAAGTCATTGGTTGTAAATGGAAAAAAACTTGATAACACAAAAAAACCTCTTAGTTTTAGTATTCCAACAAATCTCGGAAAAATTATAAAAAAGTAATAGACTTGATGATTGATTTGAACATGATTGAAGATGTTTCAAGTTACAATCCTAAAAATCTAACTACAAATTCGCATTGGGTTGTTTACGAAGGAGGATTAACATTTTATGACATCCACGGAAATATTACAACTAAAGTAGAGCAAGCAGAAAAAGTCTTTTTTAGTATTTATACTTGGGGATATGATCCTATAAACCAACGTGATGAATCTGGAAACGAAGCACATCATAGTGAGATCTTAATTTATAGAAAAAATTTTATTAGTACAAAATCATTTAAATCAAATTACTATGGATACATTGAAGTGTTTTAGTTTAATGCTTATCTCTCTCCTATTAATCAGTTGTAATGAATATATTGATAGAGATTATTCATTACAAGGGATTTACTTAAAAGAATGGAATTCTTCGATATGTCCTAAAAAAGTAGTTTATGAGGAATATATAAAAAATACAAATTTTAAAAAAATTATATATACTCATTCTAGTTTCGAAATAAGAGATTGCGAAATTGAAATGCATAAATACAACCAAAGATTATTTACCCCAAAAATTTTAACTAACAAAACAATAAATTATGATATCAGGATAGTTATTGATGATAGTTTAGAGTATAAAATAACAGATATTAAAAGCAGAAGAGATACTACAAAATATGTATTTGCCTTAGGTAGAAAATGTTACATTGACAATACAATTTATTCAATGCTGGTTAATGATCATCAATATGACAATAAAAAATCTATAAATAATATTGTTTTAATAACAAAATCTGGAAGAATAATTAAAAATAAATTAAAATGATAAGTAAACTTTTATAGCTATAATTTTTTACGCATCAAGAATCAAGACACTCAAGCCAACAGACATTTATCGAAATATTACAGCCAAAATAGGGCAAGCGGAGAAAGTTTTTTTTAGTATTTATACTTGGGGATATAATCCAATAACTCAACTTGATGAATTAGGAAATCCTTCACCTTCTAGAAAGATTTTAATTCATGCACGTCAAAGAATAAAAATTGAATCATTTAAATCAAACTATTATGGGTATATTGAAATATCTTAATTTTTTATTTTGTATTATATTATTTATTAGTTGCAATGAATACCATAACGAAAATCATTCTTTTAATACAATTTTATTAAGAAAACAAAATTCAATTGAGTGTCCTCAAAAAATTATTACTGAGAAATATTTAAAGAATTCAAACTTTGAACATATTATTCAGAAAGATTCCGCATTTAATATTATTTGTGATTCAATAAATAATCAGGTAATATTTAGTCCTAATACCCCTTATGTTGGTGAAATAAATTATGACATAAAATTATTATCGATGATAATTTAAAATATGAAATAACAGATATAAAAAGTAAAGTTGATACAACTCTTTACACTTTTACTTTAGGCAGAAAGTATTATATAAACTACATTTTTAATTCAATGAGTATTAATGGTCATAAAGCTAATAGCGAGAACAATCAAGCTAACATTATCATATATGGAAATCAGGCTCAAAAATAATATTGGTCAAATGAATAAATGTAAAATACCCCCCGCTCCAGCATGAATCCTTTCGTGTGGCGATATGTTTGAACTGTCTAATTTATTTTATTAAATTTCACGTTATAAAAAAATGAGAGAAAATTAAGGAAAAACTTATCATACGAAGATTTACGGGGTATTGGTGACAGATGAAAATAATATTGCCAATTAATTTGTAGAGAAAGAAAGCCTTTCAGGAGTAAAATTCTGAAAGGCTTTTTTGTGTTTTGAAACAATGATTAAAAAAAAGTTCTTATGAAACCGAGTGCCCTAGCCCAGACAGAAGCGGCATCCTTTTTCTGCCTTCTTTAGGCAGGAAAAGATATAGCGGATGGCTGGAATAGCTCCTTATAATTCTAAAAATTAAAGAACTGTTAATCCCGTATTTTTATATGCTTTTAAAATCTCTTCTTCAGGCGAAACATTCGTCACTAAAACATTGATATCTTTTATTGGACAGACAAAATACGATTCGGCAGTTTCTACTTTTTCGATGGAACTCAATGCGATTACAAAATTAGAATGCTGAACCATATTCTTCTTCAGCATCGAATCATCATATAAAATTCCTGTAATCCCACGTTCATGATGAATACTGCAGATTCCTAAAATGCAGACATCGGCTCTGAAATTTCTAAAAAAATCCATTGTTTCCATACTTGAAGTCGTAAACGAAGTTTTACACATTTTACCGCCCGCAAAAATTAAATCGATATTGGGTAAATCTTCCACCAATGAAGCAACCGGAAAACTATTGGTAATAACCGTTAATTTTAGATCGTAAGGAAAGCTTGCTACTAAAGCTAAAGAAGTTGTCCCTCCGTCAATAAAAACGACTTGTCCGTCTTTTAAATACGAAATTGCTTTTTGCGCAATAATCTTTTTGTTTTCGATATCGTGCTTTTCTCTTTTTCTATAATGCAACGGAATTGGAGAAGGAGCAACCGCACCACCACGAACGGCTTTTAAAAGTCCCTGATCTGAAAGTTCTTTTAAATCGCGTCTTATTGTATCTTCAGAAACGCTGAGGTATTCGCTTAGTTCTATGGAGGTTACGCGATGTTCTTTGGCTAAATATTCTAAAATGGCTTTTTGACGTTCTTCCTTTTTCATTTTGTTTGCGGTTTTATATTGCAAAAATAAGTTAAAAATTGCAATATATTGCAATTTTCGCATAATTTTACCGCAAAATAAATTTACAATGAAGAAGAAAACAATTGCAATCGATATGGATGGTGTATTGGCTGATTTTGAATCTCAGTTAATAGATCATTATAATACCGCATACGGAACTAGTTTAACAAAAGAGAGTATTCAAGGATTGAGTGAAGATGAGGCTTTTAAGGATAGAGATTTATTAGTCAAAGTTTTAAATAAAGATAATTTTTTCAGGTCTCTTCCTGTAATGCCCGATGCTGTAGAAAGTGTTCGTGAATTACAAAAGAACTTTGAAATTTTTATTGTATCGGCAGCGACAGAATTTCCGGTTTCTCTTGCCGAAAAAGTAGCCTGGCTTGCAGAACATTTTCCTTTTATCAAATGGGAAAATATCGTTTTATGCGGAAGCAAAAGAATTATCAATACTGATTATCTGATTGATGATCATTGTAAAAACCTGGATTATTGTATTGGGAAACCAATTATGTTTACAGCATTTCATAATATAAATAAAACGCATCATTTAAGAGTCAATAATTGGAAAGAAGCTGTTGCGGTTTTAAACGAAACATTATAAGCTTTAAAAGGTTATAATTTTATTGTTTTTTGAAGAGAAAAGCCTTTCGGAAGATTCTGAAAGGCTTTTTAATTTATGGAGTTCAATAATATATTAAGCTTTTATAAGTGTTTGTTCCGGCATTGTTATTTTTACTCTAAAGCCCTTGTCTGGTTCTGTTTCAAGATCAATAGTTCCGTTAACGGCTATAATGCGGTTTACCATGTTTTGAAGACCATTTTTTACAATAGTACTTTTTTCGCAGCCCACACCATTGTCCATATAATTGATAAAGATCGTTTTTAGGTCACTTTCAAATTTTATTACCACAAGGTTTGCTTTACTGTGTTTTTTCATATTTACCATTAATTCCTGTAAAATTCGGCTAATGGTAATCTTTTTCATATCATCGATTGATTCCCAGTTTATTTCTTCCAAATTGGTCACAATGATATTTCTTTCGTGGGTATTATAAGCCGAAAGCATTTCTTTGATGCTTCGGGTAAAATTTATTCCCGTATCAATACTATTATTTTCTCTTGAAATTCCTCTTACACGTCCGTAAATGTCGTCTAATTTTTGAAGCAGATTTTCTTTGGTATTTTCTGTAGATAAAGACTGAGATTCGGTAAAAGCAATTACATTGAATACGTCATTAGCCAGTTCGTCGTGGATTTTTTTAGCAATTCTGGTTTCTGTATCGTAAGAAGTTTTTAATTCTATAGCCTTGTTTTTATTTTTATAGTAACGGATTAAAATTGCAATTAAAATCACTAAGAAAACAAATACAATTACAAATACAATTCGCATGTAACTGGCTTTTTGCAACGATAGTTCATTTTCGGCTTTTTCTAAACGAAGTTTTTCATTTTCGTCTTTTTCTTTTTTAGAATCGTATTTAATCTTGGCAAACTTATTTTTAAAGTTGTTTCTCACTTTAATAATACTGTCATTTAAGGAAAAATACTTTTGTACATATTTGGTGTCCTGTGCACTGTGATTATTGGAAATTAAAATTTGAAGTGCTTCCAGTCTTTCGTCAACACTATTGAGTTTTGTGGCTGTATTATAAGCCAAAAGAGCATTTTCGTCTGATTTTTGAAGATCTTTTTTAGAATAGTAGTCGGCAAGGTGTAGATAACTTTCAATGCTGCTATAGGTATCGTTAATTTCCTTTCTAATTTGTAGGCCTTCATTCATTAAACGGAACCCTTTTTCATTTACTCCTTTCTTGAAATAAGCGTAGCCCAAGTTATCTTGATATCTGGCTTTTTTATTTCTTTTATCTTTATACATTAGTAATTTTTTACTAGAAGGAGATTCTAGAAGGAATTCTAAAATTGTGATTGCCTTATCATATTTTTTTTGTTGAATATAAACAGCAGCAATATTGTTTAAAGGACCTTGTTTTCCTTCAAAATCTAGAGATTCATTTGCAGACTCCTCATAGTAAAAAATCGCATCATCATAAAGAGATAGTTCTTTATCAGCAATTCCTAACGCGTTATTTATGGAGCTAGCGAAGCTTTTGTTTTTTTTAGAATAAGTTAGTGCTTCTGTTACGGTTTCTTTGCTCCCATAGTAATCTCCATTGACTTGCTGAATAGTTGCCATTTGAATAAGAACATATCCTAAATTGGAACTGTCTTTTATAGTTTCAAAAAGTAATTTTGATTTGTTAAATTCATAGAAAGCAGTATTAAAATTTTGCTTTTGATAATTTTCATCAGCTTTATCTCTTAAAGTAAGTGCCTCTTTTCGTATAGATTCGTTATCATTATTTATAATCTTTTTTTCCTGACAGGAAAAAAGAAAAAGTGGTATTATGAAATAAAAAAACGGGGACCGTAACATGTAAATTTACTTTCCCCGAAAATAGTAATTAATTGCATACTAAAAATATATTTTTAGCTTATGGTTTGATTGGCGGTTTTGGTTCATCACCAGGACCATCAGGTTTGTCACCACCAGCTTTTAATTTATCGATGTTTTTCTCGATTTTTTTTGTTGGTTGTGTCTCATACTCATCCGGAGTACAAGAAAATATAGTGAACAATAGCGCAAAAGCGATAAATAGTATTAATTTTTTCATTTTGATTTGATTTAGAAATTAGACATAGGTGTGGCTGTCCGGAATGATCCGGAGTCTGTTTGGCGACACCAAAATTGTTTTTTGGGGAAGTATTTGTGTAGAACTGTAAGACGTAATTTATACTTCCCGAATAAACCCGGTCTTACGGTTTTCCACAATGTGAATTAGAACTAGTTTTATATATTTGTTTTAGTCTGCAGACAAAACCTGAACTAATTTCTGATGCAAAGGAAAGGCACTTTTAGAGCACTGTGGATAAGGTATTCCCGAAATTCCCGCGTTTTCCCGAGATTCCCGTGAATTCCCAATACTATAAAAATGCAATGCCTGTTTTTTTATTAAATGCTATTTAATTTTAAACGAATCTGTATATTATTATAGATGCAAGAAGCCTGCGAAAAGTTGGCTGAACAGTTTAAAAAAAATGTAGAAATAATATTGAAATTGGAATAAAACTTGAAAGTGTTTGAAGGCATATAAAAGTGTTTTGTTAAAAATAAAATAGACAGTTCAAAGTGGTTCCTAAAAAAGCGAAGATGAATAATACATTAGAAGAATATAAAAAGGCGATTAAAATTAAGTACGAACTCGAAAAAGAGGGAGAACACTTTGATTATTTGCATAGTCCTTCCCGCGGAAAACTCCGTGATTTATGCTGGCTCATTTATGAAAACAACCCAAGTCAGGATGATTTGAATGTTTTTAAAAACCTGTTGTGTCTGGATTTTGATCATACCAAAAAGAATAAGTTTAAGGAACAAAAAGATAAGTTTAGACCCATTGAAACTTTCTTTAAAGGCGAAACAGATCCTTCAAATATTGATGCTATAAATCTTGCGGCAGTTATAGTCGATTTTCAGCCCCGACCTTTTAAAAAGTTTAATGAAAAGTGTAGAATGGAGTTGGCGAAACAAATTGAAAGTGTCAATGAAAAGGCGAATCCTGAAATCGAAAATAATGGCATAGAAAAAAGAGTTTTGGTGAATAATGAACATGAAGAGTTAAAAGAGCTTCCTCAAAAAGGAAATCTTTTATTTAATTTTAAAGATTTATTTTCTAAAAAAGTAGTTCAGAAAATATATCCCCGTAAAATAATTACGATTGCAATTGGAGCGGTTGCCCTGGTTTCATCTGCTTGTTTATACTTTGTGCAGAAAAAAGATTAGATAGAAAAATTTCGAAATGAAATTTGGAAACATTTTGAAAAATAAAATGTTTTAAGAAGTAAAAAGAATAATTTTTTGAAATGTAATTTTGGCGTTTAAAAAGTTTGTTTTTCGGCATATATTTACTGTTATTTACACTATAAAGATAAGAAAAAATAACCTTTAAACCTAATAAAATCAACGAAATAATCGATTTTTTTTATCTTTTTTTTTGATTTTTTTTCAAGAAACTTTTCCCAGTTAAAAACTAATTTTGGAGACGGTCAAACTTGCTTTTTTGGAGGCTGGATTGTAATAAAATTGGTTATATTTATAAAATATTAAAAGGAATTTTGGTTCCGAATAATCATCTGTTTAAAAACATCTTCATGAAAAAATTATTGCTATTATTAATCGTTTTGTGCACTTTCGGTTGTAAAAAATATGTTGTATCGTTTGAACAGCCAACAGACATGAAACTGGATAATTTAAAACTGGAAATACTTCTGGATAAAGAAAAAGTGAAAGACATTACTTTAAAAGCCACTGAAGCTCTGCCTACCTACGAGACAGCGGCATTATCAGTCTCTGAGGGCGGAAAACATTTGCTGCAGGTCAAGGTAAAAGATACGGTCTTTAGCTATACTGTAAATTATCCAGATGAAAGATTTATTCTTATAACAACACACTTAAAAAATAATGGCAAAGTTCATGTCGGGATTTTAAAGCAAAATTATAAATACAGACTGCGTTAACAGATTTAGCGCTATTCAACTATAAAAAAAGGCTTTTACAATTAATGTAAAAGCCTTTTATATTTTTAGGAATTAGTTTCAGGATAAAAAATCCTTAAACCATAATCCTGAATTTTTAATAGTTCGTTTTTGTGTTTCAAAATCCACATGAATTAATCCGAAGCGGGCGTTGTAACCTTCTGCCCATTCAAAGTTATCGGTCAGACTCCATACAAAGTATCCTTCGACATTTAAACCGTCGTTTTTGGCCTTTAAAATCTGTTCGAGGTGATCCTGAATATAATGCGTTCTTTTGATATCGAATACTTTTCCGTTGGTTACCGTATCCGGAAAAGCAGCGCCATTTTCAGTAATAATAATTTTTCGAATTCCTTCGTATTTATTGAATTTTTTAAGAACATGATACAGTGCCGGTGGATAAACTTCCCAGCCCATCTCGGTAGAAATCACATTTCGTTTTTCGGCACTGACTAATTCAGCTCCAATATACGGAATCAACATGGCCGATTTGACCACTTCGCGTGTGTAACATTGAAGACCGATAAAGTCAAAATCGAATGCGAGATTGTTTAAATCGTCTTCTAAAATATAATTATTGAGTTTTTTGAGAACAGGAAGATCTTTTTGTGGATAACCTAAACCAAGAATAGGTTCAATAAAAGTTCTGTTCAGTAAAGTATCGACACGTTTTGCGGCTTCAATATCTTTTGCGTTTTCTGTAGCAGGCTCGATGTGCGTACAAGAAAAGGTAGTTCCGATATTAGCGTGCGGAATTTTATTCCGAATAATTTTTGCTCCTGCAGCTGTTGCCAGAGTAACATGGTGCATTGCTTTTAAGTAATTGGTAATTCCTTTTTTTCCGGGAGCATGAATACCTAAAAAATAACCTGCACCTGTAAATACAGAAGGTTCATTGATGACCATCCAGTTTTTTACGCGGTCGCCGAAATGCTGTACACAAATTGCTACATATTCTGAAAACCAGGAAACCGATTCCCGGTTGGTCCAGCCTCCTTTTAATTCGAGTTCGTGTGGCAAATCCCAGTGGTAAAGTGTGATCCAGGGTTCGATTCCGGAAGCAAGAAGTGAATCTATGATTTTGTTGTAGTAATCAATACCAGCCTGATTGACAGGATGAATTCCGGTTGGCATAATTCTGGGCCAGCTGATAGAAAATCTAAAATTCGGAATATTTAATTCTCGAATCAGATCAATATCATCCTGATAAGAATTATAGAAATCACAGGCGGTCAGGGCATGATGTCCGTTTTTTATTTTTCCTTTTTGGGAAGTAAAGACATCCCAGATAGAAGAACCTTTTCCGTCAGAATCATGTGCTCCCTCAATTTGGAAAGCGGCGGTAGAAACACCCCACAAGAAATCTTCCCCAAATTGGTTTTTGTTCAAAAATGAGTTTTCAATTTTATTCATTCAATAAGACTTTCCTTTATTTTTAAATGGTTTATTTAGTGTAGGAAAGATGATTGCATAGCTCTTAAAAAAAGCCATTCTTTGAATGATACCAGAAAATTTAGATTAAAGAATTTCATAACGATTAGTTTTATTTCAAATTACTAAAACTAATGTGAATTTATTGTAAAGCGATTATTATCAAATGATTAAATGTGAAAAATGGGAAGATAATTAATCTTCCCATCCGCAAAGAGATAAACCAAGTCCTTTAGCTTGTTTGAGTGATGTTTTTACAGTTTCGCTTCGGCAGCTGGATAAACCACGGCAATGTTCTTTGAGGTGATATTTTTTCGCACCACTCGATCCACAAATATATACTGCCGTTTCGGGTGGACAAAATGAAGTTGCGAAAACAAAAAATAAGAGTAAAGTGTATTTCATTAGATAATTTTATTTAACAATTAAATGGTATTCATTTCCATGTTTGTCAAGAGCTTTTAGTTTTCCGTGAGCAATCCATTCGGTATTTATTTCAGTTTCACTAAGGCTGTCAATTAAGACTCCAGCTCCAAATTTTCCTTGAACAATTATATTCCCAAAAACCGAGTCTCCAGCTATATTTATTCCCTTTACATCATAATTGTATTTATAATGTCCAGAATTTCCAGTTCTGTATTTGTATTTGTAAGTTGTATTTACATGATAGTTTTTGGCTTCTTCCGGAGTTATCGTTTTACGATCATCTGATGTAATGACTGGTTTATAAAATGAATTTATCTGAGATGGCGGTGGAGGAGCATCAGCATGTTTACAGGAAAAAAATATAAAAACAAAAAGTAAGATGAGGTAGTTTTTTTGCATAGGCGTTTGGGGGGTTTATATGAAAAAATTAATTAAACTGTAAGCTCCAAAACTTTTTCTTCCCTCTTTCAATATGTTTCAGAGGGAAGAATAAAGTTTAATACGGATTAACTAGTATGACATTCTTTACAACAAGTTTTACATCCATTTGATTTTGTGTAAGTTTTTTTTGCTTCAGTAACGGCATCCTTACAGTTCGAAAAAATTCCTAAATATTTTCGATTTTGAGGTAATGGTAAATAAACACAATCTCCATTGTGGACTTCGTGATCACCGTTTGATTGTGCGTTTTGATTTACATAATAATTTTTCATGATTTTAAAATTTTAATTAAAAAAATATTTGTTTTGTTCAAATGTAAAACCAATAAAAATCAGTATATTATGGAAAACCATAATGAGCGAAAACTTTGACTTTTATAATTAATGATAAAATGGAGTGTCTACTGTCGGCATAAACCATTGTAAGAAATGTTCAAATATGGTTATTAAAGAAAAAGTAAGTAAGACTAATAAACTTCCTTTTATAAGATAGTAACCAATATTTTCTTTTTCAATTTCAATATTGTCCAATCTTTTGCCAAATGATAACTGCAATATTCTTTCAACTATAAAATAAGATGCGAAAGTGAAGAAAAAAGTAAAACCAATAAAAACTGTAATTTTTTGCATTGATACTAAAAATGTATTTTCTATTGTTTTTGAATAAATGATTATTTCAATGGAATTTTCGATTAATTCTAAAGCTGTTTTTAAGAATAAGAAATAAGAGGTGAGAATTGAAATAAGCCATATTGTATATGAGAGTTTTAATTTTTCTTGTTGTTCAGATTTGATATTTAGTTTTTTTGCTAAAAATTGAATTGACATTAGCATCAATAAAGTTGAAACTATTGCTATGATGCAGGTAAAAAATAAACTTTGTTTGTCCATAATTATTTTGATTTTAAAGAGATTCTCCAGTTATTTAAATTTGAAATTTCATTTGGGATATTTCCAGGTTTAGCATTGGGAGCTGTCGTTTCCCATAGAATATATTTTTGGTTTTTATAATTATAAGCCGTACCATTAATTGGTAAATTAATTCCAATTATTGAGTGTCCGTAAAATTCACTGCTCATAAGTGCAATGTCATAATTATAATGGGATAAAATGCTGTATAATAATAATGTGCGTGTGTCACAGTCGCCTTTTAGATTGACTAAAAATTCTACAGGAGTATTGATTCCAAATCGTTGGTTTCCATTGCAATCTCCTTTATTGCTTAAAAGATAATTTCTTGTAAAACGATCACTATATAAATTAGAATTACAGTCTTTATCAAGTACTAAGGCATATGGTATATCTTGAACAAATGTTACAATCATTTCTGCAAATTGTATTTTGTTTAATTTTTTTGCTTTACCAATACTATCAAAAAGTTGAAATAGGCTGTTAAAATTATTTTTATCAAATTCTTTTAAATCAAAAATAACTTTATCATAAGCATTCATAGTATTTGAGCTTAAAGGAAGACTTTCCTTGAATAGATGAGCTTTTTTATAATCACTTAATTTAATTTTATATTGACCTTCATATTGGTTTCCAGAATAATCTTTCCATAATCTATATCTTGTTATGATACTATCATTTTCAATATTTTGGTCTTCATGTTTAGTTTCGTCAATGGGAATATACGGAGCTACTTCTCTCGGTGAATCAACAATTAGTGGTTTTGGGTTATAAATATGTGATTGTGTGCTAACAGAATGAATTAGAGAAGCAATAAATCCAATTAAAAATAATACTCCAATTATTCTAAATAATGGTTTCAAAAATGACCCAAGATTACCTAAAATTAGCATAATTGCGAAAAGGGCAGCAATATATAAAATGCTTGGAAGCATAAATATTATAAATGCTAATCCGAATAAAATGCCAAGAATGCCGATAACTTGACTTGCGCACCCTGGATTATTGCCAATATTATTACGAGATCTAAAATTTAATGGCTGATTATTTTTTAAATATTCCCAATTACCCCAAACATTGTCATTATGATTTTTGCATTTATATTCTCTTCGGATATAATTGTTTTTAATTTCTGTTTTACCTGTTTCAATGTTGCTACATACACAGATTGAAGGAGTTTCTGGAATAGAAGTTATTTCATCTTGAACCAAAATGACTTTTTCTTCGATTTCTCTTGTTTTATCAATAATATATCCTGTAATGTAAGCATTAAAAGATCCGAAAATTTCATCACCTTCTGTTTGGTGAAGTTTTCTTATTATTTCAAATTCAAATAATTTTGGTTCTAATACATTTACTCCAAATAATTTTTCATTTGCAGTTATTGTAACGGGAAGATCTTTAGGTAATTTTTCTTTTGGAAATTTATTTCCTTTTATTCTTTTTCTTTTAATAACATTTTCAAAATCTCTGGGAAAAATAAATGGTTCGTTAGCTCTAAAGTCATCACGACTTTCAGTTGTTACATTTGCTTCATAAATTTCAAAATCAAACAAATCAGCTTTTTCATAATCGTCTTCGATTTTGATACCTCTATATTTTCCAGAAATAATTCCTTTTAAATATGTCTTTCTTGGTGTAAGAATTTCATATGTAATTTTTTTATAGGTTAGATTGTCTTCTCCTACAAAAGTTTCTTCATTGATGATATTTACTACTTTATCTAGCATTTTCTAATCGTTTTCGGGTTTTTGATCATAGAGAAATTCTAGTAGTCCTTTTTCATCATTTGAAGTCTTTGTAATTAACCTCATTTTAGTTCTAAAAGGAGAATCTAACCAATATTCATATTTAAACATTTCTTCGTCCGTATATTCTTTATTAATCGATCTTACAATCTCATTATATTTTTGAATATTAAACTTTTTTAGTTTTTCTAATAGGGGAGTTAATCTATTTAATGATTCTCTGTTGAAATAGGATATATTATGAGATAATTTTTTTGTAAAAAGTTTTTTAGAATGGTCGTATTCTTCTAAAATAATTCGATGTTCAATTAACATTCTTTGGAAATAATAATCTGATGTATTAATACTATTTATGTTTACTGATTTTATTTTATTTTCTAACCAATTAAAATTAGTTGTGTTTATAAGTTCTTGCCTTAATTTGATAATATCGGGTTCGTTACTTTCTTTAGTATTGAATATTCTCGAACATAAATCACGAGTTTTATATTTAAAATAGATTGGTAATAGAAATATTAAGCAAACCATTATTGTAATAATCCATGAAAATGGATTTCCAGTAAATAATAACTGAATTGTTTTTACATAAAAATTACTTTTATCTAAAAGAATATTTAAAGAATTATAGTTGTCAATTTTATTTGTGACTAAAGCGTTTAATTTTTTTTTGAAACTATCAAAATCTGTTTTTAGTGAGCCTTCTACAGCTATAGAATTAATATTTATTAGAAAATTCTGATCTGATGTTAATTCATTGTCTAATAAAATTTCAAGGCTGTTTAATATTTTAGCTTTCTGTAATTCTTCTTTATTACTTAAACTAAATTGCTTATCAATTTTATTAAATTCAGCTAATTGCTTTGATGCATTAATGATAAACAAACTATCTGTTTTAATTTTTAAATCGATTATACCAATTTGTTTTTTAAAAGAGTTTACTTCTTTATAACCTACCTGACTGATAATTTTAGAATTGAAGTCTTTTTGATTTAGAAATTCTTCTTTAATTAATTGCTTATTTGTTAATGTATATAGTTTAATTCTTTCCGAAATCTTATGTTTTTCAATGTCACTTTGTACAGAGAAAGAAAGAAAAGATACATTTAAAGGCTGAGCAATAATAACAGCCAGTAAAGTCATAAAGCCAATTCTCAAAATCATAGAAAGATTTAAAGAACTGTTTTGGCTCGGATTTATTCCTTCGAGATTGTTACTTGAACTTTTATTCTTTTTTCGTTTTGATGATAAAGGGATTATTGCTGGTGAGATAGTATGAAGTAATAATAAATACATATTTACAACTACCGCTCCCCAAATAAGACCAATGATGATGCCGAAAAAGTGAGCTCCATTAAATAATGAAATAATGAAAAATGTTGCACTGAAGAAGCATCCAACAAATATTAGAAGTACAAAAGAGCCAAGTAAAGCAAATCTTTTCTGGATTCGTTTATTACATCTTTTTAAAATGTAATTATCTTCTCCAGAACAGGTAAATAAAAAAAGCCGAATTTCGTTAACTGCTTTGTTCATTTTTTTCGATTGAATTTATATAAGCATCAAGATTATTATCTATTTTACTCATTTCTCTTTCTTTGTATTTTTTTACAGCATATTCTGTAAGTTCTTTTTGAATTTCAGTAACTTTTATCTTTTCAAAAATTAACTTTTCAGCTTCGTGATTAACTACCAAATGTTTTTCAACTCCCTGCTTGTCTTTGTAGTAATCATATTTTACTTCAATCCCGTACTCTGCCTTAATTAATTCATCACGGTTTTCTGCTAAATAGTCATAGGTAGTTTTGGTTAGCATTAACTTGAAAAAAATAGGAGTAAGTTCTATTGCCATAAATAGTAAAGTGATAAAAAGAGAAATCCAAAAACCAGCTACTTCATGAGCAATTTTTATACGCTCAAGTAAACCATCAAGGCCATTAGCTATTTTAGTATTATCCGCTCTGGCTTTGTCTTTTTCTATTCTTAAGAAATCTTTTCTTTTATTTAGTTCGGCTAAATCTTTTCCATTTTGTTTATCAAAAGTTACCAATTGATTTGTTAAATCGTCTAATTGTGATTTTAATGCTTTTGATAATGGGCCATTTCCACCAACAATTCCTTTAGCTTTTCCCATTAAATTGTCTGTATAAGCTTGTTCTGCTAATTTAATTCGTTCGTTTAATGCATTTCTTTCTTGTGCAATAGTTCCAAATTCTGCTGTTAGTAATTTTTCTCGATCAGCATAAGTTTTGTCTACTTTTTTCTGATATTCGGCTTGTTGTTCTAGCTGTTTTTCTCTTAGTTTTATATCAATTTCTGTTTTGAACATTCGGATTTCAACTGGTTTTGAAATTGTCATGGCTATAATCATTCCCATTAAAATTCTAGGAAGAGCACTTTTTAATTCACCCATTGTTATGGCTTCGGTTCCATCACCTTTTCCCGTACTTGTTACAATAAATCGATCAATGTTGAATATCATCAATCCCCAAACAATTCCAAACAAGATAGCGATACAAATAGTTTGAAAATCTATAGGATTATCAATTGCTGATCCGCGAGGTTCAAATATGGTATAAAAGGCATAGCCTCCAGCAATTCCAGCTAAAGCGCCAGTTGCAAAGACAATTCCTCCTAAACACATATATTTTATTTGATCAGAATAGGTGGCTCTTTCAAGTAAATAGCGATCGCCTCCCGCGCATTTCCATAAAAATCGCATTACTGCACTAGATTCCGGTAGTTTGTAATATTCTCGTATCATATAAATTCGTTTTGGTTATAAGTATTATGATTCAAATTAAATGCTTGATTTTTTAAAGTAACTTTTGAAGTTTTTACTTCTAGTTTTGAAATAGAAAAATCAATCGAAGAATGAGTTAATTGAGGAATTAGATTCTCTTTCAGATTTAAGGAAAGATTTGAAAAGTTTGTTTTGAAACTTTGGTTTTCTATTTTTAGCGTTGGCTCAAATTTTAGCGAATATTTCTTTTTTCTAAAAAAACCATGAATTATTATATCCATGCTTGAAGGTATATTTTCTAGATTGAAAATTTTGATGCTCCTTTCTAAAGTTTTTTTATTGTTAAATGAATACCATAAAGCATTTTTAAACTCATATTCAATTATTATAAAACTGTTTTTGAACAAATAATTTATTTGGTAGTTTAATTTTAATATCTCAATATTTTTATTTCTCTTAAAAAGAATAATTAAGAATCTGCTCAATACTGTTTTAGTAAAGGCTATCTGTTTGAATAAATTTTTTAGATGTTGTGAAAGCAAAATTTAAAAACTTTAGTATGTATGATATTGGATAAATCTAATTAGAATTAAGTCCTTCAAAAAGAGTACAAATACCTGATTTTGTTTTGGGCTTAAGTAATTAGTCTTTCAGCAATTTCTTCCTTCTCAACTATAATAAGAGAAGGAAGAATCATTTGAATTTTATTGTCAATTGGATTATGAAAAATTGAAAAATTTCCTCTGCAGTTTTTAAATCGAAATTGAAATGCTTGTAAACCTTTTATGAGTCCTTCTTTTTGAGTTGTTTCAAAAACATAATTTGAACAGGATTTTTTAAAAATGCATTTTCTTCTTTTCGACTGAGGAATTAAAATCCAATACATTCGAATAATTAATAAGATGATATATTTCATTTTTTCTGAAAAACAACCATTTGACTATTTGTTGTGTAACCAGGTCTAGCACCTAATCCAAAACATCCGCTATCAGGATGAACAAATGTTGATACGCTTTCCAAACGCACATATTCCCAACCTTGATTAGTGAAATTTTTTATTAAACTTTCAAGTTGCTCAGCAACATGATTAGATGTTCCTTTTTTTGGATCGATTGAAGCCACAAATGGCACTACTTTATATTCCATAATTTTTTGGTTTTAATTAATTTTAAATTATTTACTAATCCAAAAGTAGAACCAATCAAAACCAGTATTTTACGGAAATCCATAATCCAAAAATTTAAATCGAAGAAATAAAAAAAGCTCCCGAAGGAGCTTTAAAATGAAGTGAAGAGGAATTTAAATTATTCCCATATCTTTTACAATAGAAACCAAATGAACGGTATTGTTAGCTTTAAAAAAGTCTTTGAGTTTAGATAATCTTTTTTCCATAGCACTTTTGCTATTGGGCTTAACATCCGAGCTTTTAAAAATCTCAATAATTTCATCTTGTGAAGTTCCGGCAGCTAAATATTTGAGGATTTTAATATCGACATCATCTATTTCATAATTGCCTTTTTCCTGAAGAGCAGAAGCAACTTCGGGAGAAATAAATTTTTGATCAGAAGCCGAAATAATAGTAAGCGCTTTTTTAAGTTCCTCAATGCTGTTTCTGCCTTTTAGTACAAAAGCATCAATTTCAGAATCATCAAAAAGTGATTTTATACGGGCGTTTTTATCTTCGATGGAATAGGCAATGATTTTAATATCAGGTTGTAGTTCACGCACTTTTTGAATTAATTCATCACCACTGCCAATTTTTACTTCACGATGGTCTTTTTTAAACGAAAGATCACTAATTAATAAATCGTATGGTTCATTATCCTGAATAGCTTTTCTTATTTTTAGAAAAGCATCGTCACAATATTTTGCGTGCTGAAAATTGACAATGTTAAGATCATTCAAAGTTTGTTTTACAGCTAAATTGAATTCTTCAAAATCCTCCGCTATTATTACTTTTTTAAACATAGGCTTTTATTTAGGCATTGTTATTTTTACTTTAAAACCTTTATCAGGTTCAGTTTCAAAAGTAATAGTTCCTTTTATGGCCCGAATACGGATTTCCATATTTTGTAAACCATTTTTTATAATTTTTGATTTTTCACAGCCTTTTCCATTGTCGCTGTAATCAATAAACAGAGAATTTGAATTGTTATTAAATTTTATAGAGACTACCGGCGCTTCACTATGTTTTTTCATATTGACCATCAATTCATGCAATACCCGCTGGATGGCTATCTTTTTTAATTCTTCAACAGAATCCCAATTTATTTTTTCGACACCATTGATAATAACATTGGTTTGACTGCTATTATAAGTAGAAAGCATTTCTTTTAAGTTTTTTGAGAAACCTGAACCAGTATCAATATCATTGTTTTCACGAGAAATTCCGCGAACGCGAGAATAAATACTATCTAGTTTTTGCAGCAAATTTTCTTTATTATTCTCGTTGGTCAAAGGCTGGGTTTGTGTATAAGTAATAGCATGAAAAACATCGTTTGCCAGACCATCATGAATGTCTTTTGCAATACGGGTTTCGGTATCATAAGCTGTTTTGATATTTTTTATTCGATTTCGGTTATCATATTGTTTTTTCAGATAAACCAGTAAAAAAATAAAGGCAACAAAAGAGGCAATAAAAATATTTCGTTGGTTTTCGGCATCTTTTAATGCTACTAAATTCTCTGCTTTTTCCAAACGAAGTTTTTGGTTTTCGTCTTTTTCCTTTTTAGAATCGTATTTGATTTTTGCAAACTTGTTTTTAAAATTATTTCGAATACTAATAATACTGTCATTAATCGAAATATATTTTTGGGCATAATTTGTTCCCAAACCATTAGAGATTAAAATAGATAAAGCCTTCAGACGCTCATCAACACTATTAAATTTTGTAGCAGTTTCATAAGCTTTCTTGGCATATTCATTTGATTTCAAAATATTGATTTTCGAATAGAATTCGGCAAAATGAAGATAACTTCCAATTGCACCATAATTATCATTGATCTGGATTCTTAATTTTAATCCTTCATCTAAAAATTGAAAACCTTTATCAGGTATTCCTTTCTTAAAAAAAGCAAACCCTAGATTGTCAATTACTCTTGATTTACTTTTTAAAGAAATGTTTTTATCTGGATTTTTTTCCTCTAAAATAGATTCTAAAATTTTAATTGCTTTATCATATTTTTTTTGTTTTATATAGACAACAGCAATATTGTTTAATGGTGATTGTTTAGAAATGGAATCTTTAGATGATATAATGGCTTGGTTGTAATAAAAAATAGCATCATTATATAGAAAAAGTTCTTTATAAGCAATTCCGAAGAAATTATTAATGGCTACTGTATAATTTTTGTCATTATTGCTATAAGGAAGTGCTTCTGTTAAGGTTTCTTTACTTCCGTAATAATCGCCATTTATTTGCTGTATGTTGGCCATTTGAATAGAATTAAAAACGATGTTGCTACTATCTTTAATTGACTCAAATAGTAATTTAGATTTGTTAAATAAGTAAAAGGCACTGTTGTAATTATTCTTATAAAAATGATTATCTGCCTTTTGTTGTAGAAGCCTGGCTTCTTTGTAAGTAGTTTCTTTAATAGGTGATACAGGCGTTTTTTTCTGGCAAGAGAAAAACAGAAGGAAAAGGAAAGTAAGAGAAAAAAACGGGGATCGTAACATAAATCGTACTTTCCCCGAAAATAGCAATAAATTAATTATTATAAATTTTATTTTTTATTTTTTTGGTGGAGGAGGTGTTACAGGTACAGGATCATCATCCGGACCAGTTGCATATTTGGTTTGTGTGGTATCTTTTTTTACCTCATTTGTAGATTTATCTTTATTTGATGTTTCAAATTCATCAGCTGAACAAGAAAAAATGGTCAGACTTAATAGCGCGCACGCTCCCAATGTAAATAGTGATTTCATTTTTTTAATGATTTAAGATTTAGTAAAAGGGCTTTGCCGTTCAGAAAGGTTCTGAACTTTGTTATGGCATTGCCGACTTGTTTGGGAAGTGAAATGCGTAGAACTATAAAACTTTATTTATACTTCCCGGATAAACTCCGTTTTACGGTTTTCCGCACTTGGTTACTTGACTAGTTTTGTACATTTGTTTTTGACCTGCAGATCAAAACGTTAACTAATTTTGTTGAGGCAAAGTAACAACGGTTTCGAGCCTGTATTGATTAGAAAGTCAGGAAAGTTTAATTTATTTTTCTAAAGTTTGGATAGGTTCGAAGAAGTCATAAAAAGTAGAACAAAGTACCTTAGAAAAGTTTTAAAAAGTTCAAAATGCCTATGTCAAACTATACTATTGAAGATTACAAAAAAGCTATTAAAGCTAAATATGAAGAAGAAATAAATGGAGAGTATTCAAATAATTTAAGTTCGCCAACACCGGCTAAGCTTAAAAAATTATGTATTAAAAGATTCCAATCAAACAATAATAAAGAAGATTTAATTGCCTTTGAATCTTTTTTCGATTTTCCATTTGATAAGGATAAAAAAAACTTGTTTGGAGATGACGAGCTGAATAAATTGGAAGCTGTTAAGCGGTTTCTTTTAGGTAAAACAGAAAAGCCTGCTGAAGATACGATTCAATTAGCAGCAATATTAGTAGATCTTCGGCCAAGACCTTTTAGAGAGTTTATAAAACAGCATGAGGAGGATGAGGAAGTCTTAATAAATGATCTAAGAGACACCAAATTTTCTAATAAATTTTCTTCTAATGATTTGATTGATGAGGTGGAAGTTGAAAATTCGATTGATTCAGAAGTAACTTCCGATATTGAAGAGCAATTTCAAAGTCAAAGTTTAGAATCTAAACAAGAAGAAGAACTGGAAGAACTGGAAAAACAAGAACAAGAATCAATTCCTACTACAACTTTAGTTATTGTAGGAGATAAACCAAAAAGTAAAATGTTGAGAAATTTATTAATTACAGCTGTTCTTATTGGATTAGGTTTAATCACTTATTTTGACTTCTCAAAGAAAGAATGTATACAATGGTCTGGTGATCATTACGAAGAAGTTAGCTGTGATTTAAAAATACAAGGAATAGGAATATTTAACTCGCCAGAACCTTATGATGAAAGAATTATAAATCTTAGAAAAATTAAAGTTAGCGATACGACAACTTTTTTTAAAAATGAAAAAGCCATTATCTGGTATGCTAAAGTGGGAGATAGTATTGAATTCTTTAATACACATGGGATGCATCCCGAAACTGGAAGAGGATTAAAACCAGTTACACCTTATATTATTAATAAATATGTAAGAAAACAAAATTGAGTTAAAATGCGATTTATGTAATAATTTCTTTAAATCATGAAATTTTTTGTAAGGATATACATTTAATTTAGCATTATTAAATTATATCAATAAAAAACAAATCAAACATGAAAACTACAAGATTATTATTAGTATCAGCCTTAAGTTTAGGATTATTTGCCGCATCATGTAGCAGTGACGATAATGAAGGAGAAACAATTATTCCACTTCAGGGGAAATATAACTTAAGACAAACAGGGACAATTGGTCCTGACGGAAAAGAAGTTTTAGTTGATGCAACAGCAAATCAAAGCGGCTGTTCTGTTGATTATTTAGAGCTAAAGTTAAGTAATGCAGCAGTTTATGGAGATTATAATGGAAGCAATTGCGCATTGGTAGAAACAACCGGAACTTATGTAAGATCTCACAATGATTTAACACTTACTATTGGAGGTGTTACGACAACTAGTGATATTATGAATCTTACGAACAAAGAACTTAAAATTAAAGACAAAACAACTGGTGTAATTACCGTTTTCTCTAGATAATTAGATTTCTAAAAAAAAATAAAAACGGAAATAACTTAAAAGTTATTTCCGTTTTTTTATTGGAATTTGGAATTTTTTAGCTCACCGGAATGTAAATATCAAAAGAAGCACCTTCATTCTGAATACCCGAAGCTGTAATGACTCCGTTATGGTTTTCTACAATTTTCTTTACGATTGCGAGACCAATTCCTGTTCCGTTATAGCGGTCTCTTCCGTGTAAACGTTGGAAAACTTCGAATATTTTTTTATTGTATTGTGATTCAAAACCGATTCCGTTATCTGAAACCTGAATGTGACAATAATTTTTATAAGAGATTAATTTTTCATTATCCAAATCTTTTCCTTGATGAATCTCACTGTTAATTTTGATTTTGATTGGAACATTCGGATCGGAAAACTTTAATGAATTACTGATTAAATTATATAAAAGTTGTTTGAACTGAAACGGAATAATATCAACTTCTGATGTTTTCTCTACTTCAATTACAGCATTTTTTTGTTCCAATTCTTCTTTTAAATCGTCTTTTACTTCTTCGATAATCTGAACAAGATCTGTTTTTATAAAAACACGTTCCTGAATATTGGTTCTGGAGTACGATAGTAAATCGTTAATTAAAGTCTGCATTCGTTGTGCTGCATTTTGCATTCTTTTGAATTTATCCAATCCGTTTTCAGATAAATTAACAGCTTCTTTTTCTATAATCTGCGAAGCAAAAGTCTGAATTTTACGTAATGGTTCCTGCAAATCATGACTCGAAATATAAGCAAAAGACTGAAGTTCTTTGTTCATTTCTTCGAGCTCATTATTTTTTTGCTCCAGTTCCATAGCATTCAATTTTAAAGTATCGTCTGCTCTTTTTTTATCGGTTAGATCGTGGGTTACTTTTGAGAAACCGATAATTTCACCTTGTTTGTTGTGAACTGCCGTAATCACAACACTTGCCCAAAATAAATTTCCGTTTTTTCGCGTGCGCCAGCCTTCATGAATGACTTTGCCTTTTTCTCTTGCCTGCTCCAACAATTTTTCGGGAAGATTGTTTTTTTGATCTTCTTTGGTATAAAAAAGCGAAAAATATTTTCCGACAATTTCGTCTGCTTTATAGCCTTTTATTTTTTCTGCTCCGACATTCCAGTTTTCAATAATACCGTTGGGATTCAGATATAGAATAGCGTATTCCTGAACTTCTTCAACCATCAAATGATAACGTTCTTCGCTTTTTCGGAGCGATTCGTTCATCTGAATTAATTCTCTCGTTCGCGCAGTAACCTGTTGTTCGAGTTCGTGTGTAAAAGCTTTTTCGGTATGAATATCTGTAAAAGCACCCACCCATTTTATAATTTTATCATCGGGATTGTACACTGGTTCTCCAATGACAGTATGCCATCTGTAACTTCCGTCTTTTCCTCTCATTCTAACATCGCATCGGTACATTTCGCCCGTTGTAAGTGCGTTTTGCCAGATTCTGATATTTTCTTCAAAATCATCCGGATGTATCATGGCTTCCCAGGAACCTTCCCGACCAGGATGAATTCCGGTATATTCGAACCATTTTCCGGAAGTAAATAACGCGTTTCCTTCGGCATCCGTTTCCCAGATTAGTTGGGGAATACTTTCGGTAAGAGAACGGAATCGTTTTTCGCTTTCTTCGATTTTTTTTCTGGCTTCTGCTTTTTCAGTAACATCAATAAGTGTCATTCGTACTCCTGAAATAGAATCGTCACTTTCGCGTAGTGGAGCAAATTCAAAATCTACATAAAACGGGCTGTCTTCCTTTTCATCGCCAATAAAAAGAAGTGACTCTGATTCTGAATATACTTCTCCTGTTTCATAAACCTGTTGAAGTAATTTGGCGTATTTCTGTTTTTTGAGATCAGGAAAAATTTCAAAAAGTTTTTTTCCCTGCACCTCAGTTTCTTCTTTTTTCCAGATATTATTTAAGAGCACAAAATTGGCCATTTCAATTACAAAGTCATTCCCCCGTAAAATTGCCTTTGGAACAGGGGATTGCATAATGAGATTGCGTAGTTTTTTTTCGCTCTCTTCAATTTTCTGCTGGTATTTTTTTTCTTCTGTAATATCCCTGATAGTTCCAATAAGCTTTTCAGGTTCATGGTTTTCATCGTAAAAGACTTTTCCTTTTCCTTCAACCCAATGTATGGATTTGTCTTTCCAGATTACACGTACTTCATAATTTAAAAAGCCGGAACTCAAAGCTTCTTTAAATCCTTTATTTCTAACATGCAAATCATCAGGATGCAGATGAGCCAGCAATTCTTCGTGAGTTAACGAAACATCTTCGGTATAACCGCCTATAATTTCGAGATATCTTTTAGAATAAATCGGATTTCTTGTTTTGACATTTAGTTCCCAGGTTCCCAATTCACTGGCTTCAACTACAATTTTAAGACGATCTTCGTTAAGTTCGATTTTTTTGCGCGCTTGCACTTTTTCACTTACTTCTGTAACGGTGACTAAAATACCTGAAATTGTTCCGTTTTCTTCCTTTAAAGGATGGTATAGAAAATCAAAATAAGACGTTTCTATTTTTCCATAGCGGTTTAAAGGAACCGGAACTTCGTTGCCATGAAAAGGAATCCCGGTATTTAAAACACCATCAAGCAGGGCACTTACAGTATCTTTTACTTCTGGGAGTGAATCGTATAAAGGTCTGCCAACAAAAGTGTCTTCTTCACGATCAACCAGTTTTAGATAAGCTTCGTTGGCCATTTCGACTACATATTCAGGTCCTCGAAGAATTGTAATTCCAACAGGCGCTTGTTTTACGGTATTACGGAAACGTTTATCGCTTTCTTCAATTTTTTGTTTTGCTAAGTATAAATCGGTAATTTCTACAGCAGTGTTCATTACGGCATATACCTTACCATGTAAGTCATACAGTGGTGTAAAACTGTAATTGAAATATGAGGTCTTTAATACATTATCGACAATAATATCAATTCGGGTATTTTGAGAATGAAATGACTGTCCTGTTTCATAGACAGTTTCGACTTGTTTAAAAATGGGCTCGTGTTTTAATTCGGGAAGAATTTCCGTATAAGTTTTTCCAATTACGTTAGGACCTTTTCCCCAAACTTTTATAATAGAATCGTTGGCTAATTCGATACGCATTTCCTTGCCTACATAAACTGCAATAGGAAAAGGCGCATTCTCTACCAGTTGTCGAATTTTTTGTTCGCTTTCTTCTACTTTAGATCGTGCCAAAACCTGTGCGGTAACTTCGGTAGCAATGGCTGCGACACCAGAAATTGTTCCGTCAGCTTCTCTAAGAGCTTCGTAAACAAAATTGACATACGTGTTTTCGGTTTGTCCATTTCGGTTTAATTGAACAAAACTTTCGTCGGTAGTTACTTTTTTACCGCTTGTAAAAACGTTATGGAGAATGGTATCAAGACCTTGTTTTTTTAATTTGGGAAGAGCTTCAAAAATAGGCTTATTGATGATACTGCTTTCTGTTGTTTCCCAAAGCTGAATCATTTGTTCGTTAGCAATTTCAACAATATGATTTTCGCCTTTAAAAATACACATGGCAACGGGAGCCTGCATAATATTATTGACAAATCTTGCATTACTTTCCTGCAAAGCATCTGCGACGATTTTCTTTTCCGTGGTTTCAATAACAGTAACTAAAATACCTCCTATTGAACCGTCTTCTATTTTTATAGGGCTATATGAAAAATCGAAAAAGCAGTCTTCGGTGTATCCGTTTCGATGAAGAGGGACTTTAAAATCAGGAAAACTAACCGCTTTGCCTTTCATGACGTCAGCGAACATTGGGCCAATGGTAGCCCAGATTTCTGCAAATGTATTTTGAGAACTTCCGCCTAAAGCTTCAGGATGTTTTGTGGCGCCCAAAATAGGACGAAAAGCATCATTATATAATTGAGTATAGTTTTTCCCCCAGGCAATATACATCCCAAAAGGATTGCCTAGCATCATTGCGGTCATGGTTTTTAAACTCTGAGGCCATTTTTCAGGATCGCCCAATGGTGTTTTGCTCCAATCTGCGGAACGTATTAAAGTTCCCATTTCTCCTCCGTCGGAAAGAAAATAATGTTCCTTTTTTTTGCGGTTCATTCCAAGGCAGATTTAGGGTTGCAATATAAAATTAGCTCTTTCGGGCTGTTTGAAATTATTCTCAGATGCTGCAGTCAGTGCAATCTCTATGACCTTTTTCAATTTAGAAAAATCACCCGGTTTTCGAATGTAATAGGAAGCACCATTTTTATATAAGTTGTTGATAATCTCACTATCCAGTGAGGTCGAAAAAATAATTACCGGCAATTTCTTAAGCTTTTCATCTGCCTTAATTTCTGCCAGACATTCCAGTCCGTTTTTTTTTGGCATATTTAAATCCAGAAAAAGGACGTCCGGAAAATTAGCCGTGGTATTATTTGATTTTAAATAATCCATCAATTGCACACCATCATGAACTATAGAAAGAGGAGCATTAATTGACGTTTCGTCGAGAGCTTCTTTAAAGAAAAGGCAGTCATCTTCATCATCATCTGCCAGCAAAAGATTGTATTGCTCAGTACTCATTTTTTATTCTCTCAATTAGGGTTATATTTATTTGGTTAAATTTAACTTTTTTCCGTAAGATTTTCTCTGTTTTTGAGAAGAATGTTTTTTGAAAGATGAAAAAAACAGAAAAATCAAGCATTTTTTTTAAGAGAAATACAATTTTGTTTTTAGGACTTACGTTATTACTGTTCTTATGGTATTTGGGTAAAAATCATGATTACAGAAATCCCAATCTCTTGAAACTCCTTTAAAATACTGTTTTTCCCATTTCAAAAGTTAGATGTTTATTGTATACAGTATCCATAAAGTGTGAAATAATTACACACTATTTTTGAGTCTTGTTTTTCTAAATGGCTCTATACCAGCTTTAAACTGTATTGGCATGCCGCTTGCAAATTGTGATAATGTCAAAATCTTTGATGTGTTTGTTTTTTTATTGTTTCTCCAGGTATGAGTAACAAATAAATGAAAAAAGAAAAGATTTTACTAAAAGCCCATAATTAAGCAATCAAATAAGGAGTATAAGCATGGAAAGCGAAACATTTATCTCAGAACAATTTTATTCGAACGGAAGTTCGGCTATTAGCGAAAAATCAGTAAAAAGTTCTATTTTCGGAACTAAAGAAAAATCAAAAAAAATACACGTAGAAAGACCAACAAGTCCGTTCGGATTAGCTGTTCTTATTGGAACATTTGTGCTAATGCTGGCAGGGGTATATGCAGTATATCTTTTACAAGACGATTTTGAACAATTTCATTTTGAAAGAATCGCTTCGACTTGGGGATTACCATTTTTAATTATTACGACCATTTTGTTCTTTTATCAAACAGGGGTTTTCTTGTACAGCTCTTATTTGTATTTAAGATACAAACCAATCGAATCTGTTTCAGATGATTTATTGCCGACTTGTACGATTATCGTTCCGGCTTACAACGAAGGAAAATTAGTTTGGGATACTTTATTGAGCCTTGCAGACAGCGATTATCCGGCAGAAAAATTACAGCTTCTGGCTATTGACGATGGAAGTAAAGATGATACATGGTACTGGATGCAGGAAGCTAAAGCGAAATTAGGAGATCGTGTAACGATTTTCCAACAACCAAAAAACCAGGGAAAACGTCAGGCTTTATACAGAGGATTTAAACTGGGAACGGGAGAAATCTTTGTAACAGTTGATAGTGATTCTATTGTGAAAAAAGATACTTTAAGAAACTTGGTTAGTCCGTTTGTGGTAAACAAAAAATGCGGTGCCGTTGCAGGAAACGTTCAGGTTTTAAACAACAAATCGGCTATTTTACCAAAAATGCTGAATGTAAGTTTTGTAATGAGTTTTGAATTCCAACGTTCTGCTGAAAGCGAATTAGGATCTGTATTATGTACTCCGGGTGCTTTGGCAGCCTACAAAAGAGATGCTGTATTCAACTGTCTTCCGGAATGGATCAGCCAGACTTTTATGGGTGAGCCGTCAGATATTGGAGAAGATCGTGCTTTGACTAATATGATTTTGAAACAAGGTTTTGAAGTTAAATTCCAGAGAAATGCAGTTGTATTAACAAACGTTCCGGAAGAATACAAAGGATTATATAAAATGTTCATCAGATGGGCGAGAAGTAACGTTCGTGAAAACTTAATGATGGCAAAATACGTTTTCACAGATTTTAGAAAAGGATCAAAATTTGGAGCAAGAATGTTGTTCGCCAATCAGTTTTTCAAAATTGCAATGACGTATCCTTTTATCTTATTTATGTTTTATTTTATTGCAGTTCACCCAATATTATTCATAAGTTCAACATTTCTGGCAATTTTAATTTTCTCCAGTTTTTCAATGTTGTTCTATGCCAAAAGATACAATTTGGCTGAGTCTTTCTGGGCCTATTCATACAGTGTTTTCTACACTTTCAGTTTATTTTGGATTGCGCCTTACGCCATTGCAACAGCAAACAAAAAAGGCTGGCTGACAAGAGGCTTATAAAATTTGTACACTATATTTCTATATAAAACTCCACCCAAGAAAAAGGGGTTGTATCAATTTTGATACAACCCCTTTGTTATGTTTATATGGAAAGCATAGCTTTTCATTTTTTATGTTCAGCAATCATTCCGTAGGAATGTTTCATTGGTAAAAAAATGAAACGTTCCTACGAAACGAAAAAAAAATGAATATCAATATATTTTTTTCTACCGATGAAATGTTCCTACGGAACAATTGTCGCTGTCTATAGATGGATTGCTTTTAATGCGTTTTGATTTTTTTACCGATGAAATGTTCCTACGGAACAATTGTCGCTGTCTATAGATGGATTGTTTTTAATGCGTTTTGATTTTTTTATCGATGAAATGTTCCTACGAAACAATTGTTGCCATCTTTAGATGTTTTGTTTTTATGCATTTTGATTTAAATCTAATGATGCAATAATCTGCTTTTTCATTGTGGTATGAATATAATCCAAAGCTTCAGCATAAGAAATAGCATAATGTCTTTCGATGTTTTGATATTCTGATGGAAATCCGCTCAAAATTTTATCATAATAAACATTCAGCTGATCGTCTGCTGGCATTTCATATTTCAAACGAAGCTGAAATCTTCTAAGCAAAGCACTGTCAATGATTTCGTAATGATTGGTAGCGCAGATTAATAAACTATCGGCAGGAAAATAATCAAAAAGCTGGATAATCGTATTTACCAAACGTCGCATTTCTCCCACATCTTTATCGTCGCTGTCACGACTTTTTCCGATTTGATCAAATTCGTCTAAAAATAAAACTGCTCTTTCACGGATCGCTTTGTCAAAAATCGCTTTAAGGTTTTTAGAAGTTTCACCAATCCTGGAATCGACTATGGTGCTGAGGTTGACAATAATGATCTTTTTGTTTAGCGTATGGGCAATTGCTTTTGCTGTTGTAGTTTTCCCGCATCCGGAACTTCCGTGCAGTAAGATTTTATTATCAACTTTAAGATTATACTTTTTGAGCTCTTCAATATATTGGTGTTCTTTGATAATCTGTAACAAAGCAGATTTATTTTCGTTGCTAAAGAATAAATCGCCTAAAGCAATTTTTTCGGTATCGTTTACGGTAAGATCATTCAGGTTCATTCTATCTAACTCTTTTTAATTAAAGGCTTTCTGTTTTAATCTCGCAATCCCGATAGCTAGCGGGAGTTAAGACGCAAAGATTTTATCTAATTCTTTTTTAATCTTAAAAATAAAGTGCAAAACTTAGCATCTCTGCGCCTTTGCGTGCAAATTTCGCGTTGCTGAAACAAAAAGCTTTCTTTAAATCTGTTGTTTAATTTGGCAAAATTAAGTTTTATTCTGCAATGTTTTCATTCCAGATTTCTTTTCCCAGAAAGCGGTTTCCGAATATCGAAGTACCAATTCGAACTATATTAGAACCTTCGGCAATGGCAAGTTCCAAATCCTGAGACATTCCCATCGAAAGTTTTAAATCTTGTAAACCTTCAATTCCTTGCGAATAAATTTCATCCCGAATCGTTCTTAAAAGCCTTAAGGACGGAATCATTTTTTCTTTCTCCACATCCAATAAACCAATCGTCATTAAACCTTTAATATTTAAAGTTTCGTAAGATTTTATTTTTTTTATAAAGTCCAAAACAGAATCAGGTTCCAAGCCGAATTTACTTTCTTCATAAGAAGTATTCACCTGCACAAAAACATCCAGTTTTCTGTTTTGATTGAGAAGTTGTTTATGCAATTCATCTGCCAGATTCAAACGGTCAAGCGATTGAATGCAATTGGCATATTTCAAGACATCTTTTACTTTGTTGGTTTGAAGATGTCCAATAAAATGACGTTCAACAGGTAGGTGTTTCAACTCAGCATCTTTATCCCGTAGTTCCTGCATTTTATTTTCGCCCATTAAAGTTTCTCCCGCTTCAATTGCAATTCTGATTCGATCTGCCGGAACAGTTTTAGTAGCCAGTAAAAGCTGAACATCAGATGGATTTCGTCCCGAAACTTTACAGGCATTTTCGATGCGTTGATGCACCTTTAGTAAATTAAAAATTATCTCATTTTTCATGTTGTAAAATTAATTCTAAGCTTCAGAATTGTACTGGACCAGTATAATTCAAAAAATGAAAAAACTGGATGATTTCGCAATTTCAAAACCAATCTAAATTTGCAGAGTAAAAACTCAGTCCTGATAGTTATCGGGATAGCTACTTAGTATCTTAGAATCTTTAAAAAATAAAAAAATGAAAATAGCAGTTTGGGATACTTATGTAACCCGCAAAGACGGAAAAATTATGCACTTTGATATTTTGGTGGATGAAAATGTAAATGATGCAGAACAAGTGTATGAATACGGTAAAAAATACTTAAAAAGTGTAGCGCAGGAAGGACAGGCTTTATCGTCTAAAGAATGCCGTTTCTGCCACATTGATAAAGCACCAATCGAGGTTGAAAACCAGATTCGGGAAAATGGGTTTTCTATTATTGAAATGGAAAACTGTAATTAATGGAATACTGATAAAACGGATTCGCTATCGCGAAAACGCTGATTGACACAGATTTTAAAATCCGTTTTTTTTCCGCGTCTTTGCGGTAGCAAATCCGTAAAATCCGCATCTAATTTATTGTTTGTTTTAATTTAATCGAACACTGATAAAACGGATTCGCTATCGCGAAAACGCTGATTGACGCAGATTTTAAAATCAGTTTTTTTCGCGTCTTTGCGATAGCAAATCTGTAAAATCTGCGTCTAAATTATAAAAGCTTAGCAAGCGCCTTAATTCCTTCTTCCATTTGTTTTTCTGAAAGGGAAGCATAACCGAGACGAAAGCCTTTTATGGTTTCGCTGAAGCTAAATCTTTCCGGGCTCATAATTTGAATGCCCTGCGATTTTAGTTTTTCATAAACCTGTAAAACATTGATTTCAGAATGGGGGACAATCCAAAAAGCTAGTCCGCCTTCGGGTTTTGAAAAAGTAATTTTGTTTTGAAGATATTCTATTAAGAGACTTTCAAAATAATCCCTTTTATTTTTATAAACCAGATTAGCTTTTTTAAGATGACGTTTTATTTTACCTTCGTTGATGAGGCTTAAAACCGCTTCTTCCATAATATTATCGCCTTGGACATCAATTATTTTTCGGTGTTTGGCTATTTTCTGAATGTTTTCAAAAGAAGTTGCCAAATAACCAATACGTAACGCTGGCGCCACAATTTTACTGAAGGTTCCAATATAGATGTAATTTTTTAAAGCCGAATAACTGGAAAGCGGCAATATTGGGCGTTGTCCGAAATGAAACTCATTATCATAATCGTCTTCAATAATTGTAAATCCGTATTGATTGGATAATTCGATTAATCTTAATCTCTTTTTTAAAGACAAAGTTACGGTAGTCGGAAACTGATGATGAGGTGTTACATAAATCGCTTTTATGGTTGGATGCTTTCGCAGATATTCTTCAACCTGATTGAGATTCAGTCCGTCAGCCTCTAAATCTATAGGAAGTAATTTTGCCCGAGCATTTTCAAAAGTTTCCCAAGCAGGTTTGTAGCCAGGATTTTCAACTAACACAAAATCTCCCGATTTTAAAATGCAATGCGAAGCAAGATACATAGCCATCTGGCTGCCGCGCGTAATACAAATTTGATCTTGTGAAATGCTCATACCTCGTTTAAAATTCAGCATTTGGGCAATCGCTTTTCTGAATTCAGGATTTCCCAGTTCACTGGTGTAACCCATAATCTGCCAGCGTGATTTTCGGCTGAATAATTCTCTGTAGGCTCTCGCGAGATCATTCATTGGCGCCAATCGGCTGTCGGGAAGTCCGTCATCAAAAACTAAATAACTTTTAGATTCTTCAATAACATTTTGTTGTTCTTTTTTATTTTCAGAAAGAAGGGAAAATTTTGGAAGTGAATGGGTAACAAAAGTTCCTTTTCGGTCCACCGAGATTAGCCAGCCTTCGGCAATTAAAACGTCTAAAGCTTCCACTACAGTATTTCGATTGACTTTTAATAATTCGGCGAGTTGTCTGCTTCCAGGTAATGCATTTCCACCAATTAATTTTCCTGTTTTTACGGCATCAATTACCGCATCGGCAATTTGAAGGTAAATGGCTTTATCTGATTTTTTGTCAAGCTGAATTTCTAATGGCCAAGGACGAAGCATCTGGACTGGTTGTTTTGAGTTTAAAATAATTTCTTGGTAGTCCAAATTTAATTTTTTTACCGAATAATTCAATACTAATTCCTTGAAAAATAAAACTTATTTTATTGTTTTTTAAACTTTTACAGAATATGTCATAAGCGAGCTTGGTGTAATTTCGTGTCGTAAATAATTGATTTTTAATGTTTTAAAATATAAAGAAAAACAGCTTTAAGAATTATAAAATGTATATTCTTTAGAATCAATTGTGTTTTTAGTCACGACAGACATAATTGGTAAATATTTTAGACACTATTATGCTGAATCTTAACGGGTTCGAAATATTGGCAAATTCCGTGACTTTATACTTATTTAAAATTGAAGTAAATTGTTAGAACAGGACCTAAATCAAGATATTCTTATACTTAATCGTCTGAAAAATAGTGATGAATCTGCTTTGACAGAATTGTATACTAATTTCTGGCAACCTTTATTTATGGCTTCCTACAATGTTTTAAAAGATAAAGAATTAAGTGAAGACGTTATTCAGGACGTTTTTATGAATATTTGGCACAATCGCGAAAAACTGGAAATTCATACTTCGCTGAAAAGTTATTTGTATGCTTGTGCCCGATATCAGGTTTTTAATCAAATCAAAAAGAACAAGGACAAAATTCGCGTTGCACTTTTTGAAGATTTGAATACCCGTTTTCAAAATACCACTCCCGAGACCCAATTGATGCATGACGAATTGGTCCAGCATATTAATATGGTTGTAAACAATCTTCCTGAAAAATGTCAATTGGTCTACAAACTGAGCCGAGAAGAACAGCTTAGCCACAAAGAAATTGCCGAACGTTTGAATATTTCTGCAAAAACAGTCGAAAATCATATTACGAAAGCACTTCATGCCATTCGTTTAGCAATGGGAACCAGTACTAGTGTGGCAATGGTTTTATGGCTTTCCAAAAATCTTTTTAAGTAAGATTACTCTTTTACACGCCTTTAAATTAATAGAAGAAAAAGCCTGTTATTCTTAAGAATAGCAGGCTTTACATATTATTTTTTAATTCTCTCAAAAATAAAAATAAAAAAAAGCGCCATCTCGACTAGGGGATAAGAGGTGTTTTTTACACTTACTTAAAATAGCCCCCAATTAACGAACAAGACAAAATGAAAAAAGACAAATTTTTGGTATTGCTGCAAAGATTTAATTCTGGTGAAACCAATAGCAAAGAGTATAAAAAATTATTGAATTATTATGAAAGTTTTCAAACAGATGCAGAATGGGATGAATCATTAGGTTCAAAAGAGGAGCTGGAAAACAGAATGCTGTTAAGACTTCAAGAGAGTTTAAATGCTGAAGAAGTTAAAGTTATATCGTTCAAGCCATTTTATTCTAGAACTATTTTCAAAATTACCGCTGCAGCGGCTGTGGTGTTATTGATTTCTATTGCTTCGCTATTTAAAAACGAAACTCTAAAAAGGGATATACCAGAGACTTTACCAGCTGTAGCAGTCCAAAACATTTCAATAGGAAGCGACAAAGCGACATTGACTTTAGAAGACGGATCTGTTGTAGCCCTTGAAAAAGGAAAAGCCTATAGCAAAGGAAATGTTTCGAGCAATGGAGAAAAACTGGTTTATGATGCAAAAAATAAATCGGAGAAAATAGCCAACAACATATTGACAATACCAAGAGGCGGTCAGTTTTTTGTGCAATTGGCAGACAGTACAAAAGTTTGGCTGAACTCTGAATCGCAATTAAAATATCCAGTTGCTTTTACTGACGGACAGACAAGACAAGTAGAATTAATTTATGGAGAAGCTTATTTTGAAGTGTCGCCAAGCACTAAACATAAAGGAGCAAAATTTAATGTTAAAACGCAAATGCAGCAAGTTGAAGTTCTGGGAACAGAATTTAATATTAAAGCTTATAAAGACGAAAATACCATTTATACCACTCTTGTAAAAGGAAAAGTAGCCATAGGCAATGCAAAAACAAAAGAATTCCTGATGCCAAATGAACAATCAGTAATTAGGAAAGATAATACAGATATTCTCATTTCAAAAGTAGATGTCGATAATGTGATTTCATGGCGAAAAGGACTTTTTGTTTTCAAAGGAATGCCATTAAAAGAAATCGCAAAAGTATTATCAAGATGGTATGATGCCGATATTGTTTTTGCGAATCCAGAACTAGGAAATGTAAAGTTTAACGGAGTTTTAAATAAAAACCAGAAACTCGAAGAAATAGTAGCCACAATCAAGAACAGTAATTTTATTAATGCCTATGAAATAAAAGACAAAACCATAACCATTAAGTAAAAAAGAAAAGGGAATAAAGTTTAGACCTCTCACCGTACTGCACTTTATCCCTTTTGCAATGCGAGCCTATTAATTAATTCTAAAAAATTAACCAACCAACTAACATGTAAATCTATGAAATTTAAATTAACCGACGTTCTTTTCTATTTTAGAAAAAGACTAATTATTACCATTATGAGAACCTTTATCTTCTTGTTCTGCACTACAATTTTTGGTTTTTCGCCTGCTAGTGTTTTTTCTCAAAACTCAAAAATTGTAATTCCTGCCGATAAAATGGTCACTGTTGACGAAGTCTTTGATATGATTAAGCAACAGACTAACTATACTTTTATTTATCAGGAAGATTTATTTAAGCAGCTTCCCAAAGTGCATTTAAAAAAGGGAACTATAAGAGTAGATGATTTGTTGAAATCAAGTTTTCCTGTAAAAGATTTTGATTACAGTTTTACTTCCAATAATACTATTGTGGTAAAACAAAAAGCGGCAATAATCGAACAGTCAAAATCTATAGAAATAAAAGGAGTAGTAACCAATGAGAAAAAAGAACCTCTGCCTGGAGTTAATATAATTGTTAAAGGAACAAAACTCGCAGTGCAAACAGACTTTGATGGTAAATATACTGTTACAGCTCCAGATGACGCAACGCTACTGTTTACCTTTATTGGTTATAAGGCTGAAATAGTAGAAATTAAGTCTAGAAAAGTAATAAATATAACGTTAACAGAAGAAACTAGAGAGTTAACCGGTGTTACAATCAATACAGGAGTTACTGTACGTAAAAAGGAATTGATTACGGGATCAGTTTCAACCTTTAGAGGGGAAGAATTAAGACAGATTTCTACACAAAATGTGGTGCAGGCTTTAAAAACTTTAGATCCTTCTTTTATTGTTTTGAACAATAATATTGCAGGGTCTAATCCAAATGTATTACCCGTAATTGAGGTAAGAGGGCAAACAAGTTTATCCGTTAATCAGGTAGATGATCAATTTAAAGAAGATCCAAACCAGCCCTTGTTTATTTTGGACGGATTTCCAACTACTTTACAGCAGATTGTTGATTTAGATGTTAATAGAATTGCGAGCGTTACTTTGCTTAAGGATGCGGCTTCTACAGCATTGTACGGTTCACGTTCAGCAAACGGAGTTGTTGTTGTTGAGACCAATAAACCAGTTCCTGGACAGCTACAATTTTCTTATGTTTATAATTCCTCTTTTGAATTTGCAGATTTGAGTGTTTATAATTTAATGAATGCAGAGCAAAAACTAGAATTTGAAAGAATTTCGGGAGCTTATACTCCAAAACGTGACACTCCTTTTAAAGATGTTTATAAATGGGATGAAGTTTATAACCAGCGTTTGGCTGCAGTACGTCGTGGTGTTAATACCTATTGGTTAAACGAACCTATACAAATGGGATTAACATCTGGACACAGTTTGACTATTGGCGGAGGATCAGAAGAACTTCGATTTAATTTGGCTGGAAATTACAAAACTGTTTCAGGAACAATGAAAGGTGCTGAACATAACACTTGGGGTTACAGTGCCAATATAACATATAAACGTAAAAAATTAAGCATCAATAATAATCTATTGGTTTCAGGAGCTGACAATCGAGAATCTCCTTATGGTGATTTTGCTACTTGGGCAAAGTTGAGTCCATACTATGAAAAATATAATCAAAATGGTGTGGCAACTCGCTATTTAGATGGGACTTCAATACCATTGCCACCAGATGAATTGGTTATTAATCAGCCATTAAACCCTCTGTACAATGTGAGATTAAATAGTTATAACAAAAGCGGTGAATTTAATTTTACCAACAACTTTACACTTAATTATGATTTCAATCCACATATAAAAACAACTGCAGCAGTTTCTGTTACAAGAATTGACAGAGAGAAAACAGAATTTATTTCGCCGGATGATACGCAATATATATTAGATATTCCATCTGAGAAAGGAAAATATAAAAGAAGAGATTATTTGACTAATAAATGGAATGCGAACATTGGAGGTACATATTCAAATGTTTTTAATAATGTTCATTCTGTAAATTATACAATACGAGCTTCGGCATACGAAACAAATTATGATGCTTACGGCTCTATCTTAAGAGGATTCCCTTTAGGAGTTCCAGGAAAACCGTCTTTTGCTTTTGGATTTGAAAAAAATTCACAGCCGTATGTCGATAATGAATTAGTTAGAAGTGTTGATTTGACTAATCAGATTAACTATGCTTATGACAGAAAATATTTGTTTGATTTTACTCAGACAATTTCAGGAGCGACAAACTTTGGGACAAATAAAAAATATTCACCTTATTGGGGTGTTGGTGTGGGTTGGAACATCAATAACGAATTTAAAATGGATCAAGATATTGTAAACATTTTTAAGATTCGTGCCAATTTTGGACAAACAGGAAATCAAAACTTGATTGGATATGCATCGCATGATGTTTATGCATACGATCCTAATACTAATATTTTTGGAGCAGGATTAAACATTGTCCAATTATCAAATGCTGATTTGAAGCCTCAAAAAACAGAAGATTTATCTTTAGGATTAGACTTGGCAATGTTTAGAAATAGACTTACAATGACTTTAGGGGCTTATAAACGCCAGACATCACCACAAATTGTTGCCATAGATCTTGCTGCTTCTACTGGAGTAAATGCTTATCCGTTAAATGTTGGTTACATCACTACCCGAGGTTTAGAACTTAAAGCAAATTATAATATCATCAGTAACTTAAGAGAGAACATTATTTGGGGTATCGGATTAACAGCAACGACAAATGAAAATAAATTAGGAGGGTTTAATAATGCACTGGCTTCTTTAAATGATGCTGCTGAACAAACATCCAGCCTTTCCAGATATTATGATGGAGCAAGTACAAATGATCTTTGGGCAGTGCCTTCATTAGGAATTGACCCTGGAACAGGACAAGAAATTTTCTTAAAGAAAAATGGAGAAACCACTTTTGTATTAGATAAAAAGGATGAGGTTGTAATGGGTAATTCCAGAGAAAAAGCAACTGGAGTTATTTCTACCAACTTAATGTATAAAGGTTTCAGTTTTGGATTATTTGTACGATACAGTTATGGTGCAGATAGATTTAATACGGCATTGTACAGCAAAGTAGAAAATATCAATTCAGATAATATTTTTGAAAATCAGGATGCAAGAGCATTTTTAGATCGTTGGACTACACCAGGTCAAATGGCTCAGTTTAAGGCAATCAGTTTGACAAGTGTAACTCCTATTTCATCCCGTTTTATTCAAAAAGATAATTATATAGCTGGAGAATCTCTTCGTATAGGATACAGAGTGACTAACAGAGAATGGCTGAAGAAATCAGGAATGGCTGGATTAGGATTTAATGCGTATGCCAATGATTTTTTCAAAGTTTCGACTATGAAAACCGAACGAGGAATCAGCTATCCTTTTTCAAGAATTTTTTCTCTAAGTCTAAACGTAACATTTTAATACCATTATTATGAATCAGTATTTAAATAAAATTGCATTATCAATCCTGATCGCGTTTTCGGCAGTAAGCTGCAGTGATTTTTTGGATGTGGTGCCTCAGAATAAAATTTTAGAATCTCAAATATTTAAAGATGAAACTGGAATGCAGAATGTGCATAACGGACTTTATGTGATGCTTGCATCTGATGAGCTTTATGGTAGACAGCTTACAATGGATGCAGTAGATATTTTAGGCCAACAATACTATATGCCGGCTTCTCATACGAAAACAAAAATGGCTTCATACGCTTACGCTGAAGCCAATCCAAAAGGAGTTTTTACAAACATTTGGCAAAAAGCTTTTACCACAATTTTGTCAGCCAATAAATTTTTAGAAAGTTTGGACAAACATAATGGAATTGTCTCTCAGGAAAAAGCAAATCTTTTAAAAGGTGAAGCAATTGCAATACGAGCCATGCTGCATTTTGATATGCTACGATTATACGGCCCAATTTATAAAGTAGATCCTTCTATGCCTTCAATACCTTATTATGATGCACCTAAAACTTCAAATAATCCAATTTTGTCAGCAAAAGATGCGATGAGCAAGATATTGGCAGACATTGATACAGCATTGACACTGTTACAAAAAGATCCAATCCTCACAACAGGAAAGTACAAAGCCACAACAGCCTATGATGCAAATCCGTATTATTCTCAAAATAGAGGTATGAGAATGAATTATCTTGCAGTAAAATGTTTAAAAGCGCGTGTACTTTTATACGCTGGAGATAAAACAGGAGCTTCAACAGTTGCAAATGAAGTGATTACCTTTACAAAATCGACAACATTTTTTCCTTGGACAACATTTTTAGATGCTACGAATTCTGCAAATCCTGACAGAATTTTTTCTTCAGAGAACTTTTTCGCTTTAAGCGATTACACTTTGTATAAAACACAAGAAGATTTGTTTGATTCTAAGTTAAAAGATGCGACGATTTATGCTCCATTATTGAGCAGATTAACTTCAGTTTTTGAGTCGAATGATAATGATTACCGAAGTCTGCCGAGCTGGAAAATTCCTCTTGTAGGAGGGAAAACTCAAAGAACATTCTTTAAATATGCAGATGTAGCAGATAACAAAATGGTTTTTCGAATGCAGATTCCAATGTTCAAGCTCTCAGAAATGTATTTAATTGCAGCCGAAACTGCAACAGTACCTGCAAATGGTATCACATTACTGAATACACTTCGTTACAACAGAGGTTTAACAAATCTAGCTGCTACAGCTGATTTGTCAACGGAAGTCACAAAGGAATATAGGAAAGAATTTATGGGAGAAGGGCAGCTTTTCTTTTATTACAAAAGAAATAATACCACTACAATTCCAAATGGTTCATCATCTTCTGGAAATATTACAATGGGAGCTCTTCAATATGTTGTGCCTTTGCCAGATGCCGAAATTAACTTTCAATAATTTAAAAAGATAAACATGAAAAAAATATTGATTTTAAGCTTTGCATTTTTATTCTTTTTAGGATTTACTTCATGCAACCAAGACGAAATAGAAACTTATCAAAATACAGATAATATTTATTTTTCGCTTTCTGTTTTTCCAACTCTGATAAACGGGTCACTAATTACGACTGATAGTACAGGATTTAGTTTTGCACTAGATAAACCAGCAATAGTAGATCGTATTTACAAAATTCCTATTAGAGTACAAGGAAAGTTAAGTGATGTCGACAGAAAAGTAAAAGTTGCAATCGATTCAAAAAGCACAGCTATAGAAGGAACTCATTTTAAGCTTCCAGATAATATTGTTATAGGTGCCGGAAAAGCTGTAGATACAATTGAGGTAAAAGTGTACAGAACTGCTGATATGAAAACGAATAGCTTTTTGCTGATTTTAAATTTGGAAGAAAACGAATCGTTTGCTACTAATATGAAAAGCAAGGTAATAAATCCGCTTACCAATAAAAACATGAGTTATATTTCATACAAATTAACATTTGATGATAAATTATCACAGCCACCAGGATGGTTTGCCAGCTTTTTAGGAGTTTTTACGGCGAAGAAATTTTTCTTAATGTGTGATTTAATGCATTTAGATCCGGCTATGTTTAATCAGAAACTCGGATCTCCTGGATTGTCAGTTGCGGATATTCAATATTATCAAAATTTTATGAAACGTTATCTGGCAGATCAAAAAGCACAAGGAAATATTATTTATGAAGTGGATGGAAAAGAAATGATCTTTCCATAAAGCGCATTTATTTTAAACTAAAAAATAGAACAAGATGTTAAAAAAAATAAAAATTCATTTAACCCTTTCCGTATTGATTATTTTGGTTTCCAGTTGTGCCAATGATGAAGGAAATTACAATTATAATAAAATCAACGAAATCAACGTAACGGGAATAGAAGAATCATATACCGCTTATACGGGTGATAAACTTAAAATTACACCAAATTTAAATGCGACCTTAGATGACAATACAGATCCTGACCGCTATACGTACGAATGGGTGGCTATCAATCCAATAAAACTTGTAGCAGACTCTAAATTCGTTATAGGTACAAACAAAGATTTTGATGCTGAATTAAAGTTACCACCTGCAAAATACAACGTTTATTATTTTGTAAAAGACAAAGTTACCGGAATCACCTGGAAGCATGTGCCATTTACTTTAAATGTTGTTTCTTCTACTTATGAGGGGTGGATGATTATTGGTGATGCTAACGGAAAACCACGCCTTGATATGATATCGATTCTCCCTGGCGTATCAACGACACGTATTATTACAGATGTATTAGATATTGCAGGTTCAGCTCTTAAATTAACAGGAAAAGCAGTAGATGTAGAATGTTTTGATCAGCCCATATTTTCGCCATTAGTTTATGGAATTTATGTAACCACAACAGAAAACGGAACGGCGAGATTAGATCCGGAGTCTTTTGGATGGACACAATCACAAAATTTAGCATATGAAACCTTAGGAGGATCGCTGCCTACAAATTTTGGAGTCGATTTTATGAAATCTACTGGAAGCGGAGAAAATCTGATTTATAGTAAAGGCGATATTTATTATTTTTTTAGAGCATTACAAATAAAATATGGTCTGCCTCAAAATAAATTAGAAACAGAAACTAAAACTTTTTATGCGGCACCATTTATAGCAGAGAATGGAAGTTCGCTTGGAACACCAGTGTTTTATGATCAAACAGCCAGACGTTTTGTAAGATACACGACTTCAAAAGGAAGTTGTTCACCAATGCCTCCTGTTACTGGTTCAGACAACACTTTAGATTGGAATAATACCAATTCTGATTTGATTTATATGACCACTTCTGCTTTCAATCAAAATGAGAACTTTGCAGTTCTGAAAAACCTAACTACTGGAAAATTTAATTTGCTTCGTTTCAATAGATCTTTGGTACAAGTGTATTACAAAGAAATTTTGAACGCGCCTGATTTTGATAAAGCAACAAAATTTGCAGTCAGTCCAGATTCAGGATATTTATTTTATGCAGTTGGAAGCAAATTATATGAGTATGATAACGGAACCCAAACAGCTAAATTGATGCTAGATAAAGGTGCTGAGGAAATTACTTATATAAATTTTAATCCAAGGGCTGCAAATAAATCCAAATATTTGATTGTTGGAAGTTATGGAACTACCGGAAAGTTAGAATTATATCAAGTTCCTCCAGTAAATGGCAATTTAATTTTATTAAATAAATACGAAGGTTTGTGCAAAATTGTTGATGTTGCTTATAGAGAGAGATAATCAGTACATAAAAAAGACGAATGGATATTCAAAATTCATTCGTCTTTAAAATAAAGAATAATCAAAAAATAAACAATATTATGAAAAAACAGAGTCTATATTTCATTTTAGTAATTTTCCTGATGACCCAATTAGGATTTGCTGAAGTTACAACAGACTACGCTTTAATAAATGGAACCATTTCGATTCCTGAAACTTCAATTAAAGAAATAACTATTTATAAAGCCGAAGAGGGAAAACCATTAGTAGCCGCAACCGTAAAAACAAGCGAAAAGGGGGAATTTGGTTTTATGCTTCCTATTACAAAGCCAGGGTTTTATTATATTGACTATGGACAGTACAAAAGGAGAGGGCAGTTAATTCGTTTGTATTTAGAGCCTAAGCTAGATATTAGCATTGCTATTACTGAGGATAAATATGTTTTGACGGGTAAAAACATTGGACAAAATGTGTTAGTTCAAAAAGCAAATGAAATTTATAATGATTTTGCGGCTTTCAATATTTTGGGTAAAAACATAACTTATAAAGATTTTTATCCTTTTATTGATGGTGGTTTGGCAAAAGCTGAAACCTTCAAAAAAACAATTAACACAAAAGACCAGTCTTTTAATAAATTATTAAAATTAGCCGTTGCGACAGATGTTGAAGATCAGAGTTATGTGTTTTTTATGATGCCTAGATCAATGCATCCCGAAAAAGACAACCGCCCAGCAGTAATGAAACAATGGAAAACAGATATAAAATTTTCAGACCCAGATCTTTTAAAACTAGCGAATGGAGTTAGCTTTATGGGAGATTATTTTATGTACATGAAAATGTTTGGAGATAAGGAAATAGATCGTTTAGATCATCTCCCAGAAGCTATAAAAGGAATTTCAGATCCAGCTTTAAAAGATGTTTATCTTCGTGATGGTCTTGAAAAATCTCGCTTAAAACTTGAAGAATACGAAAAAATAGCCCCAAAAATAAGACCCTATTTAATCTCCGATGCCAGTAAGGCTTTTTTAGTAGATTATGAAAAAGGTCTTCATAAAGATGTGGGACAAAAGGGTGTAGATTTTTCTTATAATGACATTAATGATAAACCAGTTGCATTTTCAGATTTTAGAGGTAAATACGTGTACATCGATTTGTGGGCAACTTGGTGCGGTCCTTGTAAAGCCGAAATTCCACATATGAAAAAACTGGAAGAAGATTACCATAGTAAAAACATTGCCTTTATTAGTCTTTCGCTGGATAGAGCCAAAGATCTTCAAAAATGGAAAGACTTTGTAAAAAAAGAAGACTTAAAAGGTATTCAGTTAATGGCAGACAAAGATTTTGAGTCTGACATTGCTAAAAATTATGATGTAAGATCAATACCTAGATTTTTATTATTTGATAAAGAAGGAAAAATTATAAATATAGATGCAATGCGTCCTTCTGAGCCTGAATTGAGAGTTGAATTAGATAAATTATTAAAAGTATAATTACATAAAAAAACAGATGTTTTACAAACCAAAATCGTTACTAGCTTTTTTACTTTTAATTGGATGCACTTTTTTAAACCATGCACAAAGTTTTAAAGCAAATGATCCAATAGCCGTCAACCAAACCATAAAAAAAGGGGTTTTGTCTAATGGTATGACCTATTATATTTATCCAACAACGGTCAATAAAAACACGGCGAGTTATTATATCATTCAAAATGTAGGATCGATTTTAGAGAACGACCAACAAAAAGGACTGGCACATTTTCTGGAACATATGGCTTTTAACGGAACCAAAAATTTTGAAGGAAAAGGAATCCTCAACACGATGCAAAAACAAGGTGCCGTTTTTGGAAAAAATATAAATGCCTATACCAGTATGGATGAAACCGTTTATAATCTAGACAACATTCCATCAAAAGAAGATAGTGTTATAGATACCTGTCTATTGGTTTTACATGATTGGTCTGGCTTTCTGTCTTTAACAAATGAAGAAATAGATGCAGAACGTGGTGTAATTAACGAAGAGTGGAGAACGAGACAAGATGCCAGAATGCGTATATTGAACCAAATGGGACCTTTTGTTTATAACAATTCATTATATGCAGACCGTATGCCAATTGGAGATATGGATATTGTGAAAAATTTTAAATATCAGGCCCTAAAAGATTTCTATAAGGATTGGTATCGACCAGATTTACAGGCAATCGCCATTGTTGGAGATGTTAATACAAATGAAATTGAAGCGAAAATCAAAAAGCTTTTTGCGAATATTCCGATGCCTAAAAATCCAAAGAGGCGTTTTGAAATTGCTATTCCAGATAACAATGCTCCAACTTTTAAATTGGCTTTAGACAAAGAGATTTCGTCTACGAGTATCAATTATATGATTCGTCATACAGCCGAAAAGCCAACCGGAACTTTTACTGATTTAGAGAAATCTACACAACGCGACATTGCTTTTTCATTGATCAATAATCGATTGGCTGAAATGGGACAAAAGCAGGAATGCCCTTTTAAAGGTGCTCAAATAGGCTTTCAAAACTTTAGCCGTTTAAATGATATTTTATTTATAGGAATTGCTCCTAAACCAAATAAACAGCAAGAAGCTTTTACAACTGTAATGAAGGAATGGGTGCGCGCTTACAAATTTGGTTTTTCAAAAGGCGAAATAGAAAGAGCAGTAGCTGAAAATATTTCAAGTTACGAAAATTATCTGGAAAAGATAAATGAAATTCCGCATAAGAGAATTATTTCAATGGTAAAAGACGATTACCTGAAACACGAAGTAATCAGCGATCCAAAAGCGGAGTTTGAAATGGTTAAAGAAATGTTACAAAAGCTGGATTCAAAAACACTGCAGGAGCAGTTAAGTAAATTATATACACCGCAAAATCGTGTCGTAACAGTCACTGGAGTTGAAAACGAAAATAATCTGAATCAGGATCAAGCTTTTGATATTATAGAAAAAGCAGAGAATGATGCTTCGTTACAGCCCTATGTAGATACTTTTGTTTCTAAATCACTTATGGATGGTACTGTTTTAAAACCTGGAAAAATTGTGTCGGAAAAAGAAGTGAAAGAAATCGGTGCTACAACTTATATATTGAGTAATGGCGTAAAAGTGCATTACAAATTTGCGGATAAAAATAAAAAAACAGTCAGTTTATATGCTGATAGTTATGGTGGAACTTCGCTATATGAAAAGAAAGATATTCCGTCAGCCCATCGTTTTTCAGAACTTGCTTTAATGTCGGGTGTTGGGGCATTTTCAGATACAGAGTTAGATAAAATGTTGAAAGGGAAACAGGCTAATTGCATAATGTACATTACAGCTATTTCTGAAAATGTTTCTGCGTCAGCTAATGTAAAAGATATCGAAACAATGATGCAGTTGCTTTATTTACGTTTTGAAAAACCAAGATTTGATAAAGAGCAGTTTGCTTTATTGAAAGAAAGGCTTCAAAACAATTTTAAAAATAGAGAAAAAGATATTAATTCAATAATGAACGATAGTTTATCTGTGGCTGTTTATGGAAAAAACAATTCCAAAGTATATCCTACAAATCAGCAATATATTGACGGTTTGTCTTTTGATAAAATGAAAGCAATCTATGAAGATCGTTTTGCTGATGTTTCAAATTTTGAATTTAATATTGTTGGAGATGTGGCACCTGAGGTTTTAAAACCACTATTAGAGAAATATATTGCTAGTATTAAAGGTATTAAACGTAAAGAAACATTTAAAGATTCAAAAGCTAAATGGATTTCCAGTAAAATAAACAAAGAAATTTTTATCAAAATGGAAACTCCGAAAAGCACTGTAAAAATAAGCTACACTAAAGATTATGCCTACACTGAAAAGAATAAAATTTTGGCCTCTTTTCTAGGTGATATTTTGACTTTAAGATATACAGAAAGTCTCCGGGAAAAAGAAGGCGGAACTTATGGTACACGTGTACAATGTGTTTCTACAAAATACCCAGTTCCAACAGCCATACTTTTCATTTCATTTGACTGTGATGCAAATCGGGTTGATCAATTACTACCAATTGTTTATCAGGAAATTGATGAAATTAAAAAAGGAGAAATTGTATCTGAAGATTTGGAGAAAACTAGAACGAATTATTTAAAGACCAAAGCTGACAGCAAAAATTTTAATAAATACACAAGTGATCTGCTTTACAATTATTTTAGAGAAAACTACAATATGGATGACCCTAAAAATTATGAAGATATTGTAAAATCTATTACAGTAAAAGACATTCAGGATTTTGCGAATTCGTTTTTAAACAAAGCTGATTCGTATGAAATCGTTTTTAAACCTTTAAAATAGATTTTAGATAAGTTTTCCTAAAGAGGTTGATTTTTATGTCTCTACAGATTTATTATTTTGAGTTATGAAGCAAATGTAATTTTAATAGAGAATTTTCAGAGGGTTGTTTTTTGCTATTCAGCCCTCTTTTTTAGAGCATCAAATAGAAATGCATAAAAAAAGGGAACAGTTTTTAAGCCGTTCCCTTTCTTGTTCTAAGAGTATTAAGAAAGTACTGTCTCTGGCAGGACAACAGTTTTTTGAGTAAAGTTTAAAGTCATCTGATCCAAATGGCCAAAGAAAAAAGTATCCAGAACTTCCTGAAATACCGGATGTGAATTTTCTACCTGAACAAATAAACTCATTGATGAATGTAGTTTTCGAGCGTCTAATTCGCCTAAAATTCCTTCGGCAGATTTCTTTTTGAAAGTTAGGAGTAATTTAGAAATTTCAATTAAATGTTTTGCCAAAACCGGATGATTTAAAAATTCAGTTGCTTCTTTCAAATCGGCAACAGCATAATAATCAGAAAGTGTACTTTTTCCTAATCCTTGTATCTGCGGAAAAATAAACCACATCCAGTTGGTTTCTTTTTTACCTTTTTTGATTTCAGAATAGGCTGTTAAGTACAGTTTGTTTTGAGCATCTAAAAAACGGGTCAAATCATTTTTTGCATAAATCATATTGAGATCATCTATTAAATGGTTTGTAAATCGGGTTTCTGTTTCAGGTAACACTTCTCTTAAATTTCGGTATTAAACTTCGTCGAATTTTCGATATCCAAAAATAGAATCTACTCTTCTATGCGAGTTATAGAATTATCATCTGTTCTTATATAATTTCGACAAAAGTGGTGTGTAAGAATACCTTGTTAATTTCTTTGTAAAGTTTTGAATGATTCTAAATTCTAATGTTATTTTAATGTTCTAAAAAAAAAATGGCTCTAACTTGCGCGCTCAGAAAAATCAAGATAATTGCCTTAATTCATTGGAGTTTGGAATTCAATTTCACTGATTTAATTTAAATTTTCGCCTTTTAGAGTATGTTGAATAAAATTAAAAATAGCTTTTTATGTAAATGCCTTCAGGTGTTACTAGTCGGCTATTTTTTAATTAGCAGTTTAAACATCTCGAATGGTGTTAGCCGAATCATCAACGCTAATGCAGAAACCTATACCGTTAAAGGAATTACCTGTAATTTTCTGAAAAAAATATTCAAATGTGATGGTATTCCGGAAGAACTGGACGACTACAAAACAAAAGATACCAAAACGGCCAAACTAGGAAAAGGAATCCCGGCAATGGAATATTTGATTTCTGCTGAATCATTAATGCCTAACCTGTATTTTCTAATCGAACAGAAAGGGAAAAAATATATTGATAATACAAACTTCTCATTTGGTTTTCATGGTAAAATAGATATACCGCCTCCTCGGGTGAACTCATAAATACTTGTTTTTTTAGGGATAAGAAGAAAAAATCTTAATCTCGAATGCGGTTTTTGCCGTATATTTATTCTATGTAATAATCTTGTATTTATATCTAAATTCATGACACCATTTAAACGATTTTACAACTTATTGCAGCTCGATAAACGCGATGTATATCAAATTATCTTCTATGCTGCATTTGCAGGTTTAGTAAACCTTTCTCTGCCTTTAGGAATTCAGGCTATTATTAATTTTATTCAAAGTGGACAGCTTAGTGTTTCCTGGATTGTTCTTGTAATTTTGGTTACAATTGGAGTGGGATTCGGAGGCGTTTTGACTATTTTACAATTACGTATTGTAGAAAATCTACAGCAACGAATCTTTGTGCGTTCTTCTTTCGAATTTGCATACAGAATGCCTTTAATTAAATTTAAGGAATTGTATACGGAATATGCTCCGGAAAAAGCAAATCGTTTCTTTGACACTTTAATGGTGCAGAAAGGAACAGCAAAATTGCTCTTAGATTTCTGTACAGCATTTCTGCAAGTTGGTCTTGGTATTATTTTATTAGTACTTTACCATTCTTTCTTTATGGTAATTGGACTCCTTTTCATTGTTATTCTATGGGTAATTTTTAAATTTTCGTATAAGGATGGTTTAGAAACCAGTTTGAACGAATCGAAGTTTAAATATAAAGTGGCAGCCTGGCTTCAGGAAATTGCACGCAACCGTGAAAGTTTTCGTAAAAAAGCAGCTTTTGATTATGCTTTGGACAGAAATGACGGCTATGTGAGCAGCTACGTAAATTACCGTGAAAAGCACTTTCAGGTAATGAAAAAACAATATATTCAGCTGACTATTTTTAAAGTTATTGTTACTGCTGCCTTATTGTCGATCGGTGGTTTTCTGGTAATTCACCACCAAATGAACATAGGGCAGTTCGTAGCAGCTGAAATCGTAATTGTATTGTTGATTAACTCGGTAGAAAAAATCATTTTCGGATTAGAGTCTTTCTATGATGTTTTAACTTCTGTTGAAAAAATCGGTCAGGTAACAGATATGGAAATTTCATGTATTCCGGAAACTTCCGGTAAAACGGAGAAAGGAATCAACATTGAAACCGAAAGCATCAATTATAATTATCCAGACCATAATAAAAAGTCGCTTAAGAATATTAATTTGAAAATTTCTCAGGGAGAAAAAATCATTCTTACGGGAACAAATGGAGCTGGAAAAAGTACTTTACTACGACTTTTGTCTGGAGTTTTAGAACCGGAAAGTGGTGCCATGTATGTGACTGACAATTATATGAATCGTCTAAGTGAAGATACTTATAGAGCTCAGGCTGGAACTTTCCTTCAGGGCGATACTTTATTTGCAGGAACAATTCGCGAGAATATTGTTTTTGGAAATGAAACTTTAAACAGCGACGATTTAAAATGGGCTTTAGATAATGTTGGGCTTACGCCTTACATCAAAACTTTCGAGAATGGGTTAGAAAATCAAATTCATCCGGGAGGACGTGAACTTTCTGCTTCTGATGTTCAAAAAATTCTTTTGGCAAGAAGTATTGTGGGTAAACCAAATATCTTATTCTTAGAAGATCCAGTGGATAAAATGGACGAATTGACTTCGAATAAAATTGTTGATTTTTTACTTTCCGAAGAAAATGACTGGACTGTAATTGTAACTTCTAAAAATGATGTCTGGAAGAACAAATGCAGCCGTATGATCACGATTGATGACGGAAAAATTATTAACGACATAAAGCTTTAATCATGCTCAATATATCTAAAGATAATAACGTACTTATAACTCCGGGTCAGTACAAATCGATTACAAGTGTTGCCCGCAGACCTCATTATAGAATTTTAAACAAAGTAATAATCGGATTTTTGATCTTCTGTGTTTGTTGCCTTTTTCTGCCGTGGACACAAAATATTTCGGGAAGCGGTTCCGTGACGACTTTAAAACCGGATCAAAGACCACAGACAGTTCATAATGCCATTGCAGGGAGAATTGAAAAATGGTTTGTAAAAGAAGGAGATTATGTAAAAAAAGGAGATACAATCCTTTTTATTTCAGAGATCAAAGAAGATTACCTGGATCCGAATTTAGTTAATAATACCAAACAACAGGTAGACGCTAAAAAAATGGCTGTAGAATCATACAGTGATAAAGTAGGTTCTCTTGACGTTCAGGCGCAGTCGCTAAACACAGAAAGACAATTGAAATTACAACAGGCACAGAATAAAATCCGTCAGGCACAATTGAAAATCAAAAGTGACAGTATGGATTTGGTTGCCGTTAGAACGCAATTACGAATTGCTAAAACTCAATTTGACCGTTCTACTGCTTTAAATAAAGAAGGCCTAAAGCCAATGACAGACGTCGAGCAGAAAAGATTAAAACTGCAGGAATCTGAAGCGTATATTATTACACAGGAAAATAAATTGTTAAGCAGCAGAAACGAGTTAATCAATGCGAAAGTAGAAATCAACAGAATTACGGCAGAATATGCTGAGAAGATTTCGAAATCCAGAAGTGATAAGTTTACGGCTTTAAGTACGCAATACGATACAGAAGCTCAGGTAAATAAGTTAGAAAACCAGTATACCAATTACAGATTAAGAAACGGTTTGTACTACATTACAGCACCACAGAGCGGTTATGTAAACCGTGCTTTATTAGCAGGTCTTGGAGAAACAATAAAAGAAGGAACTCCAGTAGTAAGTATCATGCCTTCTAGTTACGATATTGCGGTAGAAACCTATGTAGATCCTATCGATTTGCCATTAGTTCATCGCGGTGCAAAGGTTCGTGTTTGGTTTGACGGATGGCCACGAATTGTATTTTCTGGCTGGCCGGGATTATCTTACGGAACTTATGGTGGTAAAGTGGTTGCAATTGAAAACTTTATCAGTTCGAATGGAAAATACCGAATTTTAGTTTCGCCAGATGGTGAAGATCGTCACTGGCCAAAAGAGTTAAGCATTGGTGCCGGCGCGCAAAGTATTGCATTATTGGAAACGGTTTCGGTATGGTATGAAATTTGGCGAAACTTAAATGGTTTCCCACCAAATTATTATAATTCAGGAGAAAAAGAAGCAAAAGGAAAGGAGAAAAAGTAAAATGAGAAATCTTGTAAAATTGTTTTCTTTCTTATTTCTGCTGAGTTTTTCTTCACTCCAAAGTCAGGCGCTTAATGAAGAAGAGCTTAGTTACAGTGAATTTTTGGGCTATGTCAAAAAATACCATCCGCTGGTAAAACAAGCTAATCTTGAATTGACCAATGCACAAGCTAAATTAATGGCGGCACGTGGTGGATTTGACCCAAAAATTGAAGTAGATTACAATAAGAAAGAATTTAAAGGAACAGAATATTATTCATTATTAAACAGCAGCTTTAAAATTCCCACCTGGTATGGTGTAGAGATTAAAGCAGGTTTTGATGATACAGACGGACAATATTACAATCCGCAGAACCGTACACCAGAAGCTGGTTTGGCTTCGCTTGGGGTTACAGTTGCTCTGGGTCAGGGAATGTTTATTAATCAGCGTATGGCTGATGTGAGAGAAGGAAAACTGAACATAAAACTAAGCGACGCACAGCGAAAACTAAGAGCTATTGAAGTTTTGTATCAGGCAAGCGAAGCTTATTTTGAATGGAGAAAAAGCTATAATGAAGCCGAACTTTATAAGAATTATTTAGGTTTTGCCAGTACTCGTTTTCAAGGCGTTAAAAAATTAATTTCGGCAGGCGATGCTCCGGCTATTGATAGTGTTGAAGCTAAAATTACGGTGAGAAACAGAGAGCTGAATGTTGAAAACGGAAATTTAAAATTAGCAAAAGCAAAACTAAAACTGGCTAATTTTTTATGGATTGAAAATGTTCCGGTAGAGTTGGGAGATTTGGTAAAACCAGAGCAGAATTTAATTCAGACAATCGAAGAAACGCTAAGAACGGATGCCATGATGGTTGATACGGAATCTTTGGATTCGCACCCCAAAATCCAGTCTTTAGAAACTAAAATGGATATTTTAGAAGTAAACCGACAGCTGAAAGCCAATTCGCTTTTGCCAAAGGTCAACGTAGGTTACAACTATATTTCTGAACCGAATTATTGGAATACATTTAATGCAGATGATTATAAATTCAATATCGATTTCAGTTTTCCAATTTTCTTAAGAAAAGAAAGAGGAAATTTAAAAATGGCAAAACTAAAGATTCAGGACTTGCAGTTTGATATTGGTCAGCAACGTTTGGAACTTAAAAACAAAATCAAAGCACAACAGACCGAAATTGCTTCTTTACGAAGACAGAAAATCGTAATTGACAATTTGGTAACAGACTATATGACGATGCTGAATTCAGAAGAAAAGCTGTTTTCATTTGGAGAAAGTTCTATTTTCTTAATCAATTCGAGAGAAAATAATCTCGTAAGTGCTAAATTATCTCAAATTAGTTTAGAAAACCAGTTCTATATTTCGAATGCCGAATTGTATAAAATACTGGCGAATCCGGATTAACTATAAAAAGCGATGCAGTCTGTACCTGTCTGCATACTATTAATTTTCAGAGTTTATTTTTTTTAAAGCTTCAGATTCATCTGAAGCTTTTTTTATGGAATACAGTTTAAAGATGGTTTCATTTTATAATATGAAACCGCTTTTTTTAATAGTTGTTTGCTTCTTTCTCTAAATTTGAAATGTTTTCTCTTTATAATCAGCAATTTAAATAAGGAATACAATGAATTTATTTAAAAGAAGTTTGATTTTATTTGGATTTATATTCATGCCTCCGCTTTTAAAAGCACAGGATGCTCCTTACTCCATGGGATTTATACCGGCTTCTATTGAAGAAGTAGATGTCGCTTTTCCGTTAGTAGAAAAATGGCATCTCAGCGGTCAGGTCGATGTACAGCTGGTTACACAAGGAGCCTATACAAATGATAATCCTTTTGAATATACACAGCGAAAAGTAATAAGACCCTGGCTAATGTATTCAGGTTTTAAAAATTTAAAACTATGGCTAGGCTATGCACACAATCAGAAATATGCGGTGGAAGAAGCAGGAAATTATAAGACCTTAGAAAATAGATTAATCATAATGGGAACACTTTCTCAGGATATGCCGAGAGGTTCTATTTTTGAGCAGGTACGTTTTGAAACCAAATTTTTTGATGACCGAAACGGAAATCATCAGACTATACCAAGATTACGAGCGCGCTTTGGAGTCAATCATTTTTTAAGCCAAAAGAGTGAAAAACCTATTTTCCTTTCGCCAAATATTGGTTACTACACAGAGTTGATGCTGAAATTTGCTTCTAAAGATTATGCAGACGAACATTTTGATATTTTCAGATTGTCGGTTTATTACAGCGCAGGAATTACGCCAAATCTTCATTTCCTTGCGGGCGTAATCGGACAGATGCAATTGCGTACCAACGGAACTCAATTTGATGTCTATTACGGTCCAATGTTTTCCCTAAAATACAGCGTTAAACCAAAAGACCGCGAAACATTTGACAGTGTGGATGGCGGCGCAGATTAAATATTTTATATTTTGTAAATAATAATTTGCTTCTTTTTAAAAAACTTTACCTATTATTTAAAATATTTTAATATTACATATCGAATTATTATCCTGATTTAAAAAATAATTTAAATTTGTTGTGAACCAAACAGTAAAGCAATGAGTTTAAAAGATTTATTAGATAATAGTAAAGACAAAAGTTTATCCGAACAAAAATGGCATTTGTTGCGACAGTCAATTGTGAAGCGCTTATTGTCAGGAGGCAATTCTACTATTGCTGAATTAAGTACAGAACTACAGTCGAGTGTACCAACAGTAACAAAAGCAGTAAACGAACTTCTGGCTGAAGGATATGTAGTGGATATGGGAAAAATTACAAACAGCGGCGGAAGAAGACCTTCGTTGTTTAGTATCAATCCTACTTGTGCTTATTTTTTAGGTGTTGAAGTGGGGTTAACCAGTATGTCTATCGGACTTCAGAATATTAAAAATGAATTAGTAAGCATCGAACTTGGTACTTCATTTACTTTAGAGAATACGCAAGAATCACTTAATAAATTCTGTAACCTCATTAATTCATTCATAGAAGACAGTTCTGTCGAAAAGAAGATGATTGTTGGTGTCTGTATTAATTTTTCGGGACGTATTAATTCGATGGAAGGCTTTAGTTACAATTACTTCTTCAGCGAAAACAGGCCATTAACAGAAATCATTTCAGAACAGTTAAATCTTCCTGTACATTTAGAAAATGATACTAGAGCCATGACATTTGGAGAATATTGTGAAGGTGTTGTTGATGATGAACAAAATATCATCTTCGTAAATTATAGTTGGGGAGTTGCAATTGGGATGATTACAGATGGGAAACTCTATTATGGAAAATCGGGCTATTCAGGAGAATTTGGGCATAGTACTATTTTTAATAATGAAATTATGTGTCAATGCGGAAAATTAGGTTGTTTAGAAACTGAAATTTCCGGTTGGTCTTTAATTAATCAATTTAAAGAAGCTATAAAAGAGGGTAAACAATCTAAAGTTGTTCTGGATGATAATTCACCCGTACTACAGCATCATGCTATTATAACCGGAGCAGTTAATTTAGAAGATACTCTTTGTGTTGATCTTGTAACACAACAAAGTGAAAAAATGGGAAGATATTTGTCTATCCTTTTAAATATTTTTAATCCTGATCTTTTGGTAATTGGAGGAGATTTCGCACAGTTAGGCGATTATGCGTTGTTGCCTATTCAAACTGCATTAAAAAAATATTCCCTTGGTTTGGTGAATAGAGATATGAAACTTAAAAAGTCAACGCTTGGACGCCGTGCGGGAGTTATTGGCGCTTGTTGTGTAATCAAAGAAAAACTGTTATTTCCTTTGATTAATAATTAGATTAAAAAATAAAATCATACTTATTAAAATAATTTAATAACTAATCTTATTATTTTAAAATATTTTATATCTTTACAAAATAATAATAAAATATTTAAATAAAGTTTACATCTAATTTTTTACAATTAGTTGTTAAAAAGAAAACTTTAGAATTAAGATTTGATGTTCAAAACCAAACTAACCATTTGGATAAAAATATTGTTTTTTGATCATAAAAAAAGCCAGTCAATGCTGTGAACATTGCTGGCTTGTTCTTCATGAGAACGATGATTGGGAATAAATAAATTGACCTTAACAAAGTTTTATTAACCAAACCATTACAAAAGTATGAAATTATTGCCTAAAAGTAAGCCTAAAAATTTTGGGTTTACTCCTAAACACGCAAATGTAGTTAAACTTACCTCTACATTGCTTTTAGCTTTTACCATGCAGTTGGCTTCGGCTAAAACAGAGAAAAGCATTGTGTTTACGGACAAGAATGTAAAAAAGAACAATCCTGTTCAGAAGAAAGTTACGGGTAAAGTAACCAATGAAAAAGGAGAATCTCTTCCAGGTGTAAATATTGTTGCAAAAGGAACAAATATTAGTACGCAGACAGACTTTGACGGAAACTTTGTATTTGAAGTTCCTGATAACGTAACGACACTTATTGTAACTTATATCGGATTACAGGATCAGGAAGTGACTATTACCGGTGGCGCTTTAAATATTGTCTTAAAAGAAATAGGACAGCAAATGAATGAGGTAATCGTAGTAGGATATGGAGCTCAAAACAGAAGAACTTTAAGTACAGCAGTTTCTAAATTAGATAAAAAAGTACTCGAAAATGTACCGTATTCAAACGTTACGCAATCTTTACAAGGAAGTGTTACCGGTTTGGTTGTAAAAACTTCTTCAGGACAACCTGGAAAAGCTTCTAATGTAATCGTTCGTGGAGGTACTTCAATCGATAATCCGTCAGGTGCTACTCCTTTATATATTGTTGATGGTGTAATCAGAAGTCAGATAGATGATATTAACTCTCTTGATATTGCTTCTCTTCAGGTACTTAAAGATGCTGCGGCGACTTCTATTTATGGTGCCCGCGCTTCAAACGGGGTAATCATTGTAACTACTAATACAGGTAAAGCAGGAAAACTAAAAGTGACTTATAATGTTTCGACTCAAAACAGTAGAATTGGTAAAAAATACAATTTTATGGATGGTGGAGATTACATTAAAATGCAGCGCGAAGGTTTGTATAATGCAGCAGAACTAGCAGGACTTTCTACTACAACCGGAATTGCACGTTTAGGACAATTAACTGGTGCAACGCCAGCTGGTACAGGAAACAATTTACAGAATAATACTCCGTTTGCGACTTTATTAAAATCTAATTTATCAGCAGAAACAATTAGTACGCTTCAGGCAAAAGGCTGGCAGGAAATCGCCGATCCTTTAAACCCAAATAATACCATTATATACAAAAGTACAGACTGGAATGATATTTTATTTCAGGATGCTATAACACAAAGTCATACGTTAGGTTTTAGCGGAGGAACAGATACAGGAGTTTTTGATTTGAGTTTAGGGTATTTAAAAGGAGATGGTATTACGATTTTTACAGGATACCAAAGATTTACAAGTAAGTTAAATGCGTCTTTAAAAGTAGCAGATAATTTTACAGTGAATGGTCGCGTATTATTTTCACGAGCAAGTAATAATCAGGTTGTAGCCAATAGTGTGGTTTTCAACAGATATTTAGGAAACTCGCCAACGACAAAATTGTATTTGGAAGACGGTACATTAGCTCCGGGACAAAATAACATTAACGGAAATCCATTGTACCAAATGGGAAAAGTAAAAGGAATTAATGAAAATAATAAATTGCAGATGGGCGTAGATGGTGAGTTAAGACTGGCCAAAGATTTTACTTTCACACCGGCAATTTCATTATACAGCGAAAACCAAAATGACAATACTTTTCAACAGGCATTTTTGAGCGGAAGCAGCGGATTGGTTGATAATACAAGAACAGCAACAAGGTTGAGTAATCAGACCTTTCAGGTTCAGTACGAAGGGGTTTTTGCTTATAAAAAAGCCTGGGATAATATCGGAGATTTTGATGCTAAATTAGGAGTTTCAAAATATGACAGAACGATAAAATATTTTAATGCTTCAGGAAAAGGAAGTCCGTCAGATTTAGCACAGACTTTAGATTCTTCTCCAATTCCGGTTTCAGTTTACAGTAACGATACCAAATTGGTTTTAAATAGTGTTTTCGGACGTGTGAACTACGATTACAAAAACAGATATTTTGCAACAGCTTCTTTCCGTTATGATGGTGCGTCAAGTTTAGGGCCAGATAACAGATACGGTTTTTTTCCTGGAATTTCTGCAGGATGGAATATGCAGGAAGAAAAATTCTGGGCCAATACAATGCCTAAATTCTTCTCTTCTCTTAAACTTCGTGGAAGTTATGGTGTAAATGGTAACTTAGGAACTCTGGGGGATTTTCAGGCCGGAGGATTATACTCTGGTTCTACAAACGGAATTGCTAACAGTTACAATGGACAATCAGCAATTATTAATTCACAAATAGCTAATCCGGGCTTAAAATGGGAACAGTCAGAAACGATTAATGGTGGTTTTGACATCGGATTAAACGAAGACAAAATCAGAATCATTGGAGATTTCTACAACAAATTGACATCAGACTTATTAACGAATCTGACTTTACCGTCAAATAGTGGTTTTTCTACAGTATTAACCAATTTAGGAGGATTAAGAAGTAAAGGTTTTGAGTTGGAAGTTCAGGCCAATATTTACAATCAAAACGACTGGAAAGTGAATGTTGGGGCTAACGTTTCGCACAATACAAACACAATTGAAAAACTTCCTTTTAACGGAAACGCAAACAACAGAATCGGAGGAACCGAAATCTGGGATAAAAAAAGTGGTAAATATGTTTATGTAGGAGGTTTGCAGGAAGGACAGAAAATAGGAAATTTCTACGCTCATAAGCAACTATACATTCTTTCTACTCAGGCAGAAGCAGATGCATACAATGCAAAAGTTCATGATACTTATGTAACCAAAACTGCTGCAAATGGCGGTAACCCTGAAGGGAAAAAATTTGCCGGAGATGCTGTTTTTGAAGATACGGACAACAACGGAATTATCGACAGCAGAGACAGACAATATATGGGGAATATGTTCCCGACATTCGTAGGAGGTTTCAATTTTGATACTTCATACAAAGGTTTCTCTTTAACTGTTAGAACAGATTATTCATTAGGAGCAACAATTTACAACGAAGCCAGAGCACGTTTCTTAGGACAGTTTCAGGGAAACTACGGTTTATTGGCAGAAAGTGCACAGGCTTGGCAAAAAGAAGGGGATATTACAGATGTTCCTCGTTACCGTTGGGCAGATCAAACCAATCAGAATAACTTATTCAGATCTGAAGCGAGTGGAGCAGCTTACAATACCAATATGTTTCAGGGTAACAGCCGTTACTACGAAAGCGGAGATTATTTATGCATAAGAGAAATTACGTTTAGTTATAGTTTTCCAAAATCACTTATTGAAAAAGCAAGCATTACATCACTTAGAATGTATGTAACAGGAAGCAATCTGTATTATTTTACAAAATACAAAGGTTTAAGTCCGGAGGTGCAGGGTATTGACGGAGGATCTAGTTTAGGATTAAATGCTGCAGGTTCTACAGGAACTTATCCAGTGCCTAGAAATATTATTCTTGGTTTAAATATCAGTTTGTAAATTTTTAATTAAAAAATCATGAAAAAGAAATTTCTTTTATACACAATACTTTTTTCCAGTCTTTCCCTTTTTAATTCTTGTCAGGATGATTTGGAATTAACATCAAACAGTGTTATTACATCAGATAGTTTTTGGAAAACAGAAGATGATGCCAAAGCGGGCGTAAACGGGATGTATGTTAACTTTAGAATTCAAACCCAGCAGAATTATTATTTACTGGGTGGAGCAAGAAGTGCTGAAATAACGGGTGGTGTTCAGTCCCCGTTAACACTGGCAAATTATTACAACAATAACCTTACACCACAGAATATAGATGTAGACTGGGCTGGATTGTATACGGTTATTCATCAGGCTAATTTAGTTTTAAAGTACGTTCCTAAAATCACTTTTAGCTCATCGACTGCAAAAGAACAGAAAAGATATATAGCACAGGCTTATACTATGCGTGCTTTATGTTACTTCATCATGGCGCGTTCATGGGGAGGAGTTCCGATTGTAACAGAACCAACAGAAAATACAAATCAGTCTCAGTATATTATTCCACGTAACACAATTGAAGAAACATTTACATTCATAAAATCAGATATTGATCAGGCAATTGCAAATTTTCCGGATTCGAATAATAATACAACACAATTGGCACTTCCATCGGTTTATGCTTTAAAAGCAGATGTTAATTTATGGACGGCAAAACAATTGAATGGTGGAAATGCCGATTTAAATACAGCCTTGACAGCAATCAATGCAATTCCGGGTACGCCAACTCTGCAACCTAATTTTAAAGACGTTTTTGCTTTTGATAAAAAAGGAAATGCTGAAATACTTTTTGCAGTTCGTTATTCTCTGGCAGATCTACCATCTTCAGCTTCAGATAACTGGAATCAGTTTATGTTTGTTGGACCAAGTGATTTTGCGCCGTTAACTTCTGCGCAGGCAACAGCTGTATTCGGAACGTTGGGTACAGGTTCAGGAAATGCGGGAATTTCGAGAGTACAGCCGGATATTACAAGATTCAATTTTGCTTCAACAGACACCAGAAAAGCAGCAACTTATCTGACTTTGTATAACGGAACAATTCCTGTAGTTACTGGTTTAGTAAAATACAACGGAACTGTAGACGGAGCCATCAGAAGATTTGTAAGTGATATTATTATCTATCGTTGGGCTGATGTATTATTGATGAAAGCGGAGATTAAAAACGCTTTAGGTCAGGATCCTACAACAGAAATGAATCTGGTAATGAAAAGGGCAGATGCTTCAGCTTCATTTACAAATGATACACAAACTGCAAATGATGATGTTATTTTAAAAGAGCGTTTGAAAGAATTGGCATTTGAAGGAAAATCATGGTGGGATATTGTTCGTTTCAACAGAACAAATTTGGTTCCGTCAATGGCAGGAAAACAAGTATTGTTTCCAATCTCTCAAAATACAATCAACTTCAATCCTAAAATTGTTCAGAATACAGGATATACGAATTAAGAAAAAACAAAAAATAAAATAAAACTAAAGTTTAAAATCAGACTGGAAATCTACAAGTTTCCAGTTTGATAAAACTTAAAACATTAAAAACAATAGTCATGAAAATCCAACATTTACAAGGTCTTATTTCTGCTCCTTTTACTCCATTTGACGAGAGCGGAAAATTGGATGTAAGCCTGATTCCGGCGTATTACACTTTTCTAAAAAGAAATGGCGTAACAGGTGCATTTATTATTGGTTCTACCGGCGAAGGGGTTTCGATGTCATTAGAAGAGAAAAAAACGGTTGCAAAAGCATGGGCGGATTGCTCTAATCATGATGCTGACTTTAAAGTAATGGTTTTTCTGGGCGGAACTTGTCTTACAGATTGTATTGAATTGGCAAAGTATTCGTATGAAATTGGTTTATATGCAGTTTCTATTACAGCCCCATTTTATTTTAAACCTGGAAACGTAGATACGTTGGCAGAAATTTGTATAAAAGTGGGAGAAAGTGTTCCAAACATGCCTTTGTATTATTATCATATTCCGGTTTTAACAGGAGTTAATATTCCGATGTTTGACTTAGTGAGAGCTTTAGACGGAAAATTGCCAAATTTTGCCGGAGTGAAATATACGCATGAAGATTTTATGGATTTCCAAAGCTGTATGAGTTATGCCGACGGAAAATTTGATATGCTTTGGGGACGTGACGAAAATATGTTATCAGCATTGGTTTTAGGGGCAAAAGGTGCAGTTGGAAGTACTTTTAATTATGCAGCTCCTTTATACTACGATCTAATTGATGCTTTTAATAATAATGATTTAGTAAAAGCCAGAAAGTTACAGCAGAAGTCAATTGATATGATTCGTTTCTTAGGAAAGTATGGCGGAATTTCAGTTGGAAAAGCCTACATGAAATTGGTTGGACATAATTTAGGTGAATTCAGATTACCGGTTAAAAACATGAGTGCAGCACAATTTGAATTGTTCAAAAAAGATGTTGAAGGTTTAAATTTCGACACCTTTAAATCAAAATAATACGTTTCGCTTTCGGCTAAAACAAACACTATGAATCAATTTTTTTCTTTCTCAATCCTTACTATTTCAATTATGTCAGCAACAGTTGGTCTTTCGCAGCAAAAAAATATTTCAAAAATAGAATGGCAAAAAGCAGCGCAGCTTCAAAATGCTGATGGAAGTCTTTCTCTAGGTTTTGCAGGACCAATTAATGGCGTGACAAATGATGTTTTAATTGTAGCTGGAGGAGCCAATTTTCAAGATAAAATGCCTTGGGAAGGAGGAAAAAAACAGTATTCAAAAGAAATTCATGTTTTAGAAAAAAGCGATGAAACCTTTCAGTGGAATAAAAAATCAATAGCAGAATTACCAGAACCAATTGCGTATTGCGGAAATGTTTCAACCAGTCTAGGGATCGTTTATGTTGGTGGAGAAAACGAAAATGGTTTATCAAACAAAGCGCATATTTTCAATTGGAATTCTGAAAAAAATGAAATCGAAATAAAAGTGTTACCTGATTTCCCAATCCATATAACCAATATAGCTCTCGTAAATGTGAACAATGTAGTATATGCGATTGGAGGCGATGAAGCCACAAAAAGTTCTGATTTGGTTTTTAGTATTGATTTAAATAAAGTACAATTAGAATGGAAATCAGAACCTAAATTACCTTTTGCATTAGCAAATTCGGTAGCAGTAGTTCAAAATGAAGTCATTTACGTTGTTGGAGGAAGAACTAAAACAGCTTCGGGAATAAGTGATTTGCACAACACAACATTGGCTTTCAACCTGAAAAAACAAATTTGGGAAACTAAATCAGTTATAACGGACGGAAAGAAAACGACTAATTTTTCAGCAGGAGCAGGAGTCGCTTTTGGGAAACACTATATCATTATTACCGGAGGAGATAACGGAGATACATTTCATAAAATAGAAACCTATTTATCTCAAATTTCAAAGACAGCTTCAGAAGAAGAAAAAGTAAAATTAATTGCCGAAAAAAATATCTTAAATACAACACATCAAGGATTTTACAATGCCGTTTTATTGTACGATACTTTAAAAAATAAATGGATAAAAATTGGCGAATTGCCATTTCTGGCTCATGTAACGACAACAGCAGTACTTTGGAACGATAAAATTGTTTTATCAAATGGAGAAATAAAACCTGGTATTCGTACACCAGATATTATGATTGGAACTGTAGAATAAAAAACAAAATTTGAGTTAAGTTGCTTTGATTAGAAATCTGGCAGGTTTTTAAAATCTGTCAGGTTGAATTAAAGATTGCTAATAAAAAACCAAAAATCAACCAAAACCAAAATGAAAAACTCTAAATATTATCCTTGGCTCGTAGTCGCGTTACTTTGGATTGTAGCTTTATTAAACTACATGGACAGGCAGATGCTCGCAACCATGAGACCATCAATGGAAAATGACATTCCGGAACTAGTTTCAGGTGAAAATTTTGGACGTCTGATGGCAGTTTTCCTTTGGATTTATGCTTTGATGAGCCCAGTGTCTGGAATTATCGCTGATAAATTAAATAGAAAATGGCTAATTATTGGAAGTTTATTCGTTTGGTCTGCCGTAACATATGCAATGGGATACGCCAAAACTTACGATGAGATTTATTGGTTAAGAGCTATTATGGGCGTGAGCGAGGCTTTATACATTCCGGCAGGATTGTCTTTAATTGCCGATTATCATCAGCAGAAAACAAGATCGCTTGCCATTGGTATTCATATGACGGGACTTTATGTAGGTTCTGCTTTGGGAGGTTTTGGGGCTACAATTGCAGCACGCTATTCTTGGCATTCGACTTTTCATCATTTCGGAATTATTGGTGTGGTTTATTCAATTATTTTGGTTTTCTTTTTGTACGAGAAAAAGACAAAGGTTTTTGACCCAGAGTTTAATAAAACCCATGAAAAAGCTCCTTTGCTAAAAGGTCTGGCGTTACTATTTACCAATATTTCTTTTTGGGTAATTCTGTTCTATTTTGCAATAATAAGTTTACCGGGATGGGCAACTAAAAACTGGCTTCCAACGCTGTTCTCGGATAATTTAGGAATTTCAATGGATCAGGCTGGACCTTTAGCAACCATTACAATTTCATTTTCTTCTTTATTGGGAGTTGTATTCGGTGGAATTTTATCAGATAAATGGGTTCAAAAAAATATAAAAGGAAGAATTTATACCAGCGCGATTGGTTTAAGCTTGACCATTCCTGCACTATTATTGATCGGATTTGGGCATTCCTTGTTTCACGTGGTTGGCGCAGTTCTGTGTTTTGGTATAGGATACGGAATGTTTGATGCAAATAATATGCCCATAATCTGTCAATTTGTTTCTTCAAAATATCGGGCGACAGCCTATGGTATTTTAAATATGACGGGGGTTGGCTGTGGCGCATTGGTCACCTCCATGTTAGGGAAATCAGCCGATGCTGGTAATTTGGGTTATGGTTTTTCTTTGATGGCCGGTATCGTCCTGATTGCCCTTATCACGCAAGTTAGTTTTTTGCGTCCCAAAGTAAATGACTTTGAAGAAGTTTAAGACACAATAATTTACCCCTTTATTTGAAAATTAGATTTGTTAGTTGCTTTTTGGTTTTATAAGCCAGGGCGGAGCCATGCCGTTTCGCCCGGCTCATAACGCCTCAATTTTAGTACGATGTAAAGAAGAATGAGAACACAAAAACAAAATTTACTACTGCTTATAACAGCATTTTTTTTCCTGTTTAATCTTGGGATGAATGCACAGCAGCTGATTGTAAAAGTAGCTTGTATTGGAGATTCTGTTACGGCTGGCTATCTTTTGGCGAATCCGAAATCAGAAGCATATCCTTCGCAACTGCAGGTTTTGATGGGAAGCCAATATGAAGTGAAAAATTTTGGTTACAGCGGTGCGACTCTTTTGAAGAAAGGAAGTAAACCTTATTATAAAACTAAAGAATGTTCTGATGTAATTGCCTATCTGCCGGATATCGCGATTATTCATTTGGGATTAAATGATACTGATCCGAGAAATTGGCCGAATTACAAAGAAGATTTTAATGCGGATTATTCTTGGTTGATTGATGCATTAAAAAAAGAGAATCCGATGGTGAAAATTTACATCTGTAGAATGACTCCGATTTTCAATGAACATCCTCGTTTTAAATCGGGAACACGAGATTGGTTTTGGCAGATTCAGGAACATATCGGTGAAATTGCAAAAGCTAATAATGTGAGTTTAATTGACCTTCACGAAAAATTATATTCACGTCCAGATCTTTTTCCAGATGCCTTACATCCAACAAAAGAAGGAGCAAAGATGGTAGCACAAACCGTTTACGAGAATGTTACGCAAGATTTTGGCGGATTAAAATTGCCTGCTGTTTTTACGGATAATATGGTTTTACAGCGAAATCTACCGATTGTAATTTACGGAAATGCAAACGGAGGAGAAAAAGTGGAAGTGAGTTTTGATAAGCAAAAAATAACAGTTTCTGCAAATGAATATGGAAAATGGAAAGCTGTTTTTCCTGCCATGAAATCGGGAGAAATACAGCAGATTTCGATTTCAACTTCTAATCAAAATATCACTTTAAAAAATATTTTAATTGGAGATGTCTGGTTTTGTTCGGGACAATCAAATATGGCTTTTCCTTTGAAAAAAGCAGAAAACGGAATTTCCGAATTAAAAAAAGCTGCCACAAATACAAAACTTCGATTATTCAATTTTGAAGTGATTCAGGAAACCGATGAAAAGGCTTGGGATTCGATCACTTTAGAAAAAACAAATCAATTAAAATACTTTTCGGGAAACTGGAAAATTTGTGATTCTGTAAATGCCAAAGATTTTTCGGCAGTGGCGTATTATTTTGGACAAAATATTGTTCAGGAAGAAAATGTGCCAATTGGTTTAATTCAGGTTGCAGTTGGCGGTTCTCCAATCGAATCCTGGATTGATCGATATACTTTAGAACATGATGATAAAGAGGTTGATGTATTGACCAACTGGCGAAAATCTGATTTTTTAATGCCTTGGGTTCGATCTCGTGCTGACGAAAATCTAAAAAATGCTGTAAATCCAAAACAGCGCCATCCTTACGATCCTTGTTACAATTATGAAGCTGGAGTTTCTCAGTTTACCGATTTTCCAATCAAAGGAATTTTATGGTATCAAGGAGAAAGCAATGCGCATAATGTAGAACTCTACGAACATTTATTGCCAGAATTGGTTAAAAGCTGGCGGAAAGCATGGGGAATTTCATTACCATTTTATTTTGTGCAGCTGTCAGGCATAAACCGTCCGTCTTGGGCAATGTTTAGAGATGCACAAAATAGAATTCAGAAAAAGATTCCAGATAGTGCGATGGCAGTTAGTATGGATTTTGGCGACGAAACCAATGTACATCCTATAAAAAAAGAACCCATCGGAGATCGATTAGCATTGTTGGCTTTAAAATATACCTACAAAAAAAAGATAATTGCCGAAGGGCCAATACCAATAAAAGCCACTCAAAAAGAAGATGTTGTTCTGGTTTCTTTTTCAAGTGCAAAACAATTATTTACAGTAGATAAAAAAGAAGTAATCGGATTTGAATTAGTAACCGATAAAGGAATTCGGATTGAAAGTAAAGCCGTAATTATAAAAGATCAAGTGGGGATTAGCATGCCGAACGACCAGAAAATAAAAGAAATTTTATACGCGTATAAGCCTTATACTACAGCAAATCTGGTAAATGAAGCCAATCTTCCCTGTTCCACTTTTAGGCTGGAACTGGATTCTGTGCACCAAAACTAGAAAACGTCTCTCACACTATATTTTTTCTTTAGATGAACTGAATTTACATCTAAAGCGATTTCACCTATCAACATAACAAAACCTGAATTGAATTTCAGGCGTAAAAACATATATAAAATGAGCTATTCAAAAACTGATTTAATAGAATTAAAAGAGTTTTATCAGAACCAATTATTAAATAATACAGTTCCATTTTGGTTTCCGCGTTCAATAGATGCTAAGCATGGTGGTTACTTATTGATGCGGAACCAAACTGGAGATTTAATAGATACCGATAAATCAGTTTGGTTTCAGGGGCGTACTTCATGGCTTTTGTCAACACTTTACAACACAATCGAACCCAAACAAGAATGGCTTGACGGTGCAAAATCTGGAATCGATTTTATAAACAAACATTGTTTTGATACAGACGGAAGAATGTTTTTTCATGTTACACAAGATGGAAGCCCGATTCGCAAGCGCCGTTATTATTTTTCTGAAACTTTTGCAGTAATTGCTTTAAGTGCTTACGCAAAAGCGAGCGGAGATGAAGCAGCCGCAGAACAAGCACGTCATCTTTTTGGAGAGTGTATCAAGTATGCTACAACCCCGGGTTTATTAGAACCAAAATATACCAATGTAAGACCTTCAAAAGGAATTGGTTCTCCAATGATTATGATCAATACGGCGCAGCAAATAAGAGAAAATATTGGCGATCCGCGCTGTGATGAATGGATTATGAAATGGATAGCCGAAATAGAAAATGACTTCGTAAAACACGATATAAAATGTGTCATGGAACAAGTGTCTCCAGACGGTTCTATAATTGATCATATTGACGGAAGAACATTAAATCCGGGACATGCTATAGAAGGCGCGTGGTTTATTCTGCATGAAGCAAAATACAGGAATAACGATCCGCATTTAATTGAATTAGGCTGTAAAATGCTCGATTATATGTGGGAACGTGGCTGGGACAAGGAACACGGAGGAATTCTATATTTCCTTGATGTTTATGGAAATCCTGTTCAAGAATATTGGCAGGACATGAAATTCTGGTGGCCACATAATGAAGTGATTATTGCAACTTTACTGGCTTACACCATGACAGGAAATGAGAAATATGCCAAATGGCATAAAATGATTCACGATTACTCGTACAGTAAATTTCATGATAAAGAAAATGGCGAGTGGTTTGGCTATTTGCACAGAGATGGCAGCGTAGCACAAACGGCAAAAGGAAATCTTTATAAAGGACCATTTCACTTGCCAAGACAAGAGTGGTATTGTACTCAAATATTACATGAATATCTAGAAAACAATTAAAATCCGTTTCTTCCGATTATCTGCCGGTCCATCAAGTTTTTAGATACTATTTTTTGCTTATTAACCAATTTATAACCAAATATTAAAAACTATGAAAAATGTATTACTCTATTTTTGTTTGTGTTTAATGTGTTTATGCAGTATAAATACAAAAGGACAAAGCGGTAAGGTTTTAAACCTTGATGGAACTTCGGCTTACATGACAGTAACGGATCATCCTGATTTAGACTTCGGTTCCGGTCAGAATAAAACTATTACCTGCTGGATTAAAACCACAACCAATACCGGAACTCCAAGAATTTTTGCTAAAAGAAACGGAACATCTGGAAATGGTTATGAGTTTTGGACAGGAAACGGAACCAATGCCGGAAAATTTGCCATGAATGCAAGCGGAGCAGGAACACCGGCAAATATTAGTACTGCAGGATATTCTGCTAATTCGATTGCAGATGGAACCTGGCATCATGTTGCTTTAGTTATTGATGCTTCGAGTAACAGAACTATCTATGGATATCTTGATGGAGTTTTAGCCAATACAGGAAAAACATTTACTTCTGTAACATCTGATTTTTCTAATGCCGTAAACTTTGTAATCGGAGCAACTTCAGACGCTTCAAACAGTTTCAAATGGGCAGGACAAATCGATGATGTCCGAATTTGGAACAAAGCCATGACAGCAGCAGAATTGCAGGCAGATATGACCGCAGTTGTAAATGCTCCCACAACAGATCTTTTGGCAGCATGGAATTTTGAAAACGTAACGGGAACGTCGGTTCCAGATGTTTCAGGAAATAACCATTCGGGAACTCTGGTTGGAACAGTTACATTTTCAAATGCTTTTCCGATGGTTTTAAATTTAGACGGAATAAATGATTATATGCTGGTTTCAAATCATAGTGATTTTAATTTAGCAGCGGGACAAAATTTAACGATAACCTGTAAAATTAAAACTTCAGATTTTGGAAAACGCATTTTAAGTAAACGCCCAAACGGTTCTGGAATTGGATATGAATTTATTAATAACACTTCGGCAGGAGGAGGACAATTTGGAGTAAACCTGACCACAAGCGCAGGAGCAGCGGGGCCCCCGTACGGAACTTCAAATATCGCTAATAATGTTTGGCATCATTTAGCAATGGTTGTAGACGTTGCTACTACAAGCTGTAAAATTTACGTTGACGGTGTTTTACAGCAAACCAAAACATCCACAAATATTGGAGGAATCAATACGGTTTCTAATACCGGAGATTTATTTTTTGGTACTCTAAGTAATTTTGCCTCTTACATGAATGCTCAAATCGACGATATTCGTTTTTGGAGTAAAGCCATGACAGCAGCCGAAGTTGTAACAGATAAAACAGCCATAATTACAGGAACAGAAACTAGTTTAATTGCAGCTTGGGATTTTGAAAACGTAAGCGGCACAACAGTACCAGATATTACAGGAAATAGTCATCCTGGTAGTTTAATGAATGGAGCATCAGTAATTGCACAAACAAATGAAATGCAGATTAATTCTGTTTCATTAGTGCAAACCGAATTGCCAACAGGTTTAGGAGATACAGATCAGCGAATTATAGCAGTAAAAGCTTCTGTTTCGGGCAATTTAAATCCGTTGACTGTAAGTGCTTTAAAGTTTACGATGACTGGGACAACAAATATTTCAGATGTTACGAATATTAAAATTTATTCGAGTGGCAGTACATCGATTTTCAATCCGACAACGGCGACTTTGTTTGCAACAGTTTCTCCGTCAAGCGGAAATCTTACTGCGAACGGCTCAAAAGCATTAGTTTCTGGCGATAATTATTTTTGGATTACTTATGATGTTTCAGTCAGCGCGACAGAAGGAAATTTATTAGATGCAACTTGTGAATCAATAATTGCAAATGGAGTTACCTACAATACAACATCCAATACAGTATCAGGAAACAGAGTTATTTTATTAGCTAATACACTTTTGTTTACTCCTGGCGATGCAGGTTCTGCAAGTTATCGTATTCCGGCAATTATTACAGCTGCCGATGGTTCGCTGGTAACAGTAACCGATAAAAGATGGAACGGTGCAGGCGATTTAGCGGCAAAGATAGATCCTGTTGTTCGCAGAAGTACAGATAACGGAAAAACCTGGTCTTCGCCACTTACAATTGCCAATTTCGGAGCGGCAACAGGAGCAGGCGATGCAGCGCTGGTTTTAGATAAAACAACAGGCGAAATATTATGTTTGGTTTCGGCCGAGAAAGGTTTTTTTGCATCGACAAATGCAGCACCAGCAAAAGTCTTAGTTATTCACAGTACAGATAACGGAGTAACTTGGGGAACGCCCGTTGATATTACCAGTCAGATTTACGGACCAAACCCAAATTGGAAAGGATTATTTGTGGCTTCAGGAAGAGCACATCAATTGCGTGACGGAAAAATTGTTGCTGCAATTGCCGTTAGAGAAAATGTTTCAGGTGTCGAGCATATCAATAATTATATGATAACGAGTGCCGATCACGGTGTTACTTGGACAGCTTCTACAGGAAGAGCAGAATTGGATGGTGATGAAGCCAAAGTGGTGGAGTTAAATAACGGAAATATCATGATGAGTATAAGAAATTCGGGAACACGTCGTTTTAATATTTCGACAGATAAAGGCGCTACCTGGGGAACAGCTTATAATCAAACAAGTATTACAGATCCAAATTGCGATGGCGATTTTATTCGTTACACTTCTACGCTTGACGGCTATGATAAAAATAGATTATTGCACTCGATTCCGTTTTCTGGCAGTCGTAAAAATGTGAGTGTACAAATGAGTACTGACGAAGGAACAACCTGGGGGGCACCAAAAACTATTTTTGCAGGAGCATCGGCTTATTCAAGCTTAACAATTTTACCGGACGGAACAATCGGAATTTATTATGAAAATGGAGAAAGTTCAACCTATCAAATGTATTTTGTGCGTTTCAGTTTAAACTGGCTGACAAATGGAGCTGATACCTTTTTGCCTCCATCAAATTTATCTGCGAAAAAAGTAGGAGAAACTGTAATTGAAAATCAGAATTTTGGAATTGAAATAAGTCCAAATCCAGTTACTGATTTGGTAAAAATTAAATTTAATAATGCAGACGGAATTGCAAACATTAAATTATTTGATTTATCTGGAAAATTAATCCGATCTACCTCTGTAAATTTGAACGAAAAAGAAATTTCATTTTCATTAGCAGATCAGCCACAGGGCATTTATCTTTTAAATGTAAATGATGCAAAGACTTCAATTAGCAGTAAAATAATAAAGAAATAAACTAAAAAATGAAACAAGCGATTGTAAATGCTGTTGTGCACACAGGCGACGAAATAATTGAAAATGGAGTTGTGATTATAGAAAACGGAAAAATTATCTCAGTGCAAAAAGAAATCCCAAATGAGATTGAACAAATTGATTTGGGAGGAAACCATCTTTCGGCAGGATTTATAGATATTCAGATCAATGGAGGAGAAAGACTTTATTTCAGTCAGACTCCAAACGAAGAAACGATTCAGGATATTTATGATGCAAGTATGAAATATGGCACAACACATGTTTTACCTTGTTTGATATCTTCTTCAAAAGAAACCATTTTAGAAGGAATTGAAGCAGTTCGCGCTTACATGAAAAAACACAATAATGGTGTTATCGGAATGCATTTGGAAGGACCATTTCTAAATCCGTTAAGACGTGGTGCGCACAGCATTGATCAGGTTAGAAAACCGACCGATGAAGAACTGGATGAAATTATCGAAAAAGGAAAAGATGTCATCAAAGTAATTACAATCGCTCCGGAATGTTTTACAGAAGAACAATTAAATAAACTGATTGAAAGTGGCATTACCATTTCAATCGGGCATTCGACTATTTCGCACAAAGAAGCACAACCTTACTTTGCAAAAGGAATCAATCTGGTAACGCATTTGTTTAATGCGATGACACAGTTTGGACATCGCGAACCGGGTCTTGTTGGAGCTGTTTTTGAAAACGATGAAGTTTATGCTCCGGTTATTCTGGACGGAGTACACTGTGATTATGCTGCGGCAAAAGTGGCGTACAAATTAAAAAAAGACAAATTCTTTCTAATAAGCGATGCAACGTTTTTAGGACGAAAAGTAGCCTATTTCAAATGGGATAATTTTGATGCCCATTTAGAAAATGGTTTTTACAGAAATGAAGATGGCAATCTGGCGGGAGCTACAATATCAATGACAGAAGCGGTGCAAAATGCTTATAATCATCTGCATGTTTCGGTTGATGAAGCAATAAAAATGGCAACTACAAGAGTAGCTTCTGCAATTGATATGCAAGATAAAATAGGAAAAATTAAATCTGGATTTCCTGCCAGTTTTGTCCAATTCAATGCTGATTTAAGCGAAATAGAAACACTTAATTTCTCTTAAACAGACTCATTTATTTTACAATGATTAAAGAAAGACAGCTTCCAATTTTAAATCAGTTAAAAGAATGGAAAGTAATTTTTATTGGAATTATTTTCGCTTTTTTGTGGGCATCTGCCTCAACAGCTACAAAGATAGGACTTCATTATGCGCAGCCTTTTGTGATTTCTATTTTTAGATTTTTAATTGCCGGAAGCATTATGCTTATTATTTCGCATCTCTTAATGGCAAAACGATTACCTCAGAAAAAAGAATGGATTCAGATCAGTATTTACGGTCTGTTGAACATCACTTTTTATTTGGGATTGTATGTTATTGCCATGCAAAAAGTATCCGCTGGTTTAGGGAGTTTAGCAGTAGCAACTAATCCGGTTTTTATTGTTTTGATTTCGGCAGTTTGGTTATCTCATAAAATCAATTTTAAAAGTATAATCAGTTTAGTGCTTTGTTTTACGGGTGTTTTTTTAGCGGCCTATCCCTTATTACAAAGCAGTTTTGCAACTCCCGGCGGAATACTCATTTTAATTGTCAGCATGATTGCCTATTCTTTAGGAACCATTTATTACTCGAAACAAGAATGGAATGGATTACACATTTTAACCATCAACGGCTGGCAGACTATAATTGGCGGAGTATTTCTGCTTCCCGCTTTAGGATTAACTTACCAATCGGATAAAAATACTTTTGATACCGATTTTTGGTTTTCGACAGCATGGCTGGCAATTGCAGTCTCTATCGGAGCGATTCAGTTTTGGCTGTATCTTTTAAAAATTAATCCAATAAAAGCTTCCTATTGGCTTTTTTTGTGTCCGATATTCGGTTTTTTGATTGCTTATTTTGTGGTTGATGAACCACTGACTTTGTACACACTTTTTGGAGTTATTTTCGTTATAACAGGATTATATATCAGTCTTTCTTCCAAAAAAAATAAAAAGAATAAATTCTGATGTAGAGTTGTAAATCATTCGTAAACTAACTTTTAAATATTTTTAATTGTTAAAAAACCTACTTTTAATATATTTTAAAATCGTACTTTTCTGTCAATAGGCTTGTTTTTAATAATCATATTGATAGTTTTGTACCCATATTTAACCCCAAACCTACTTACTTAAAATGAGAAAAAACACTCACTATTTTTTACTTGCATTATTTTCAAGTATAATTTTAGGCTGCAGTGACGACGGAGATTCGTACAAGCCCAATTACCTTCCAAGTATTGACGCCACAGCTTTACCTACCGGAAATCATCCGATGACGATGTTCGAAGACAATGAAGATCCTGCCAGAATGTACGACAAAACCGATCGATGGTTTAGAGTAAACGAACCGCTTCAGGTTATTCAGAAAGGAAAAGATTCAGTTCAGGTTTCGCTTTATTCGCCTGTTGGACTTTCAGATGTGAAAGTGTATGCCAAACTTCCAAATTACGATAAACGTTTTCTGATATATAATTTTACAAAAGTTCCTGCTTTTCATCGTTCGTTTCACAAACTTCCGTTGACAGAAAAGAAAAACGATTATTTGTTAGAAACAGGAAACACAGTAACAATAGATAAAATCGAAGGATTCTCATCCGGAGCAATTGAGTTTTCTGTCGAATCTGATGATCCTTTATTTCAAAAATTCAAAAAAATAAAGTCAACACATTTAGTTCAGTTTCACGATGGTTATCATATTAATGAATTAGGGAAATTTTTGCCAATGAATCCTGTTCTGGCAAAAGAAGCTATTACAATGATTATTAATTATTCGTATGCTTTAAGTCATCCAATGTATTACAGCACTTTTACCAATTTCGATAAATACAAACAAGAGCAGGCCGCTTTGGCTGGAACAGCAGTAAATGGAGCGCTTAACTGGCATGGAAATGCCGATGACGCAAACGGAACTTACGATTATATTACCAAAGAAGAAATCGAAAAAATATACTGGAATTATCTCGATAAGAGAACCGTTTGGATGGCAATGGTTGGCGGTGATTCTGCCTGGGGCGGAGGAAATCTTGCTTCACAGTGGGAATCAGGTTATGTAACGGGACATTGGGTGGGAGAAATGTCGGTTTGGTCGCATGAATATTCACATCATATTGGTTTCAGTCATAGCAGTAATTTAGCCAACAGTGGCGAAGGCGGCGGACAACAGGAAATGCTGACTCATTTTTATAAGTATCTGATTTATCTAAACGATCTTCCTTTTACAGATCCGGAGGTTTTAAAAACATATGCTAAAACAAATTATGTAAAAGGCACTTATAAAAAACCAGTATTTACCATTAATCCGAAAAATCCATTTTTGCTGAAATATAAAGGCGAAGGAAAATGGAATTAAAATATAAAAGAGTCATGAAACATATTTTGCCCCTAATTCTTATACTTTGCTTTTTTACCAATTGTAGCAAAGATGATGTAGCCTCTAAAGATTATACATACTATTACCCAATTGAGGAAGCGACACTCACAGCACAAAATATTCCGGGAACGACTGAAGCATTTGATCCGAAAGGAATCGCGATTTCAAATGAAAAATTATATGTAGTGAATGGAAATGTACTGGAAATTTTTAATGCCGTTACTTTTGCGCATATCAAAACCATTAAAGAATACGTAAAAGGAACCACTACAATTCCGTTAATAAGTCTGACCTCAGTTGCTGTTGACAATGGAAGAATTTATGTTGGAAGTACCGAATCCCGATTATTTGTATTTGATGAAATCACAAATGCAGGAATTAGTACAGTTGGAAACGGTCAATGGTGGCAGACTTTTGTACATGTTTTTGGTGTTGCAGTCAAAGACGGTTTGATATTCGTAAAAGAAAAAGAAAAGTCAATTAAAGTTTTTGAAACTTCTCAAATTACAGAAACAAGCAACTGGAATTTAGAGCCAATTGCCAAATTAAACACATTAAACGGCTATACAGAAGTATATTCCATGGATGTTTACGGCGGTAATCTTGTTGTAGCTGGAAGAGATGCAAAAAGTTATTTGTATTATAATATTGCCAATATTAAAGCCAACGCAGCAAAATCGTTGACAACTCCAATAGAACCTGAGAAAACGCAATTTGTAGACATAAAACCAATTGCTGTTTCTTTTAGTAAAGACTGGGCTGTCACTTCAGAGATTGTGGGAAGTGCTTCTTATTTAAGATTATATCCAAAAGACGAATTCATTAAACAGAATTATAAAGCGGTTTTAAATGCCTCTGATATTTTAGGTCAAAATGCATTCGGTACTACTGTTGGAACTGCCCAATTAAACAATTTGATTTTTTTATCGGATAATACGAACAAGAAAATTAGAATCGTAAAACTGAACAAATCTACAATTGCAGAACAGAATAATTAGGTTTTAAATTCCAAAATCTAAAAAAACAAAATCCAGGTTTCAAATTCCAAATTCCAATATCGAAGTCTCAGCTTAAATTGGAATTTGGAATTTTTTGTTTGGAATTTAAAAAGTCTATCATTTTGATAGGAAAATAAAAGTTTTGATGATTTTTACATTAAAATTGAAAATAACTATTTAAATTTGCAACGCCAATGAGAAATAACAACCAGAATATGAAGAATTATTATAGCAGCAGTATGATGTGTTGTAATGTTGCTATGGAATTTAGTGATCTGGCTTATATATAAAATGATATAATTTATTTGAAAAGCCTTTCATAAACAGTTGAAAGGCTTTTTTGTTTTTAAATCTAAATTAGAGAATGATTGAATTAAAAAATGTAACCAAAACTTTTCATCAGAAAGACCGAATCGTTTCGGCTTTGTCTGATGTATCGCTTAGAGTTCCGGCGGGAAAGATTTTTGGTGTAATTGGAACTTCGGGGGCAGGGAAAAGTACTTTAATTCGCTGTGTGAATTTACTGGAAAGACCCACTTCGGGAGAAATTATTGTAGATGGTAAAGCTTTAATGCAATTATCCAATTCAGAATTGGCGATTGAAAGAAGACAAATCGGAATGATTTTTCAGCATTTTAACCTGCTTTCTTCGAGAACGGTTTTCGAAAATGTTGCTTTTCCATTAGAATTGGCAGGAACTTCAAAAACTGAAATTAAAACAAGGGTTTTAGAATTATTGCAATTAGTAGGTTTAGCAGAAAAAGCAAACGATTATCCGGCAAGTCTTTCGGGCGGGCAGAAACAGCGTGTAGCGATTGCCAGAACTTTAGCTAATAATCCGAAAGTACTTTTGTGTGATGAAGCAACAAGTGCTTTAGATCCTGCAACAACAAGATCTATTTTGAACTTACTGAAAGACATTAATAAACGTCTCAATATTACCGTTTTATTGATTACACATCAAATGGAAGTTGTAAAATCGATTTGTGATGAAGTGGCTGTCATCAGTCACGGAAAATTAATCGAGCAGGGAAGTGTTGGTGAAATCTTCGCAGACCCAAAACATGAATTAACGAAAGAATTTATTTCTTCTTCGCTTCATATCGAGATTCCGTCTGTGTATCAGGATAAATTACAAAAAGAAGATAACGGAAATCTGAATCCGTTATTGAAACTGGAAATGACTGGGAAATCAGTTAATGAGCCGGTTATCTCAGAAGTTTCAAGACTTTTTGATACCGACTTCAAAATTGTAAGCGCACAAATGGATCAGGCAGGCGAAGTTAATTTTGGTGTAATGCTGATTGAACTATCAGGAAAACGCGAAAATTATGATGCAGCAATTCAATATTTTAATTCAAAACATATTAAAACAGAAATTTTAGGTTATGTCTGATTCTCTTATAGATTTATTGTTAAAAGGAACATGGGAAACCATTGTAATGACTTTTGTATCGGGCTTTTTTGGTTTTTTAATTGGTCTTCCAACAGGAATTTTATTGTTTCTGACTCGTAAAAATCAAATTTTAGAACAACCTGTTTTAAATAGAATTGTATCGATTTTGGTAAATGTTTTCCGTTCTATTCCATTCATCATTTTAATTGTCTGGATGATTCCGTTTACTCGTGCTATTGTTGGAACTTCAATTGGAGTAAGTGCCGCTTTAGTGCCTTTAAGTATTGGTGCAGCGCCATTCATTGCCCGTTTGGTTGAAAACAGTTTGCTGAGTCTTCCGTCAGGATTAATTGAAGCGGCAAGAGCGTTGGGTGCAACACCTTTTCAAATCGTTTATAAAGTATTGTTGCCGGAGGCACTTCCTTCGTTAATCAATGCGGCATCGATTACTTTAATTACACTTGTGGGTTATTCTGCAATGGGTGGAGCTGTTGGTGCTGGAGGTTTAGGACAAGTAGGTTATCAATACGGTTATATTGGTTATGATGCTGTAACAATGAACTCGGTTTTGGCTTTATTGGTCATTTTAGTATTCCTGATTCAGTTTGTGGGAGACCGATTATCGAAACGATTTGACCATAGATAGGTTAGTCAAAAGTCAAAAGTCAAAAGTCAAAAGTTGAAAGTGAAAAAATTAAATAAAGTATAGAAATGAAAGATATTTTAAAAACTGCCGGGGTTTTAGCTTTGGCACTTCTGTTATCAAACTGTGGAAAAAGTAAAAATAATGATCCACATTTTATTAAAGTTGGGGTGGCTTCTGGTCCGGAATTAAAAGTGGCGGAAGCAGCTAAAAAAGTAGCAAAAGAAAAATACGGGTTAGAAGTAGAATTGGTTTCTTTTAATGATTATGTGATTCCAAATGAAGCTTTAAGTCAGGGAGATATCGATGCGAATGCTTTTCAGCACAAACCTTATTTAGACGAACAATCAAAACAGCGCGGTTACAAATTGGCTATTATTGGTAGAACATTTGTTTACCCAATTGCGGGTTATTCTAAAAAGATAAAAACGCTTGCTGAATTGAAAAACGAAAGCACAATCATTATTCCAAACGATCCAACAAACGGCGGACGTTCTTTATTGCTTTTGCAGAAAAATGGTTTGTTGAAATTGAAAGATGGCGTTGGTTTGCTTCCTAAAGTTACAGATATTGTCAGCAATCCTAAAAATTTAAAAATTTTAGAATTAGAAGCACCTCAATTGCCAAGAGCTTTGGACGATGAAAATGTTTCAATCGCCATTATCAACAATACATTTGCTTCTGCAGCTGGATTGGTTCCATCTCGTGATGCTTTATTTGTTGAAGATAAAGAATCGCCTTATGTGAACTTAGTGGTAAGCCGTGAAGACAATAAAAACGAAGAAAAAGTAAAACAGTTTCTACAAGCTTTTCAATCTGCTGAAGTAGAAAAAGCAGCCGAGCAGGAATTTAAAGGCGGAGCGGTTAAAGGCTGGTAATCTAAAATTACTTTGATTTATCTCGTTGGGAAAAATAAAAACATAGAAACATAGATAATTGTGTCTAAAGTAGAGTAAAAGAAAAACAAAAGAAACTCGTTTCTACACATAGATAAACTATGTGTATTTAAATTAGTGAAACGCCTTTTTTAAGGTTTACGAAACTATGTTTCTATGTGTTTAAAATAACTGCACAAAATGGGGAATTAAAAAACAGGGCTGTTTCAAGAAGAGACAGTCCTGTTTTTTGTTCAAGAAAGACATAAATTGATGTTTCCTTTTATATGGTATTTATAGAGCAATATAGTTTTTTACCAGAATTAAAAGAATTTGTGAAATAGAAGCAAATGAAGCTACTATAAGTGCGAAAAAAACATGGGCAAAGAGTAGTTGAATATAACAACCATTAAAATCAATTGGGGCTTGATATCTGGTTATTTTAAATATAAATATCCAGCTAAATATGCCAACTACACCACTAGTAACTCCTAACAAAAGAGTACTTAATAGCGAAACAGGCAAAATATTCTCTACCCATATGATGTGATATCCTAAAACAAAAAGAAAACCAACTATATAATGAATTAGCCATCCCCATTTTTCTTCATAACGCTGCGAATGACTAATATGTGTTCTTTCTAAAGCAAAGTTTAAAAGGATAGATTCCTTGTACAATTCTCTAAAGCTTCCTGACATGACATAACTAAACCAGGTCATTGCTGATGTTGCGCCAATTGAAATTAAAAGTAGTTCTATAATTACATAGATATCCATAAAATAATCTTCTTTATATCAAAAAATCGAAGTAAAGGTAATTCCCCAAAAAAAACTTTTTGTTATAAAATTGTAATTTCAAATTATATAATTTTCAGCATACTATTTGGTAATCATTTCTAAAGAGGTTTTTAATATAGCAACTGCTTTTTCCATTTCTTCTTCCTCCAAATGTCCGAAGCCTAAACGCGTAGCCGTCAAATCTTTTGTTTGGTATAAAATGGTTTTTGGGAGAAATAATCCTTTATCTGAGCATTCTTTCTGAAATTTTATCAAATTAAAATCACTAAGCCATTCTACCCAGATTGCCAATCCTCTTGGTGGGATTTTATATTTAATTTTTCCTTTTAAATGCTCATTAAGTAATGAAATAAAATAATCGCGGCGTTCTTTGTAGATTTTTTTGTTTTTTTTAGAAAGCCTGTGCATTTCGCCTTCGGTTATCCATTCGGTTAACACCTGTTCTTTCATTACATCAATTCCGGGTTCGAGTATGTTTTGATGTTTTTCTAATTCTTTAATAAAATCAGCTGGAGCGGCGACAAAACCATAACTAAATCCCGATGGAAGTGATTTTCCAAAAGATCCAATATATACCACTCGCTGATTAGAATCAAAAGCCGCTAAAGGAAGTACGGGATTATTATCATAATGAAAATCAAAATCGTAATCGTCTTCCAGAATAACAAATCCATATTGATTGGCTAATTCCAAAACTTCAATTCTTTTTTTGGCGCTTAACAGAATTGTAGTTGGATAATGGTAATTGGAAGTGAGATATAATAATCGAATTTCAGAAGTTTCACAGATTTCTTTAAGACGTTTGGTATCAATTCCGTCTTCATTTACAGGAATCGAAATAATTTGTGCTCCTGTATTTGTCAAGGTCATATTGGACATATAATAACCAGGTGAAGCCACAACCACTTTGTCTCCCGGATTTATCAGCACTTTGGTAACCAAATACAGTGCAATTTCGTGACTACTGGTTGTAAGTAAATTGGAAATCGAAATACGTATTCCTCTCGTAAGATTTAAATAATTGGCAAAATGAGTTTTAAAATTCAAATGCGAACGAAGCTGAATTTGCTCGTACGTTTTGGAAGTTTTATGCCTTTTTAATTTCGATACATATAATCTTGCCAAAACATCGGTTTGTACCAATCTTAAATCGGGCATTCCGTCATTAAATTGATAAGGTAAATTGCTGATTTCTATCGGATTTTCAAGAATTGTAGAACGCTGAAAAGTAAATCCGGTATTGAATTGTGATGGATTGACTTCTTTTAAAGTGGTAAATTCAGCTTTGTTTTTTTGTTTTTGCTGAGATAAGATAAAAGTTCCTTTGTTGGGAAGCGTTTCGATCCAGCCCTGAGATTCTAAATCCTGAAAAGCTTTAATCAGTGTATTACGGTTTACTGTCAGAACTTTGCAGAGAATTCGCGTTCCGGGAAGTTTTGTTCCTTCGGGAAGAAAACCCGTTTGTATGGCTTTGATAAATTCAAAAACAATCTGAAGGTAAAGTGCTGTATTATCTTCAGGTTTAAGCTGTATAAAGCTTCTAAAAGGAATTTCAACCGGACTATTCATAATTATAAAACTGGTATACCTGATTAGTACGGCAAGATACTACTTTTGCAAAAAAAATAAGGACCAGATGAAAAAAATCTACTTTGCTGTATTTGCAGTAATTTGTTCTAACATTTATGCGCAGACCAAAAAGGACTCGATAAATGAAATGAATGAGGTAATCATTAATGAAAACCGTTTTAATACTCCAATTTCTAAGCAAAACAGAAATGTTTATGTTATTACGAGTGAAACTATAAAAAAACTTCCGGGAAGAACGCTTCAGGAAGTATTACAATATGCAAATGGAGTGGATATCAGACAAAGAGGGCCGTTTGGAACTCAGGCTGACATCAGTGTTGATGGAGGAAGTTTTGAGCAGACTGTCGTTTTATTAAACGGAGCCAAAGTAATCGATTCTCAAACAGCTCACAATATGCTGAATCTGCCTCTTCCGGTTGAAGTTATTGAGAGAATTGAAGTAGTGCGTGGACCGGCTGCAAGAATTTACGGGATTAACAGTTTAACGGGAGCAATTAATATTATCACTAAAAAGCCAACAGATTCCGGATTTTTGGTAAGCACTTATGCAGGTTCAAATTTTGAAAAAGATACTCGCGATACAGGAGATACTTTTTACGGAACCGGAGTTCAGGCCGGAGCAGTTTTAGGTAAAGAAAAACAGCAGCATATGATTTTTGCTTCGCATGATAAAAGTAATGGTTACCGTTACAATACAGCATTCGAAAATAATAAAATTTTTTATCAGGGAAATGTACAGATAAATGATTCGAATGAAATTTTAGGCTCTGCCGGGTACATCAACAATGGTTTTGGTGCTAACGGATTCTATGCAGCGCCAGGCGATATTAATTCGACAGAAATTATACAGACGACTTTTGCTAACATTCAATCGAAACATGCTATTACGGAAAATTGGAAAATTATGCCAAGAGTAACCTACCGATATAATTATGATGATTATCGTTATTTAGGAAACTCCAATTTAAACGTAGGAAGAAGTCAGCATTATACCAATTCAATTGCGGGAGAATTGAACTCTACTGTTAAATTATCTAAAGGCGAAATTGGTTTTGGAGCAGAATTTAGAAACGAAAACATTCATTCTTCTAATATTGGAGATCATGACCGTGAAAATGTAGGTGTTTATGCAGAATACAGAACGAGTTTCACTGAAAAACTAGATGTCAACATTGGAACTTACCTGAATTATAATTCGGATTACAAATGGCAAATTTACCCTGGAATTGATGCAAGTTATGCGATTACAGATGCCTTTAAAATTATTGGTAATATTGGAACAAGCCAGAGAATTCCATCGTTTACAGATTTGTATTTAAAACAAACAGGAAACATTGGAAATGCTGACTTAGATTCAGAAAATGCTTTTCAGAGTGAAATTGGTTTTAAATACAACAAAAAAACATTGAGTTTTAATGCGAACTATTTCTACAGAAAAATTGACAATTATATCGACTGGATGCGTAACGCGACAACAGTACCGTGGCAGAGTCAGAACACAGGAGATTTAAATACAAACGGAATCAATCTGCGTGGTACTTACAGATTTGATTTTTCTAAAGATTCTCGTTTGAATATTCTTTTAGCGTATACGTATTTGGATTCTGAGTTTAAAAGTTCTAGAACCGAAATATACTCGAAGTACCTTATTTCTTCTTTAAAACATCAAATTACCAATACAATAGATTACCAATACAAAGATTTTTCTGTGTTGTTTGCAACCCGTTTCAACGAAAGAATTACAGGGCCTTCTTACTGGGTAAATGATTTTAGAATAAGTCAGTCCATTCATAAGTTTACCATTTTTGCAGATGCGCAGAATATATTCAATGCGACTTATTACGAAGTAGGAGCAGTGCCTCTTCCTTCAAGATGGTTTACTTTGGGAGTGAAATTAGTTACTTTTTAAATTATTTATTAGTGTAAAAAAGCCTGTAAATTTCGATTTACGGGCTTTTTTTTGTTACCAATGAAACATTCCTACGGAATGAAAAGCTTCGTTTTTAATAAAACAAATTAGATAGTTTTTAGTAAGTTCCAGCGGAGCGAAATATACAGTTGTTGTAAAAGGATGTCCCTCCACTGGAGCTTTGCTGTGAATAATAATAGGGTTTCTATAAGATTTCCTTTCTCCTAAGCGTATTCTTTTGGTTCGATACTTTTCGTAAAGTCCTATTTTATTCCATAATAAATCAATTGCTGTTATATAAAATTTATTAGAAATACTATAAAATAAGCCGTTTTAAAAATAGTTACTTCGCTTTTATAAATATTTAAAACATTTATTATGAAAGCTTTATTGAAATTGAAAGTCGTTTTTTTGCTAATTATGATCGGATTATTTTCTGCTTCTTGTAAAAAAAATGATGGTTACAGCGATAAAATAGATACTAATTCGGTGCCTGTTGATACGGTGCAAAAAACAAATGATTCTACAGAAGTATCTGGAGATTCAACCGAAGTGACCAGTACTAGTTCTGGCGGTACGTCGCCAGCAGCGAAAAGTATTCAAATTACGGATATGAAAAAAGAAGGAGTTGAAAGTACAGCAGGTACAGGAACCGGGCCAGGAGAAAGTGTCCAAGACGGTTCGACCTATACACCTTCAAAAGGAGTTCAGAAAGACAGCGTTAAACTGCAGACAGAAAGTGCAAAAAAGAGAAAGAATAAATAAGCAGATTCAAAATTAGAAACTCATTTCAAAAACGGAATGAGTTTTTTTGTGCAATAAAACTACTGATTTTTAAGAATTTCTTTCATAAAAATAAAATGAAACTACAATTTGTGTTTGAATTAAATAGTTGTTTTTTAGGTTCTTATAAATGTTTTTGTTTTTCAATTTAAATAAAATTGAAAAAAATATTATTAAATACTACTAATTTGATAGAATTAATATATATATTTGCATCACAGAAAAGTTCTGAATGATACTTATCCAGAAAGACCGAGGGAATAGGCCCATTGACGTCTTAGCAACCTGTTACCGAATAAGGTGCTAAATCCTTCCGCTGCGGCGGACAGATAAGAAAAAGATTTCCTCAAAATCTGAATAAGTTCATCTAAGTTTAAAACTTTTATTTTTTAAAATGAAAACAGACTCAACTTTATATGCCGCTTATGAACTTTTAAATTTAATGTTCGAAGAAAACAGTCTTGCTTTCTTTCGAATGCGCCGCAAGTAAAATTCTCCCATACTTTTTTAAAACAACATTTAAAGGCCTTTTTTCAATAGGTCTAAGGAAAACTTTTATCCAATCTTAAACTAAAAATCAAAATAAAATGAAAAAAATAATCTTAAGTTTTGCACTGCTTTTTGGTGCTTTACAAACTCAGGCGCAGGAAAGTAATTTACAATTAAAAGGAACGGTTGTAGATACCGTTGCTCAATATGTTTATCTGCAAAAATTCCATAATAAAATGTTTACCACAATTGATTCGGTAAAAGTGAAAGACGGAAATTTTAGTTTTAAAACTAAAGTAAAAACGCCTGAATTATATGGTTTAAGTGTTAATACAGAAAGCAGTCCTTTATATGTTTTTCTTGAAAAAGGACCAATTGATGTAAAATTAAACCCGAAGAAATACTACAGCAATTCTGTAGTTGAAGGTTCAGTTTCACAGGATTTATTTGAGACATATAAAAAATCGAAAGATATAGAAATCAGTAAATTCATTACTGATAATCCTAAATCTATTGTTTCGGCTTATGTGTTGTACAGAAACTGGTCGTACAGATTGTCGCCTGAACAAATTAGACAAAACATTGCGCTTCTTGATAAAACACAGCAAAATACCACTTATGTAAAAGAATTAAAAGATTTGGCTTTAGTTTTAGACGGATTAGTGGTTGGAAAAAAAGCGCCAGATTTTACAGCAAATGACCCGAATGGAAAACCAATTCGTTTTTATGAAAACTTAAAAGGCTACACTTTAGTTGATTTTTGGGCTTCATGGTGCGGTCCTTGCCGAAGAGAAAATCCAAATATCGTGGCGGCTTACAAAGAATTTCATGATAAAGGATTTAACATTGTTGGAATCTCTTTGGATAAAAAGAAAGAAAACTGGATTAAAGGAATTCAGGACGATCATTTGAACTGGTTGCACGTTTCAGATTTACTTTTCTGGAACAGCGCCGTTGCAAAATTGTATGGAATCAGAGCGATTCCTGGAAATTATTTAGTGGATTCGAACGGAGTAATTGTAGCCAAAAATCTTCAGGGAGAAGAATTACAATCGACTTTAAAATCGCTTTTAGAAAAAAAGATTTGATAAAAAAATACCCAATCTTGTCATCCTGACGAAGGAAGGATCACACACGTAACTCGACCAAGATTGTCGATTCTGATTGTGGAGCCTCTTGTGTGATCCTTCCTTCGTCAGGATGACAAATAAAGAGGAAAAATTTAATAAAAACAGTAATAGAATATAGTTAATTTAAAATGATAAGGAAATGAATGCTATTGAGACAACAACAGAGCCAATTGAATTAGAGTGTTACTTCTCTAAGTTTAGAGAAAATACAGTAGGAATTGATCATACTTTTGAATCGGTTTATGGAGAACAAAATCTGGTTTATGCAGATTGGGTTGCCAGCGGAAGATTATACGTGCCAATCGAAGATATAATGCTCAATAAAATTGGTCCTATGATTGCCAATACGCATTCACTTTCAAGTCAGACCGGAAAGACTTCAACTTACGCTTATCAATACGCTAGAGACAGCATCAAAAAATCGGTAAACGCTAATGAGTCAGATGTTTTGGTTACAACTGGAACTGGAATGACTGCTGCGTTATCAAAATTACAGCGTATTATGGGTTTAAGAACTGCTTATGAAGAAGATAGACCTGTAGTTTTTATCACGCACATGGAACATCATTCCAATCAGGTTCCATGGTATGAAACCAATGCCGAAGTCGTAATTTTACCGCCCGACGAAAACAATTTGGTTGATCCAAAAGCACTTTCAGAAATAATTAAAAAATATGCAGACAGAAGTTTGAAAATAGGTTCGTTTACGGCTTGTTCTAATGTTACAGGAATCATTACACCTTATTATGAACTGGCGAAAATAATGCATCAAAACGGCGGACTTTGTTTTGTCGATTTTGCGGCTTCTGCACCTTATGTCAAAATCGATATGCATCCAAAAGATCCAGAACAACAATTAGATGCTATTTTCTTTTCGCCTCATAAATTTTTGGGCGGGCCAGGAACTACTGGAGTGTTGGTGTTTAATGAAAAATTATACCAATCTGATTTTCCAGATAATCCGGGAGGTGGAAATGTAAAATGGACTAATCCGTTAGGGAAATATTGTTACAGCGATGTTATAGAAGTTCGTGAAGATGGTGGTACTCCAGGATTCCTGCAAGTCATTAGAGCAGCTTTGGCTTTAGAATTAAAAGAGCAAATGGGAGTTTCTAACATCAAAAAAAGAGAAAAAGAGCTGTTGGATCTTTGTTTTTCTAGACTTCAAAAGATAAAAGGTTTATCGATTTTAGGAGACTTGACGACAGAACGAATTGGCTGTGTTTCTTTTGTGATTGAAGATATTCATTACAATCTGATCGTAAGACTTTTGAATGACCGTTTCGGAATTCAGGTTCGCGGTGGCTGGTCATGTGCGAGTACTTATGCTCATTATTTATTCAACATTAATGAAAAGAAATCGGCAGAAATTACAAATGAATTATTACAGCGAAATCAGACTAATAAACCGGGATGGGTTCGTTTATCCTTACATCCTATTACAACGAATGAAGAGCTTTTATATATCTGCGATGCGATTGAGAAAGTAGCTTCTAATTATAAAAAGTGGCAGAAAGATTATGAATATAATGCTGCAACAAATGAGTTTGAAAACCCTAAAATAAAAGATTCGATAACAAATGAAGTAAAAGATTGGTTTAAGTTAGATTAGTTAGTTAAACCTAACAGGTTTTCAAAATCTGTTAGGTTTTTTAAATTTTTGAAACACATAGAAACATAGATTTTTGTTATTATAAAAGGTAATCAAAAGAAACTAGTTTCTAACACATAGCTTTATGTTTACGAAGAATTTCTAAAGATAACAACTATGTTTATTTTAAATGAATGAAATGCCTTTGAACGCAAAGAAAAACTATGTTTCTATGTGTTTAAAATTAATTAAATAGAATATGAAAACAATTCCAAGAAGAGTCGTAACAGGTTTACGAAATGGAAAATCAATAATAGAACAAGATCATATCGTAACCAATGTTTCGGAGCATTTTCCGGGTTTAATTATTTCTGATATTTGGTCAACAGAGAGTACTCCTGCAACATTTGAAGAAAAAGAAATCGAAAACACGGCTTTTCCGAATACACCTAAAAACGGAAGTTATTTTCGTTATGTACAAATTCCGCCCGATAAAGATTTAGGAATTGTGGCACCCGAAGGTCAGCCTCATCCTTTAATGCATCAAACAGATACTTTAGATTATATCGTGATTTTGGCTGGTGAAATTTATCTTATCGTAGAGGAAGAAGAAACTTTATTGCAGGCTGGTGATATTGTAATTCAACGTGGCACCAATCACGCTTGGAGTAATCGGTCTGATTCTCCTTGTATTCAGTTAGCTGTTTTATTGGATGCGGGGAAGACGAAAGAGTAAAGAATATAGAGTAAAGAATATAGAGTAAAGAATATAGAGTAAAGAATATAGAGTAAAGAATATAGAGCAAAGATTAAAGAAAGTAGAATAAAGAAAAATCTCCCAGCTATTTAAAGGATAACTGGGAGATAATCAAAAAATAAACACAAACTATCTTTAGAACGAGTATCTTAAGCCAAGCTGTCCTTGGAATCTTGAAGCGAACTGATCTATTGTATAAGGTGTAGAAGTTGGTTTCTGGAAAGTGTAAGTTGGATCGCCTGTTGCAACTCCGCCTAAGTTTCCAGATTTAGTTAAACCAATACTTGCTGTTGAATTATAAGTGTTTGGAACGAAATAGCTTCTTCCCCAATCTTTATTGATAAGGTTTCCGATATTGGCCATGCTGAATGAAATTTGAAAAGTTCCTACTTTAGTCACTTTAATTTCATCCATTAATTTTAAGTCAGCCTGAATGTTCCATGGAGTTGTATCACCATTTCTTTGAGTGAATGTTCCTCTTCTGCTTTTTAAATAATCATTTCCGTTAATGAATGCTTCGTAATCTGCTACTTGCTGTGCTGCCGTAGCTGAAGGAACTCCTGCAGAACTTACCCCAATATATTTTGCTGCTTCTGCCGCATCTTTAAAGATATAAGCTAATCCTGCTGCTTGTCCTGTTCCTGCAATGGTAGAGTTTACAAATCCCCATGAGAATGGATTTCCTGATTGTGCATTAAAGTATACGTTAGCAGAGAAAGTGTTGTTTTCAGCTAATTTTACTGCATATCCAACATTAGAAACAATTCTGTGTTTAATGTTGAAGTTTGAAGTTGCCAATTGAGGATCATTTGGAGTTAATGATTGGTTCATTTGGAAGTTACTTTCCATAGAGTTACGAATTCCGTTTGTAACGTCTTTAGAATCTCCGTACGTATAAGCTACCATAAAGTTAAGACCAAAATCGTATGTTTTAGAAATCATTTCTGTGATGCTGTAACGGTATCCTTTATTTGTATTAGACAACAAATAAGCATTTGAAAAAGCTGAATTGATATTTGCTGCATAAATTGGCATCTCATGTTTGGTATCGTAAGAGAAATAAGTTGGATTATCCATTTTGTTTACCTGTTGGAATTCAAGATCACGAATTACTTTAGTGTACATTCCTTCAGTAGTAAATTTATAGCCGTTGATGATTTTGTCTATTGCAAGTGAGTTTCTTAAAACAGCCGGCATTTTAAATTTATTGTCAATTAAATCTGCCTGAACTTTTGGAGTTGCATCGTGGTATCCGTTTAATCCGTTTGGAGTCAAAGGATCTCCAGCAGCAGCAACCTGAGCAGCAGTTAGGTTGTTTTTGTCATAGCTTCCGTAACCTACACCATCATTATAGTAAGCATATCCTAACCATGCAAAAGGAACTCTACCTGTAAATACTCCAGATCCACCTCTTAAAACTAGTGTTTTGTCTTCGTCAACATTATAAGTAAATCCGATTCTTGGAGAAACTAAAGCGGAACCGAAAAAGTTGTTTTTGATTTGGCTTAAAGGTGTATAAGAATAAGTTGTTCCGTAATTTGGATCTGCCGGTGAGTTTTGAACCTGCGCGCTTAATTTTGGTTTAGTCGGCATATCAGTGTAATCTACTCTCACACCTGGAGTCACTTTTAATTTGCTTCCAATTCTAATTTCATCCTGAACATAAGCACTGTAAAGATTTACATTAAATTGTGCATACGGATTATTGAAAATTTGATCTCTTGTAGAACCATCAAATGGATAAGTTCCACGTACACGAGTTGGTAATTTATTATAGAAATCAGCAAGAGATTTGTATGAAATTCTTCCGTTAAGTGCATTTACAAATCCGTAGTTGATATCGTAGAATTCGTTGTGCGTACCAAACAATAAAGTATGATTTCCTGTTTTGTAAGTAAGGTTATCAGTGATTTCAGTTGTATTCTGTTTCATATTGAAAACAGTAGCTTCACGATCATTTCCTAAGAAAATAGTTCCACCATTGTAACCAATTTCTGTTTGTGGAAACATAACGTTGTTTGATTTTGGATCACGGTAATCTTTAATTGCAGAATAACTTGCTATGAAAGAGTTAGACCATTGGCTGTTGAAATGGCTTTTTAATTCTAAAACCGTACTGATCGCTTGGTTTTTCTGCGTAAAATCCATTCCTGAGAATCTAAAGTTTGCCGCATCACGCTCTAGGTTTGTTGCTTGAGAAATTACGGTATTGTTTCGTAATGAAATAGAGTGTTTGTCATTAATTTTCCAATCTAATTTATTGAAGAATTTCTGGCTTTTAGAAAAGTTATTGTAAGCACCATAAGTTCCCGGATCGAAACCGTAGTTTGTTTTAACAAAATTTGAGATTTGTTCAGCAGTAGTATTATCCAACAATGAAGTTAGTTTTCCAGCTGAATTAGTTTGTCCTGCATTATAGAAAATTGGATCTGTTCTTTCTGCATATTCCATATTGGTAAAGAAGAACAATTTGTCTTTTACAATTGGAAGTCCTACTCTAAAACCAACTTGGTAATCGCCGAAAGCACTTGGCATTTTTGAACCGTCACCGGCATTGTTAGGGCCAGTAATTGCAGCACTTCTTCCGTAGCTGTAAATAGATCCTGTTACGGTGTTTGTACCGCTTCTTGTTACAGCATTTACGCTTCCTCCTAAAAAGTTTCCTAATTTAATATCGTAAGGAGCAATGTAAACCTGAATATCCTGAATCGCATCTAAACTGATAGAGTTAGAACGAGTACTGCTTCCCGGCATTCCGGAAGTTCCGGATTGTCCTCCTAAAGATGGACTGAAACCAATAGCATCATTATTAATAGAACCGTCAATCGTTACGTTATTGTATCTAAAGTTAGTTCCAGCAAAAGAGTTATTAGAACTTTGTGGAACAAGTTTGGTAACATCCTGAATTCCTCTGTTGATTAACGGAAGACCATTTACTTGTTTTTCGCTAATATTAGTACCATTGTTTTTAGAAGAAGGTTTAGAACCTGTTATAACTACTTCTTCCAAAACATTGTTATCGGCTTTGCCAACTACAATTGTTGGTAAATCATTATCTCCTAAAGCTAAATGAATTTGAGCATTAGAATAATCTTTGGTACCTGAACTTTTAATTTCTAATTCATAAGGCCCGCCCGCATTTAAGTTTTCGAAACTAAAGCGTCCTTGCTTGTCTGTTACAGCTTTGTAAACTGCATTTGTAGGTAAATGTGTCAAGGTTACTTCAGCACCTGTAAGAGGGCTTGTACCATCATTAACTCTGGCGGATAAAGATGAGGTTGTAATTTGGGCAAAAATGTTCCCTATAGTTAGGAGCATTAAAGCCGAAAAAAAGAGTCTTAGTTTTGTCATGTTGTTTATTAGTTTTTATTTCACGACAAATAAAATCTCTTTACTTCGATTCGATTTAAGGCTAATGTTAACGAAAAATCAAAAAACAATTCTTTGTTAAATTAAGATAACCAAGATGTTATTTGATAAAAAAACAGCTAGCCCTTTAAAATCAACAGGTTTGTGTTAAAGCCCATAAAACAAGTGATTAGACTTAGATTTAAAGTAGATTAGAGATAGATTAGAGTATTATGCCAATGTTACCAAACTTAAAAAACCGAATTTTAGAAGAATAAAAAAGCAATAAATTTTATCTAAAAAATTAGGTAAATGAGAGCGAAAAAACAGTGCCTTTTTCCAGTTCAGAATCTACGGTTAAAGTAATGTTGTGACGCTTCAAGATCTGCATGGTAATAAAAAGACCTAATCCCTGACCTTGAATATGTCTGGTACGATCACTTCTAAAAAATAAATCAAAAATAGATTCGATATCTTTCTTGTCAATTCCAGAACCCTGATCTATAATTTTTAAAAGAAGCTTTCCATTGTCTTCTAATGCAATTATGTTTACTGGTAAGGGAAATGAAAACTTAATGGCATTGTCTATAATATTATAAAGTGCAATAAAAATCATATGTTTGTTGGCATGCACAGTCAATAAATCTTCATTGTTTATAATCGCATCCAGATTAAGCGCTATTTTGACTGTTGGATATTCTATGGCTTTCTTTTCTAGTATGCTCCACAGAATTTCATCAATTCTGATGTTTTCCATTTGATGGGGTTCTGAAAGTTCCAGTCCTGAAAGAATCAATAATCCGTCTAAAGTATATTTTAAATGGAGTGTATCTTTTCTAAGCGATTTTAGTATTTCTTCATATTGTTCGTTCGTTCTGCTATGCTGTAAAGCAACTTCAATATCACCTATTATAATAGTAAGCGGTGTTTTGAGTTCGTGAGAGGCATTTTTAAGGAAATTTTTCTGTATGGTGACACCATTTTCCAGTCTTTCCAAAAGATAATTAAAAGTAGTAATCAATTCCTTTATTTCATCTTTTCCACTAACAGCTGGCATTTCGAGTCTTGAATGCAGGTTTTCTGTTGTAATCGTGTTTACTTTTGAAATGACATCTTCAAAAGGCCTGAAAGTCTGCCTGGACAAAAATCTTCCTAAAAGGTAATTAAGCGCAATTCCAACGAGATAAAAGAATATAAATACAATGGCCAGCCTTTCGAGCTGCTGATTTCCGACATCATCAATTCCCGAAACAACAATAATAAAATCACCTTGATTGTCCTTGTAATACAGTCCTGTAAATTGACGATTGTCTATAGAAAAATTTAATATTCTATCTTTTGAAATAGCTTTTAATTCATGGTCACTTAATTTAACTGGCACATCATCATGCAAATACACTTTTTTGCTTTTTGCATTGTAGATTCTGATAGATTGATTCGTTATTCTATTATACTGGGTTTCTATTTCCTCATAACTAACGCTGTCTACTTTAGTAATTTCATCTTTTTCAAAATAGAAAAAGGCAGTTATTAAGGCGCTGTCTTCTAATCTTTCATAATAAAGATCTTTTCGGTGGCTTTTAAAAAGCAAAAAAGATCCGATGAGAAGAAGTCCGACAATAAAAGCAAACAATATTGTAGAATTTAATGCTAGTTTATTCTTGAGATTCATGGGACTTCTTTTTTAGCATATACCCAGTTCCTTTTACAGTATGAATAAGTGGTTCCGAAAAGTTCTTGTCCACTTTATTTCTTAAGTAATTTATATAAACATCTACAGTATTGGTATTCATATCTAAATCCAGATTCCAAACCGCTTCTGCAATGGCAATTCTTGAAAGTGCTTTTTCTCTGTTTTTCATAAAGAAAATCAAAAGTTTGAGTTCTCTTGATGAAAGATTCAATTCTTTCCCATCTCTTGAAGCACTTTGTTCTTTCATATTGATTTCAATTCCTGCATACGATTGAAAATCCAAAATTCCCGAACTAAATTCTGCGCGACGAAGCTGCGCATTGATTCGGGCCAAAAGTTCTTCAAATAAAAAAGGTTTAGCCAAATAATCATCGGCTCCAGCCTGTAATCCTTTAATTTTTTCTTGAGGCGTATCTAGAGCACTAAGAATAAGGATTGGGACGATTATTTTTCTTTTTCGTAAAATCTCACAAACCTCAAAACCTGTAATATCAGGAAGCATGATATCGAGAATAATAATATCAAAGTCATTTTCTGTAACCGCAGCAATTGCTTCGAATCCTTTAGAAACGGTTTTAACCTGATAAAGATGTTCTTCCAAACCTCTTAAAATAAAAGAGGCCACTCTTGGATCGTCTTCAACTAATAGTACTTTATTCATGGATGAATAGTGTTGCTCAATATAATAGTGCAATTTTAGGTAATATAATAATCACTATTTGTTTTTACGGGATTAATTTTTTTACCATTTAATTCTAGTAGTGTATTTTCGATCATTTCAGACATTGCATCTAAAGCAAGATCATTGGGTTGTATGCCAAAAGGATCTTCTAATTCATCGGCAATAGCTTCAAGGGCAACAAAAGTATAGGCAATAAATACAATTATGAAAGGTGTAATCCAGCCTAATGTTTCAACAAATCCAAAAGGAAGCATAAAACAATAAATGTAAACGGTGCGGTGCAATAATACACTATAAGTATACGGGATAGGAGTGCTGGCAATTCGCTCGCATCCGCCAACAATATCCGAAAGTTTGTTTAGATTTTCTTCAAAAGCCAATTGTGTAATACTATCGATTTTACCTTCTGCTTTTGCTTTTTTGATCCAATTTCCGAGTTCTCTTAAAATGATGATAGGTTTAAAACGAACCTCTTTTAGACTTTCTGCAAATTCGTTTTTCAAAAGACGTTTCAAATCTTCCTCAGAATCGGTATGTCTAAGCTGATGTTTGAGACTATAAACCAAGGCAATAAGGAGATTGACAAATTCATCTCGTTTGGTTTCATATTCTTTATCATTAATAAGAGAAATGCTTTGTCTGGCAAGAGAACGGGTATCGTTAAGAAGTGCACCCCAGAGTTTTCTTCCTTCCCAAAAACGGTCATAACTTACATTGTTTCTGAAACCCAAAAAAATAGCAAGTGTTATTCCAAATAAAGTAAAAGCGGCCGGATTGATATGCAGATTATGTTCCAGTAAAAAAGCTTTAAAATAAACTACTGCAAGAGAAAACAGCAGTAATAAGAGGAGTCTTGGAAGTAATTGAGGTAAGACAGAGCCGTTCCACTCAAAAAGCATTTTGAACCAATTCGTTTTTTTCTTGATAATCATTGGATGAGTACGAAATTATGATACTATAAAAGTAATTAAAAGTATAGTATTTTGGAGTATAAAAACAGCGGTAATATTTGTTTTTGTTAATTGGAAAAGAATAAGCAAAAGAGTTCAAAAAGTTTTATATTTGAGAGATACTATTCTACAAAAGCACAATCGAAGTTTCATTTTAATTCAAACACTTTATGAAGATATTTTTTATTAGAGCAATGTTGTTTTTAATGTTCTTAACTTTTTTTTCCTGTGATACCAAAAAGCAAAAGCCTGAACCCAAAGCATACGAAGCAGGTGTAATTTTATCTTTTGACGATGCTTATGTCGATGAATGGGCCGAAGCCGATAGTGTTTTGAAAAAGTATAACTGGCGAGCTACTTTTAATGTCTGTAGAATAGATTCTATTGGAGCTCCTGAAATTAAAAAGCTTCTGGAAATGCAAAAATATGGACACGAAATTGCTGGTCATGGATATCATCATTATAATGCGGTAAAATTTGTTCAGCAAAACGGAATAGATGCTTACATGCAGCAGGAAATAGATCCAATGATTGTTTCTATGAAAAAGAAAGGTTTTAAAGTGACATCTTTTGCTTATCCTTATGGTGAAAGATCGGAGGAACTGGATAAAGCTTTATCTCCTGATTTTAAAATTATAAGAGGAAGGGCATTTGGTGGTGAAGCACCGGAAAAACAAGACAGCTATTTCAATAATTCAAAAATTGTCTTTGCTTTTGATATTGATAACAGCCATATTCATTTTAGTATTCCGTATCTTTTAGAATTATTAGATTATGCTAAAAAGAATGATAAGATTTTGATTTTATGCAGTCATAAACCAGTTAAAGAAGTAACCGAAAATTATCAGACCAAAATTGAAACTTTAGAATTTGTCTGTAAATACATGAAGCTTAATAATCTTAAGTTTTACACTTTGTCAGATTTAGATGATTTACTTCCAGAAAAATGACAGATTTTAACTTCATTAAGTCTTACTAAAAATAGAACCCTGAAGCAGTTTTAAATACCGTTGCAAATAATTTATTACATGTAATAAAATTAATTATATTAGCTTTTACAAAGGGAAGTGAGTATCTCTTTTTTTCACTATCTAAGAACAAATTGAAATCAAATATACTAGTGTTTGACAAGACAATTTAAACTAACCGTGCTTTTTATACAGTAAGTGGAACAATGGAGTTAACAGAGAATCAAAATTTATTTCAAACCGTTTTTGACTCAACAGCCAATGGCATTGCCATAATCCAGCCTGTGTATAGTAATGGGGAAGTCTCCGATTTTTCGATATTGTTTTTAAATGTTTATGCCTTAAAACAAACTAATGATTTAGATTATAAAGGCAGACTTTATACTGATGTTTTTCCCGGTATAAAAGACAACGGAATCCTTGAAAAATTTATTCATACAGCATCAACAGGTATTGTATCAGATTTTGAATCCAAATATACCACCAATGGCTTAAGGTATTGGTTCAGATTTGCAGTTGTAAAACAAGGAGAGATAGTAATTGTTACTACAGAAAATTTAACCAAAAGAAAAAAGACAGAGATAGCCCTAAAAAGTGCTCTGGAAACTGCCGAAAAACAGACCCGATTTTATCATTCGATTACTAATACGACTCCGGATTTAGTATATGTTTTTGATCTTTCCTATAAATTCACTTATGCAAATAAAGCTTTACTCTCCATGTGGGGAAAATCTGCTGAAGAGGCTATTGGTAAGGGATTAAGAGATAATGGATATGAAGAATGGCATGCTGCAATGCACGAAAAGGAAATTGATGAAGTAGTTTCCACAAGAAAATCAATTAGAGGAACAGTATCTTTTCCGCATGCCGAATTAGGTGTCAGAATTTACGATTATATTTTTGCGCCGGTTTTTAATGAAGAAGGTGAAGTCGAAGCAATTGCCGGAACAACCCGCGACATCACAGAAATAAAACAGGCGCAGGAACAACAGTTTTTAGCAGCCAAAAAGATAGAAGAAAGCGAAGCGACTTTAAAATCGATGATAGACCAAACGCCGTCTCCAACTTTAGTATTAATGGGAGATGATTTGGTTATAAAGCAAATCAATAAACATATGCTTGCCATGATTGGACGTGGTGAAGAAATCATTGGAATGCCACTAATTGATGTTTTGCCCGAATTAAGAGGACAATATGTTTGGACTCAGGTTCAAAACGTTTATAATGAAGGAACTCCTTTTGATCAAAGTGAAGTTCTGGTTCAGCACAATCGAACAGGTGTCATGCGTGATTACTATTATAATCTGGCCTATCGTCCGTTGATTGAAGAGGGCAAAATAACCGGAATGATTCAGGTGGCGGTTGATGTTACAGAACAAGTTGTAGCACGCAAGAAAATGGAAGAGAGCGAAAACCGTTTTCGGGTTTTGGTCAATGCTTCGTCTGATTTTGTTTATCGAATGAATGCGGACTGGACAGTAATGCGCAATCTGGAAGGAATCGATTTGCTTTCTGATGAAGGAGATGTCGTTTTAAACTGGATTGATAAATTCATTTATATTGAAGATCAGGAAAAAGCTTTAAAACTTATTAATGATGCCATTGCAAATAAAAAAATATTTGAGATGGAACATAGAGCTTTAAAACCGGATGGTACTTTAGGCTGGACATTCTCAAGAGCAATTCCAATATTAGATGAACAAAATAACATAATAGAATGGTTTGGAGCAGCAGGTGATATTTCGTCTCAAAAAGAAGTGCAGCGAATCATTAAAGATAGTGAAGAAAAATTCCGACAGCTGGCAGATCTGGTGCCTCAGGTAATCTGGACAGCCAAACCAGACGGTTATGTAGATTATTACAATAAACGCTGGTACGAATATACCGGACTTGATGAAGAAAAATTTGGAGATCAAAGCTGGGTTCCTATGTTGCATCGCGACGATGTATTGCCGGTATTAGAAGCCTGGTATATAAGCGTGCAGGGAGGAACAAGTTATCAGCTTGAATTTCGATTAGAGAATAAAAATACAGGTCTGTACCGATGGTTTTTAAGTAAAGCAGTTCCTATTCGGGACAAAACCGGAGTCATTGTAAGATGGTTTGGAACTTGTACAGACATACACGAACAAAAAACAATTACCGAAAAATTAGAAAGTCTCGTTGCCGATAGAACCAAAGAATTACAGAGATCTAATGAAGATTTGCAACAGTTCGCTCATGTAGCTTCTCACGATTTAAAAGAACCGGTACGAAAGATAAAAACGTTTACGAGCAGACTCGAAGAACATCTGGAAGGAAAACTTGATGAATCTGCGGCGAGATTTATTGGAAGAATTCATGTCGCTGCAGATCGTATGTTTAATATGATCGATGGGGTTTTAATGTATTCTAAGATTAATGCCAATTTGCAAAAGGCTACATTGGTGGATCTTAACGATGTTTTAAAAAATATCGAAAGTGATTTAGAAGTCTCTTTACAAAATACAAAAGGAGAAATCCATTATAATGATCTTCCGAAACTGGAAGGAGCTTTGGTGTTGTTGTACCAGCTTTTCTATAATTTGATTAATAATTCTATTAAATTTGCTAAAAATGGAGTGCCGCCTAAGATTACAATATCCTCAAAAATAATAATGGAGAATCAGAAAGTGATTGCTCTAATGACGGTTGAGGATAATGGAATTGGTTTTGAAAATGAGCAATCTGCACAAATTTTTGAAACTTTTACACGGCTTAACTCTAAAGATGTTTATGAGGGAACCGGTTTAGGATTGTCTCTTTGTAAAAAAATAGTGGAGCGGCACGGAGGAAGTATTACAGCGGTCGGAAGACCTTATGCAGGAGCGGTATTTACAATAAAGCTTCCTTTAAAGCAACAAGATAATGGAATTTAAGTATGAGCAAAAAAATAATTTTACTGGCTGACGACGACACGGATGATACCGAAATGTTTTGTGAGGCATTAGAAGAAATAAATGAAAATATTACCTGCCATTGTGCAGAAAATGGAAGTCAGGCGTGGAAGATATTAAATCAGATTAACGAAAAACCACAACTGATTTTCCTGGATCTTAATATGCCGGTTATGAATGGCTGGGATTGTCTTAAGTTAGTAAAACAAGATTCCCATTATAAAGATATACCGGTAATTATGATTTCTACTTCTTCTCATAAAAATGATATCGAAATGGCTTCCAAACTGGGATCTGTTTGTTATTTGGTAAAACCGAATAGTTTTAATGGCCTCAAGCAATTGCTGAAAATAATTACATCTAATCTAGGAGATAACTTAAAACAGGCTTTAATAAACCTGAAAGAAAGTGATCCGGATCATATTTTTATTTGTGATCAAAATCAATAAAAAACATTAATCTTTTTTTACTTCTAACTGTATTTTGAATTTCCCGTAATAAGGATTTTCAGCCATTAACGAATGTCCAATAACTAAGATGTAGTTTCCTTTCTGTTTTAGTGGAATTTTTAAATCCATTCCAAACGGCCCTTCTGAAGTTTTATCTGGAAAAATAATTTGATTGAAGCGAATGTTTCCTTTACCTGTTGCCGGAATAATTTCGGCTTGTAACTGACCTGAAATTTCACTTTTGAATTTTACATATAATTTTGAATGGAGAGAATCTAAGCTGCTCTCAGCTACAAACTGGTTTTCTTTATTTTGAAAATTCATGAAAATAGTGTCACCTGTTTTTTTATTCTCTTGCTCTTTTTTCTCTTTATTTAAGGTTGTAGAAGAGTCAATAGGAGTAGTGCTGCTTTCCTTCTGAGGAATAGTACCATTTTCCCTTTTTTGACATGAAAAAAATAATATCGCAATTAAAAGCAGTGACAAATTTTTCATACTGTTTTTTTAGTTGATCATTTCAAAAGTTCCCGGATTTTCTTCGTTCGCATCGTATTCTACTGCAAGATTTCCGTCCGAATCTTCTTCTTCCCAGTCATTTTCATCATATTCTAATTCGAAATCATCCTCAAGGTTGTCTTCCAGTTCGCCAAGTTCCAGATTATAATGGTTAGAAGCTGTTAGTCTGGTATTATAATCACCATCAAGATAATCGTCATAATTTAATAATAACTGTTCTTCGTATGAATTCATTTCGTTAGAAAATTCATCAGATAAATAATTTTCGGATCTCATATCAATCAATTTTGAAATTAATAATTATTGATGTCTAATTCTGTAATTAGATTATCCTAAAAATACTTCTTCAAACTACTTATTGTTTTATATAATTTTCGTGGTACGTTGTTAAATTTACATTTGATATGAAATAAGATTAATTCATTTTTCCCGAACTTTTCTATAATTTTACAGTCTATGTATGAAATCTTCCAAAAATATCTAGACGATAAAACAACACTGACACCGTCAGAATCTGATTATATTCAATCATTTGCCATTATTAAAAAATTACGTAAACGACAGTATCTGCTTCAGGAAGGAGATGTTTGGAAATACGATGCTTTTATAACAAAAGGCTGTTTGCGAACTTATTCTGTTGATGAAAAAGGAAGTGAACATGTAAATAGTTTCAGTGTAGAAAATTGGTGGACAGGAGATAGGGAGAGTTTATTACTTCAGCAGCCGTCACGCTTTAATATTGACGCTATTGAAGACAGCGAACTGGTGTTGTTTACACATGAGAATTTTGAAATGCTTTGCAATGAAATACCGGCATTTAATAATATGGTAAATGCTATCCTGCAAAAAAGCTTTATAGCAGCTCAAAATCGAATTCAGGCTTCACTAAGTTTTACTGCAGAAGAAAAATATTTAAATTTTATAACAAAATATCCGGGATTTGCTTCACGAATTCCACAAGCCATGATTGCCTCTTATCTTGGAATGACGCCCGAAACATTAAGCCGTATACGCAAACAAACCGCAAAAAAATAATCAGGGAGCTTTTAAGCTCCTTTTTTTATGCCTTATTTCAAAACTCTTGATCTATATCAAGTTTTTACTTATTTCTAATCAATGTACAGGTTTTGCACTTGGCGCAACTTTGTAATGTTCAAAAGAAACAAATTTTATAACATTAAAAATTAGAAATCATGTCAAAAACAATTTTCATTACAGGTACAAGTTCAGGATTTGGAAAACTTACAGCTATAACATTGGCAAATGCCGGTCATTCAGTAATTGCAGGAATGCGAAATACAAAAGGTAAAAATGCAGCAGCAGCAAATGAGCTTTCGGGAGTTTCAAATATTGAAGTCGTAGATATTGATATTACAGATGATGTTTCTGTAAAAGAAGCATTTGAAAAAGTACTTATTAAATACGGAAAAATCGATGTATTAATTAATAATGCGGCAGTAAGCGGTTTTGGTTTGCTTGAAGGTTATTCAATCGATCAGGTACGTAAAATGTTTGAAGTAAACGTTTACAGTGTGCTTCGTACTTATCAGGCTGTTCTGCCTTCTATGAGAAAAGAGAAAAACGGACTTATTATTAACATTACTACCGGAGCAAGCGGACATACACTTCCTTTTATGATTCCTTATATATCTTCAAAATTGGTAGTAGAAAGTTTTACAGAAGGACTTCAGGATGAACTTGCCGATTACGGAATTGAAAACGTTAGTATCCAACCAGGAGTTTATCCTACTGAAATGAATAACGGTTCAAAAGCGGGTATCAATGCAGATAAACAAGAAATTTTAGAAGAATATGGTGATACGGCAACAGAAAAATTCAACGCTTTAGGTACTGCTTTGTTTGGTAAAATGGCTCAGTTTGATATGAATCCGCAGACTATTGCCGATGGAATTTTAGAATTGGTTAATATGAAAAAAGGAGAGAGACCACTTCGTTTTCCACTTGATGCCATTGCACAAGGAACCGATAAAGAATTTATAGAAGCACGTGCAGCTATTAAAGCAAAATGGTTAGCAGCTTACAGTAATTAATTTTCATTCATTAAAAAATAGATAAAATAGTAAATCATGAAAACACATTATAAATCAAATCAAAAAGTACAAACATCAGCAATTGCTTTATTGAATCTATTCTTTTTCTTTTCAGCTTCAGAGAAAGCAGCCGCTCAAAATAATGCAGGAATTTTAGGAATCGATCATGTTGGAATTAATGTTCCAGATTTAAATCAGGCAATACCATTTTTTAGTGACGTTTTGGGTTTTACACCCGTAACACAACTAGGCCCAATACCTTTAGATACCAATTGGAAAGAAGCAAATCATATCAATCCGAATACAGGAGCGGTAACCATAAAAATGATAAATGCCGGAACTGGTGCAAGCATTGAAGTATTTAGTTATGCCGATAACAAAGGCAGTAAAGTGCATCCTAATTCTGATGATATTGGAGCTTCTCATATTGCTTTTTATACATCGGATATAAATGCGTCAGTAAAATACCTAAAAAGTAAAGGCGTAAAAGTATTAGGAGAACCATTTTTAACTCCATCGGGAGATACTGCAGGTGAATCATGGGTTTATTTTGAAACACCTTGGGGTTCTAAAATGGAATTAGTTTCGTATCCAAATGGAAAAGGGTATGAAAAATCGAATCCGAAAACAGTTTTATGGTCGCCAAAAAATAATTCTCATCAAAAAACATCAAACAAAGATTTCGATACTAAAAGAAATACGGAAATAATCGAAAATCATTTGAAAATCTGGAATGAAAAAGAGGAAGCGAAACGTAATGCTTTATTAGATCAATTTTATGCTTCTGATGTTGAGATGATAGACCGTCATTTCATAGCAATAGGGCAGAAGGAAATCAGTAAATTTATTGTAGAACTTCAGCAAAAAAATCCTGATTTCAGTTTTAGTGCTAAATCGTTGGAAACAAATCATAATATCGTTCGTTTGTATTGGCAATTTGGGTCAAAAACAAAACCAGCTGTGGTTTCTGGAATGGATTTGTTTGTAATTGAAAATGGCAAAGTGCAGAAGTTGTATGTTTTTGTTGATGAGAAAAAATAAATGATAAATTCTTCTACAAGAATTTAAAAAGCCAGAAAGTATTTTTCTGGCTTTTTAATTGGTATTAAATCGTTTTTAAAACACCTCCATCAGCTCTTAATGATGAACCATTAGTTGCTACAGCTAAAGGACTTGAAAGATAAACTGCGAGCGAAGCAATCTCATTTGGATTTATAAAACGCTGTAATAAAGAATGCGGATTGGTCTGCTGCATGATGATGTTCTTCATTTGTTCGGTTTCGATGTTTTGCATAGATGCGATTTGTTCTATGGTTGACGCTACGCCATCAGAATAAGTTGGTCCGCCTAGAATTGTATTTACGGTAACCTCAGTTCCAATTGTGAGTTTAGATAAACCATTGCTCACTGCTGTCATTGCTGCTTTTGTCATTCCGTAATGAATCATATTTCCCGGAATGTTGACTCCGGATTCACTGCTGATAAAAATAATTCTTCCTGTTTTTTTCTCAAGCATTTGCGGTAAGAGCTTTTTCGAAAGACGAACACTGCTCAATACGTTAATTTCAAATATTTTGTACCAATCTTCCTCTTCAATGTCTTCAAAATTTTTTAAATCGAAAATTCCAACGTTATTAATTAAGATATCAATATCATTTAATTGGTTTAATAAATTGGTTACTTCCTCTTTCTTTCCAAAATCAGCTTTAATGCCTGAGATTTTTGCATCAGGAAATTCAGATTGTAATTTTTGAACTGCCAGTTTTGTTTTTTCTTCATTTCTACCATTGATAATTACTTCAGCTTTTTCAGCTACTAATTGCTGTGCAATCGCGTACCCAATTCCTTGTGTTGAACCGCTTATAAAAGCTCTTTTTCCTTCTAATTTTAAATTCATCTTTATTATATTTATTTTTGTAATGATCAATACATAAATAGTTAAAAAAATTAGCTGATAACAGCTAATTGCATTTCGATTTGATCTTTTAGGACATTTTCGTCGGGATACATTCTTCGGAGTGTATTGAGTCCGCACCAAAATGTGATGAGGTATTTTCCCAGAATTTCGGGAGAAGTTTTTGTTTTTATAGTTCCTTTTAGTTGTTCCAATTTTATCACTTCGATAAACATTTGTTCAACCTCTTTTAAAATCTGAACAGCGCTGGATTCGAGATCTTCATCGATAAAAGTCATTTCGACAACGGTATTGGCTATTATACAGCCTTTTAAATGTTCGTTTTGATCCGCTTTTGCAATACTTCTGAAAAAATCTTTTATTAATTCTAATGGAGATTCGCTATTGCTTAATTCATTTTGAAATGAAGTGAAAGCCAGCCGACGTTCCTGAACAGCTTTCTGAAAGACTTCTTTTTTTCCTCCTTTAAAAGTATTATAAAAGCTTCCGGCGCCCGCACCAGTTGCCTTTTGTAAATCACTTAAAGAGGTTGCATTATACCCTTTCTGCCAAAAAACTTCCTGCGCTTTTTTTATGATATTAGAATCTTCATAAATTGTAGGTCTTCCTCTCATCGTGTTTTATTTTGTAATGATTAATACAAAATTATATAAAAATTAGTTTTATACCAATTTTCAACTGAATTATTTATAAATAAAAGTAACAGAACATTCATTTATAGCGAAGTGTTCTGTTATTTGAAATCTAATAATTTTTAATTTTTTCACGAAATTCAAGAGGAGCCATGTGCGTTCTTTTTTTAAAAAACGTGCTGAAAGATTGCGGATGTTCAAAACCAAGATCATAAGCAATTTCACTTACGGACAAAGTAGTTGCTGATAATTTTTCTTTGGCCTTATTGGTAAGCTTTTCGTAAATATGTTCTTTTGTATTTCGGCCGGTATGAATTTTCAGGAAATCGCTAAGATAATTGGGCGAAAGATTCAGAGCTTCGGCAATTAAACTGACGCTTAGAAGACTTTTTTCTACTGTATCATTATTGTAATAATCATTGATAAATCTTTCAAATTTTGTAAGCAGTGCATGGCTGTTGTTTTTTCTCGTTAGAAATTGTCTTTCGTAGAATCGGCTTGAATAATTTAGAAGTAAATCGATCTGCGATAAGATGATATCCTGAGTATGACGGTCAATATGCTGACATTCTTTATCAATTCTATCCATAATTTCGATGAGATATTTTTCTTCCTGTTCAGACAAATGCAAGGCTTCGTTTACGGCATAGGAGAAAAAACCAAAATCAAAGATTCTCTCTGCCAGCGGATGTTTTAAAAGAAAATCTTCATGAAATATCAACAAATAACCTGCTCCGCACTCCATAGTATGAAAATCCAGATACTGCACCTGATTGGGAGCAGTAAAACTGAGTACGCCTTTATCATAATCATAATGTCCCTGACCATACCTAATTTTCCCTTTCGCCTCTCTTTTTAAAGCGACACAATAAAATTTATTGACAAAACCTTTCCAAATTTCATCTTCCAGAAAAATACTTTCAGATAAATTAATTACACTCACCATTGGATGTTTAGGCTCTGGAAGCGAGAGTAAGCGGTGAAAAGCAGATACAGATGCAATCGTGTTCATAACAGCGTCTTTTTAAGTTTAATCTAGTAACCCCATACTGAATTCATCGTACGGAGCTCCGGTATCTGTGCCTAAAGGTACGATACTTTCCAGTTTTAAAAGTTCATCCTGGCTCAATTCTATATTTGCGGAGGATATATTCTGTTCCACATATTTTCTACGTTTGGTTCCAGGAATAGGTACAATTCCTTTGCTGATGATCCATGCCAATGCCAGCTGAGAAGAAGTTACCTTTTTTTCTTCAGCCATTATTTCAATTGCTTTTACCAGATCAATATTTTTATGGAAATAATTTTCCTGAAAGCGTGGAATTGCTCTGCGGAAATCATTTTCAGGCAGATCATCGATTGAACGGATTTGTCCGGATAAAAATCCGCGTCCTAGTGGAGAATAGGCCACAAAACCGATTCCCAATTCTTCGAGTGTTTTTAATACCCCTCTTTCTTCTACAGTTCTTTCAAATAAAGAATATTCACTTTGAACAGCTGTGATTGGATGAACAAGGTGCGCTTTTTTAATAGTTTCAGAAGATACTTCCGAAAGTCCGATGTATTTAACTTTGCCTTCTTTCACAAGATCGCTCATAGCATCAACCGTTTCTTCTATAGGGGTGTTTTTGTCCAAACGGTGCATGTAATAAAGATCAATGTAATCGGTATTCAGGTTTTTTAGCGAACGTTCTACTGCTTTTTTGATGTATTTTTTACTTGCGTTTATAGCCCATGTAACTTTTCCGCTGTCATCGATTTCCCAGCCGAATTTTGTAGCCAGAATATACTTATCACGTTCTTTACCAATAGCTTTTGCTATAAGCTGTTCGTTTTTTAAAGGGCCGTACAAATCTGCTGTATCCAGAAAATTACCACCGAGTTCAAGTGAACGATGAATGGTGTGGATTGCTTCTTTTTCATCTGCAGGGCCATACATATTTCCTTCTTCAAAACCCGTCATTCCCATACACCCTAAACCTATTGGAGGAATAATTAATCCCTGATTGCCTAATTTAATCTGTTTCATCTTTTCTAATTTTTGTTGCATACAAATTTCGAAAGAAAGGAAATGAGAAGAGGTTTGCAGATTACGGTAAGTTGTATTCGAATTACTGATAAATGTTTTTATATGAGTTTTAAATAAAAAAAAGGCAGAAAAACATATTGTTTCTCTGCCTTTTTGTGGAGTCGCCGGGAATCGAACCCGGGTCCAAACAAGCAACTAAAGAGCTTTCTACACGCTTATTTCCTGATTAGATTTTCGATGTTAAGCTAGGCCAGAAACAGCCACCGAACACTTATCTTCTTAATTTTCGAAACCCACCCGAAGCTCATGGATATCTAGGTTTATTTTTACGGTTCCCCTGAACGGAACGCCACAAACCAAGGCTTTCCAGGAGAATCCAGCTTCTCTACCTTGTAGAGACGTGGCGCAATCTTACTATGATTCGGATTAAGCAGCTAAAGCGTAATTATTTTCGCCGTGTAAAAGTTTGAGATCTTATATTTACGAGCAAGGTCTCAATGCTCGACGTGCTTACTGTTCAATTCGACTTGCTGTCAAAACCAGTCGACCCCAAAAAATAAGTCTGCAAATTTAGAGTATTTGAAATTACTTTCTGCTAAAATTTTCAGAAAAATTTTGTTATTCTTCGTCTTTAAAATTAAAAGGATAATCGCCAAAGATTGGAGCCAGTTTACGAACTGCATAAGTGTTTCTGGTCATTTTGTTAGAAAGTGCAATTATGGTAACACCTTCGTTCATTAAAGTGATATAAGATGAAGTGTTTCCGTGCCACCAGCCGTTATGAAAATAGAAATTTTGTCCCGTTTCCCAATTGATCATTCGGATTCCTAAACCGTAATTTTTAGTTCCTTTTCTTTCGTTGCTATAACCAGTATAGACTTGTTTCAGTAATTCAGGTTTTAAAAAGTCCGGAGATTGTCTTGCACGGTCAAATTTTAAAAGATCTCGTGCTGTAGAAAATACATTTTTATCTCCGTATACATTATCCAAATAGTCAAAACCAATTTCTACACCGTTTCCTTTATAAGAAGGAACAATTTTTTTGCGGTCTTTGTCATCATCAAAAACATAAGTGTTTTTCATACCCAAAGGTTTGAAAATCATTTCCGCCATAGCATTCTTATAACTCAATCCTGTAATTTTTTCGATAATAAGCGCCAGCATAGCATAATTGGTATTGCAGTAACTGAAACGTGTTCCGGTTCTGGATTCTAAACCAATGTCTTTTGTCGCTAAAATATCTAAAATATCTTTATTTGTCAATTGGTTATGGCGATCCCAAATAGATTTATCTCTATCTGTAAAATAAGCATAATTACGCATTCCTGTACGGTGACTTAAAAGCATTCTGATTGTACATTCTTCGTATGGGAATGTTTTTAAAATAGTATTGACTTTTTGGTCTAACTCAATTTTACCTGCATTAACCAGTTTTAAAATAGCCGTTGCTGTCAGGACTTTACTTACTGAAGCAATCTGTACAGGTGTTTCGGGTGTTATTTTAGTGCCTTCATTTTTATTAGCAAAACCATTATAGCGTTCAAAAAGTATCTGACCATTTTTGGCAACTAAGAAGCTCCCATTCATGTTATTATTTGGCCAGTTTTTATTGTAAAAGTGATTTATTCTTCCAACGACCGAGTTTTTATAGGCTTGAGAAACTTTAGGTTCTGCGCCTAACGGCTTCATTTTGGGTAAGGTATCTTCGACTGTATTGGTAGTAACTGTATCTGTTTTTTTGTTTTGACCACAAGAACTTAAAACTAGTACAGAGAAAAGTATTTGTGGTATCTTTGTTTTTTTAAGGAAAATCATTTGCATCGTTCTTTAAAAACAAATATATCGAATTCAATTTTGTTGTTTTCTCAATTCTGAGGCTTTAATTTGTGTTTTTTAACTTTTTTTTAAGAATTGTAAAATACAGTTGTTTGTTTTTCAGCTTTTAACGGTTTTGAAACATTTTAAATAGAATTTTAGAAACAAAATTTTAACTAAATTTGTTATATTTGAAACAAATATATTGTAAAAAGTTATATTATTAAATGTCTAAAATCAGTTTTAAATGAAATTTGGAATCATAAAAGAAAGAAAAAATCCGCCGGATAGAAGAGTTGTATTTTCTCCAAATGAATTAACAAAATTAAAGCAGCTTTATCATGAAGCAGCTGTAAAAGTGGAAAGTTCTGATATTAGAATTTTTTCTGATGATGATTATAAAAATATGGGAATTACAGTCGCAGAAGATGTCTCAGATTGTGATGTTTTATTTGGCGTAAAAGAAGTTCCTGTCGAAAATTTGATTCCAAACAAAGCTTATTTCTTTTTCTCTCATACGATTAAAAAACAGCCTCATAATAGAAAATTACTTCAGGCAGTTTTAGAGAAAAAAATCGATTTGTACGATCATGAAACTATTGTGGATGAGCATGATCGAAGATTAATTGGTTTTGGAAGATATGCTGGAATGGTTGGCGTTTACAACGGGATTCGAGCATTTGGAATTAAATTCGAATTATTTAAACTACCTAAAGCAGAAACACTTTCTGGAAAAGAAGATTTAATAAAGCATTTAAAACGCATTACAATGCCGGCTTTAAAATTTGTGATTACAGGAACCGGAAAGGTTGGGAGCGGAGCAAAAGAAATTTTGGACGCCATAAAAGTAAAAGAAATTACAGTAGATAATTATTTGACTAAAACTTATGCGCAGGCAGTTTATGTGCAGCTTGATGTTTTAGAATACAATAAAAGAAAAGATGGTCAGGTTTTGGATTTTAATGATTTTGTACAACATCCGGAAGAATATGAATCTGATTTTGAAAGATTCACGAAAGTTTCTGATATCTATTTTGCAGGACATTTTTATGCCAGTAATGCACCGATGATTTTGACTAAACAAATGCTAAATGCAAGTGATTGTAAACTTAAAGTTGTAGCTGATATTTCTTGCGACGTAAATGGCCCGATCGCGTCTACAGTTCGTTCGTCCACAATTGCTGAGCCTTTATACGGTTATTTTCCGTTAGAAGATAGGGAAGTAGACTTCTTTCATCCTGCGGCAGTAGCAGTTATGGCGGTAGATAATCTGCCTTGCGAAATTCCAAAAGATGCAAGTGAAGGTTTTGGCGAACAATTTATGGAGTACGTAATTCCTGCTTTCTTCAACGGAGATAAAGACGGTATCTTAAAACGTGCTAAAATAACAGAAAACGGAAAACTAACAGAACGATTCAGCTATTTGCAGGATTATGTTGATGGGAAATAGATTTTTTGTTTCAAGTTTCAAGTTTCAGGTCTGAAGTTATTAAAAAAGGGAAAAACTTTTAAAAGTTTTTCCCTTTTTTAATTAATAAGTTCATTTTTATACGTTCAGTATTTCAACTTGAAACTTGAAACTTGAAACTTGAAACTTGAAACTTGAAACAAAAAACTAAACCATATCCTCTGGCTTCACCCAGGCATCAAAATCTTCCGGCGTTACGTAGCCTAAACGAACAGCTTCTTCTTTTAGAGTAGTTCCGTTTTTGTGTGCGGTTTGTGCGATTTCGGCAGCTTTGTAATATCCTATTTTAGTATTTAAAGCCGTAACCAGCATTAGTGAATTATCAACCAATTCTTTGATTCGTTTGTGATTAGGCTCAATCCCCTGCGCGCAATGTTCGTCGAAAGAAACACACGCATCACCTAATAATTGTGCCGATTGTAAAAAGTTAGCCGCCATTACAGGTTTAAAAACATTCAGTTCGTAATGTCCCTGCATCCCGCCAACAGCAATTGCCATATCGTTTCCAATTACTTGAGCGCAAACCATGGTTAGAGCTTCACATTGTGTTGGGTTTACTTTTCCTGGCATGATAGAAGAACCGGGTTCGTTTTCGGGAATATGAATTTCTCCAATTCCAGAACGAGGTCCTGAAGCAAGCATTCTAACATCATTTGCAATTTTGTTTAGAGAAACGGCTAATTGTTTTAAAGCACCATGAGTTTCCACAATTGCATCGTGAGCGGCTAAAGCTTCAAATTTATTTTCGGCAGTTATAAAAGGGTGTTTGGTAAACTCTGCGATGTATTGAGCAACTTTTACGTCGTAGCCTTTAGGAGTATTAAGGCCGGTTCCAACCGCCGTTCCGCCTAAAGCAATTTCGGCTAAATGTGCTAAAGTGTTTTTTAATGCTTTTAATCCGAAAGCTAATTGAGCAGCGTAACCTGAAATTTCTTGACCTAAAGTAAGAGGAGTTGCATCCATTAAATGCGTACGGCCTATTTTTACAACATCTTTGTATTCGGACGCTTTTTTTGCTAAAGTAGCGTGTAGTTTTTCTACTCCCGGAATTGTAGTTTCAACAACCATTTTATAAGTAGCAATGTGCATTCCGGTTGGGAAAGTATCGTTTGATGATTGTGATTTGTTAACATCATCATTTGCTTTGATGAATTGCTCCCCTTCGCCAATTTCAAAACCTTTTAAAACCTGAGCGCGATTAGCAATAACTTCATTTACGTTCATGTTGCTTTGTGTTCCTGAGCCAGTCTGCCAGATTACTAATGGAAACTGGTCGTCTAGTTTTCCTTCCAGAATTTCGTCGCAGACAGCAGCAATAGCATCTCTTTTTTCGATTGGTAAAACACCTAAATCATAATTGGCATAAGCAGCAGCTTTTTTTAGATAAGCAAAACCTTCTATAATTTCTTTAGGCATCGAAGCCGATGGTCCTATTTTGAAATTGTTTCTGGAACGTTCTGTTTGTGCACCCCAATATTTATCGGCTGGGACCTGAACTTCGCCCATGGTGTCTTTTTCTATTCTGTATTTCATTTTGTTGTAAAATATGTTGTTTGTAAAATGTATTCTATAATGTAAAACTTCTTTTGAAACTGAATGCTTTAGCCCTGATGGGAGCGGCATTTTCCGATATAGAAAAACAAGACTTTTTAGCCGTAGTTTTTGTTTATCGGGAATACAGCAGACAGCAGGAATTAGCTCCTATAAAACAGTATTATTTTAAAGAACTCTTTGTTTAAAGGGGCTCATGTTCAAAAAAAAACCTTATTTAAAATGAGTATAAATATACGTATAAATGTTATTTAACGAAAATTGATTTAGTTTTTATTGCTGAGAAAAAATATATACGCTACATTTGTCGTAACATTCAAAAATTCCGGAAAACATGTTTGAATTTTCACAGTATTTAGGCTTTTTACTTTTCTTAACCATCCTAACTATAGGGTTTTGGTTAATGTTTTTCTTAGTTGGTTTCGTATCTTACTGGGTTACGGGTGCTAGCTGGGAAATGTTCAAAGAAAAGAGAGCTAAAAAAAGACAAGAAGAACAATCTATTTAATTTTAGATTGATGTCATAAGAAAAGAACCCTTTTGGGTTCTTTTTTTGTTTCAAAAAAAAAATCCAATACTGAAATTCCAAATTCCAAATTCCAATCTTGCCGGGTAAATTCTAAAAAAAAATTCCAAATCCCAATTGTAAAGTTGGAATTTGGAATTTCAGTATTGGAATTAAAAAAAATTATCCAGGAAATTCTCCGCCGCCATCACCGCCGCCATCATTGTTTTTAGGCATGTTTTTATCTCTTTCACCTTTTGGTTTGTTGAAACGGTAAGTAAATGATAAATTAAATTGACGTTTACGGAATTGGAATTCACTATATGAGGTTACATTGTCTAAATAGGTGTCTGATCTCATTTTTCTGGAATTGAAGATATCACTAATATTGAAAGCAATTGTTGCTTTGTCTTTCATAACATCTTTACTTAAAGCGGTATTCATTCCGAATTGACCTAAGTTTTTACCCTGAGCTGTTTTTTGCTCTCCATTATACATTGCTGTCAATTGCCAGTCAATTTTGTATGGAAGCGTTACTTTAGAGTTTACTCTCGCAAACCAGGAATTAGCCTGATTATCTAAATCCTGAACAATTATATTTCCTCGTGTATCTGTGTAACTGTTTTCTCCAGTTGTTTTTACATTAAAGAAGTTAAAGTTACTGTTCAGTTTCCACCATTTGTATGGTGTGTAATTGAAAGTAAATTCGAAACCAAATTTTTGTTCCCTTCCTAAGTTAATAGGAGAACTTTTAATTACGGGAGTACCTTCAACTGTCTCGCCTGGCGCAGGAGTTACCACTTCACCATCAGGAGTTACTACATCACCGGTAGGAGATCTTACAAAGCTGAAAACGTCTTTTGTGTTTTCAAAATAAGCAGAAGTATTAAAAGTTACTTTGTCCCATTTTTTGATATAACCAATATCATATTTGTCTGTTAAAGAAGGATCTAAATCCGGATTTCCCTGAAAGATATTAATGTTACTGGCATAGTTTACAGCAGGATTCATAAAACGCCCTCTTGGTCTGGATAAACGTTTACTGTAACTTGCCGAGAAGTTACTCTGATCTGAGATTTCGTAACTAATAAAAGCACTTGGAAATAAGTTGTTGTATTTTTTAGTATTGAAATCGCTGTTGTCTAATAAGTTAACTTTGATGTTTGTGTCTTCCCATCTTAAACCAAATAAATAAGAAAATTTATTTACTTTAAAACCATACTGTGTGTAAAGTGCATTAATGTTTTCTTTGTATTCTAATGTGTTTGATAAATTAGGATTTGGAACACCACTATTTGTAACATCATAAACATTGTTCAAATCGCCAAAACTACCTTTATATCCGGCTTCAAACTGACCTCCTTTACCTAATGGTAAGACATAATCTGCCTGAAATAAAACTTGTTTTTGTATTTGATTATTTAATGTAGTATCAAAGTTTGGCGAATCTGTAATAGTACTATTGCTGTCATCTGTATTTCTGGAAATAGAAAAATCAGCAGTAAGTTTATGTCCTTTGTCGTTGAAATTTTTAATCAGGTTTGAAGTAAATTCAACATTTTCGCTTCCTGTATCTGCGTTGTTTAAACGATACGTTGTTCCTGTGAAATTATGAGCAGCATCATAATTATAATAATTGATCAAATCGCGATCGTCACCAGTATTTTTTTGATAATTAATGGCATTTGTCCAGAAAGTTGTCGGGGTAAGTGTCCATTCAACTCCGGCTCTTCCATTAAATCCGTTTCTAACACGTTTAGTATCACGAGTTTCGTCTAAGAAACTCTTGGTTACCTCATTGTCATCAAAATACTCAGAGTTTGTTTTTCCGGCTCCTTCAGTTGTTCTGTAGTTGTATCCGGCTGTTGTGAAGTAGTTTAATTTTTCTGTTTTGTAATTCACATTAGCACTTAAACCATAAGTTTCCGGCAGACCTGTTGAAGCGATTAAAGTTCCGTTAAATCCTTGGTTTTTACCTTTTTTAAGGATAATATTGATGATTCCTGATCCACCTTCAGCATCGTAACGGGCAGACGGATTGGTAATTACTTCTACTTTATCAATTGCATCGGCAGGAAGTTGTCGTAAGGCTTCAGCCATATTAATAGCCTGTGAAGGTCTTCCGTCTATTAAAATACGAATGTTGTCACTTCCTCTTAAACTTACATTTCCTTCCGTATCAACAGAAACAGATGGAACGTTATCAAGAACATCACTTACACTTCCTCCTTTTACAATCATATCCTGACCAACGTTGTAAACCTTTTTGTCTAATTTTATTTCGACAGTCGATTTTTCAGCACGAACCACAACTTCGTTTAATTGTGCAGCATCTTCGGATAGGTTAACTACACCAAGATTGGTATCGCCTGTAATGTTTTTTTGTTTGATTTCTGTTGATTTAAATGAAATAAATTCAACTTTAATATCATAAGTTCCAGGAGCAACTGCCACCTCAAATTCTCCCTTAGGATTGGTGATTCCGCCTGCAATAACTTTTGTGTCATTGGGTGCCATAATCGAAATTGTAGCATACTCTAATGGTTGTTTGCTTACTTTTTCGAAAACTTTTCCGGTGACTTTTACTTTGGGTTTGCCTCCGGGGCCTTGTTGTGAGTAATTGTAAAGACTTGTAAACAAGAATACAAGTAATACAGCAAATTTGATTTTCTTCATTTTTCTGGTTTCTTTTTCTCTTTAGACGGCAAATGTAGTTTTTGGTTTAAAGAGAGAACTCACAAAAAAATGTTAACAATCTATTTTAGAATCAATCTAAAAAAGAAGCGACCAAATCCGGGTCCCGGCCAATGATGGCTTTTCCATCTTTTACTACAATTGGACGTTCAATTAAAATAGGGTTTTCTATCATCGCAGTTATAATTTGATCGTTGCTTAATGTTTTTCCTTTAAAATTTTCAATCCAGATTTTTTCTTTGGTTCTTACTAATTGAAGAGGTTCAAGATTAAGCTGCTTTAATAAAACTTTTAATTCGTCAAACGACGGTGTTTCTGTTAAATAAGGGATAATTTCAAATTCCTGATTGGATTGTTCGATAAAAGCAAGGCAGTTTCTTGATTTTCCGCATCTCGGATTGTGGTAGATTTGTATCATTTTGTTATATTTAATCGTTTCAAATATTCGTAAAATAAAAAAGAGGTATTTTAGCAATATCAAATGTAAGGTTAACTTATCGAATTTGAATTCTCATTTTTTAAAATTTAAGATTTATGTTTTTAGAGCAAGGAATTAAACCTGAAAATAAGTTTTGGAAATACCTTTTAGGTTCAGTTTTTATAATTGCTGCCTCTTTTGTTGGGCAAATTCCACTTACAGCAGCTGTATTTTATAAAACAGTTGTTGAAAAAAAAGCTTTTCCAACTACAGATCAAGGTGTAATGAAAATGTTTGAGTCTAACACCACACTTTTCTTGGTTATGATTTCTTTTATTTTTGCCCTTGCCGGAATTTATTTTGTGGTAAAATATATTCATCATCAAACTTTATTGTCAGTCACGACTTCTAGATCAAAAGTAGATTGGAAAAGAATTAGTTTCTCTTTTTTTGTATGGACTATCTTTTCAGTGTTGAGTTTTTTGTTTGTATATCTAAAATCGCCTGAAAATTTTGTATTGAATTTTAAATTAATTCCTTTTTTGATTTTAGTGGTTTTAGGGACTATTTTAATTCCAGTTCAGACGAGCACTGAAGAATATGTTTTTAGAGGATATTTAATGCAGGGATTTGCTAATTTAGCACGTAACAGATGGTTTCCGCTTTTGATGACTTCGGTTATTTTTGGTTCGATGCACTGGGCAAATCCGGAGGTCGTAAAAATGGGAAATATCATCATGATATATTATATAGGAACGGGCTTGTTCTTAGGAATTATTACTTTAATGGATGAAGGGATGGAACTGGCACTTGGTTTTCATGCTGCTAATAATCTCGTTGGAGCATTATTAGTTACTTCAGACTGGTCAGTATTTCAAACGCATTCCATATTTAAAGATCTTTCGGAACCTTCGGCAGGGATTGATGTTATTTTGCCTGTTGTGGTTATTTATCCTATTTTACTTTTTATCTTTAGTAAAAAATACGGCTGGACCAACTGGAAAGAAAGATTAACAGGAGAAATTAACAATGTCGAAATAAAATAATATACGATGCAAAACTTGACTCAACACAAAGTTCATAATTATTTTAAACTAAACGGTTATCATTTAAACGCAAAAGATTTATGCCGAGCGGCTTATAGTTATGTGAAAGAAGGAGATGCTTACGAACAGTCAATTGGAGAATTCTTTTTAGATTGGTTTGATAAAAAAGATTATATCGAAATGACTACTTCGGGAACCACTGGTCTTCCTAAATTGGTTCGTTTAGAGAAACAGGCAATGATTCAGTCTGCTTTGGCAACGGGTGATTTTTTTGATTTAAAGCCGGGTGATAAAGCATTACTTTGTTTACCAACTCAGTTTATTGCCGGAAAAATGATGCTGGTACGTAGTTTAATTTTAGGATTAGAATTGGATGTCGTTTCGCCAAGTCTGCATCCGTTAGCATTAAATTCTACGACTTATGATTTTGTAGCAATGGTTCCGCTTCAGGTTCAAAACTCAATAAATGAACTTTCGAAAGTACGAAAGCTTATTATTGGTGGTGCAAAACTGGATTCTTCGCTGGAAGATAAACTTTTGCCGCTTAAAACAGAAATCTATGAAACGTACGGAATGACCGAAACTATAACGCATATCGCAGCCAAACGTTTGGGTGATTCTGTTTTTTCAATTTTGCCCAATGTGAAAATTTCGCAGGACGATCGTCAGTGTTTGGTTATTCATGTTTCGACAATTTCTGATGAACCAATTGTGACTAATGATTTGGTTGAATTGTTAAACGATCAGCAATTTATTTTTTTAGGAAGAATTGATAATGTAATTAATAGCGGAGGAGTGAAGCTTATTCCGGAACAGATTGAAGCGAAATTAATTGGAAAAATAAACAACAGATTTTTTGTTACCGGACTTCCTGATATCACTTTTGGGGAAAAACTGGTTTTAGTTATTGAAGGAGAAAAGCAAGAATTTGCTTCTGATTTCTTTGATGTTTTAGGAAAATATGAAAAACCAAAAGAGATTGTTTTTGTCTCAAAATTCAAAGAAAACGAGAACGGAAAGTTGTTGCGAAAACCTACTTTACAGGATTAAATCCCAATAACAATATTCTAAATTCCAAAATAAAAAATTCCAAATTCCAATCGTAAAAGTTGGAATTTGGAATTTTTAATATTAAGTGGTTCCAAAACAAATTGGAATTTGGAATTTCAGATTTGGAATTTACTTTTTTCTTTCCAAAAGTGCCATATAGAATCCATCAAAACCAGATTCTGAAGCCAGCATTTTACGGTCTTCGATAAAAGTAAATTGCTGTCCGATTTCTGTTTTCAGGAATTTTTCAACCTGCTCCTGATTTTCTGATGGCAAAACAGAACAAGTTGCGTAAACCAATTTTCCACCTGGTTTTACAATTTTAGAATAGCTTTCTAAAACTTCGCTCTGAACTTTACGAATGTTGTCGATAAATTCTGGTTGTAATTTCCATTTAGAATCTGGATTTCTTTTTAAAACTCCTAATCCGCTGCAAGGTGCATCAATCAAAACACGATCAGCTTTTTCGTGTAGTTTTTTAATCACTTTAGTGCTGTCAATAATACGGTATTCGATATTGAAAGCGCCGTTTCTTTTAGCTCTTAATTTTAGCTGTTTTAATTTACTTTCGTACAAATCCATTGCAATCAGCTGTCCTTTGTTTTCCATTAAAGAAGCCATGTGCAATGTTTTTCCTCCGGCACCAGCGCAAGTATCTACAACGCGCATTCCAGGTTTTACGTCTAGAAATCCTGCAACTAATTGTGAGTTGGCATCCTGAACTTCAAAAAGTCCTTGTTTAAAAGCATCTGTCAAAAACACATTAGCTCTTTCTTTTAAGACAAGAGCTTCCGGCTGATCTTTTAAATATTCTGTTTCAATATTCAAATCCATCAAAGTGTTTCGAAGACTTTCTTTAGTTCCTTTTAAAGTATTAGTTCTAAGAATAACTTTTGCAGGTTGATTCTGTGCAGTAATTTCTTTTGACCAGACTTTTTCACCTAATTCTTTTACACCCAATTCATCCATCCAGTCTGGAATAGATTCTTTAAGTGCTCGGTTTTTAGATAATTCGTCAAAACGGCCTTTTATTTTTCTTTCAGGAGTTCCTTCCAATTGTCTCCAATCAGGAATTGGATAACCGCGAAGAACAGCCCAAACGGCAAACATTCTCCATAAATTATCTCTGTCGTAAGGTTCTTTTACTTCTGCAATTTCGGCATATAATCTTTTCCAGCGAACAATTTCGTATATGGTTTCAGCAACAAACTTCCTGTCGGAACTTCCCCAACGTTTGTCTTTTTTTAATGCTCTGGCTACCACTTTATCTGCATATTCTCCTTCATTGAAGATTGCATTTAAAGAATCAATGGTAGTATAAACTAAATTTCTGTGTAATCTCATTTTATTAATTTGAAGTGCAAAGGTACTATTAATTGATTGAAAGTTAAATTTTTAATACTGAATCTTATTTCTGATTCTCATTAAAAGAAAAAACACTCTAATTTAGAGTGTTTTTTGAAATTATTGTTAAGCTTTAATCTTTAGAAATAATACGCGTTAATCCAATATTTTCAGGAGCATGAAGCACCATTGGGAATTTCTCTATTTTAACAGAGCTGCTGTCTAAACCAAAGGCTCTTTCTTCAGACAAACTCAGTTTTTTGATAAAGAAGTAAGAATTCATGATAATATTTTCATGCCATCTTAAATCATTATCGTTCGATAAGAATTTCTCAGATAATACAAATTTGAAGTCTCCAATAATATTGTTTTTGTTTAAAGATTCGTAGCGGCTGGTAATATCTACTTCTCCACGTTTTACCATGTCTTTAATAACCTCTCTAAACATCAAATTGATTTTGGTTGGTTCTCTAAAGCCTAAATTGAAATCAATTCTGTAAATATCATCTTTTGCAATTTCAGTTACTTTATATTGTGTTTTATAAGGTTCTGTTAAAATATTTACATGAACAAACCAATAAATGTCGGCTCTTTTTGGACGTTTTTGAAGAATAGAATAAATGATTTTTTCTTCCAATTCATCAACGCGATTAGCATTTGTCATGTAAACTAAATGCGTAGCATATTTCGGAATTGATAAGTCCTGGCTCAATTCTACTAAAACTTGTTTGTAATCGTCAACCTTAACCACTTTTGTATAGTTTTTGTTGATTTTCTTAGCTAAGTACCAAATAGTCATCACAGAAATTAGCATACTTGCAATAATTAAGGTTACATAACCACCTTCTGCAAATTTGGTAATATTGGCAATAAGGAAACTAAATTCAATTAATAAATAAATGGTAATTAATGGAACCATGAAATACAATTTTACACGTTTCATGATTAAGTAATAATTCAGTAAAATAGTGGTCATGATCATGCAAAGAATAATCGCAAGACCATAAGCATGCTCCATATTACCTGATTTTTCGAAGTGTAAAACAATTCCAACACAACCAAAAAACAATAACCAGTTAATCGATGGTATATACAATTGACCTTTTACCTCTGTAGGATATTTAATTTTTACTTTAGGCCAGAAGTTCAAACGCATTGCCTCATTAATCAAGGTAAATGAACCACTGATTAATGCCTGAGAGGCAATTACGGCAGCTAAAGTTGCTACTACAATTCCGAATGGTAAAAACCAATGTGGCATGATTAAGTAAAAAGGATTTCCATTTTCTCCCCCTAATTGCTGTAAAGTACTTCCTTCGTGGTGAATTAAATACGCAGCCTGTCCGAAATAGTTTAAAACTAATGTCGTTTTAACAAAAATCCAGCTGATTCTGATGTTTTTTCTCCCACAGTGTCCCATGTCAGAATATAAGGCTTCGGCTCCTGTAGTACATAAAAATACAAATCCAAGAACAAAGAATCCATCAGGATGTATAGATAATAAATGATATGCGTAGTATGGATTTATGGCTTTAATTACCTCCGGATAGTTCAATACCTGAATTGTTCCTAAAGTTCCCAACATAGCAAACCAGATTAACATCATTGGCGCAAAGAATTTGCCAACTAGTTTGGTTCCGAATTGCTGGATTGTAAATAAGATGAATAAAATTGTAATTACAATATATACAATGGTTTGGGTCTGCATTGTTGGATAGAATGCTCTAATTCCTTCTACAGCAGATGAAATCGAAATGGGGGGTGTAATAATTCCGTCAGCCAGCAGGGCACTTCCTCCAATAATGGCAGGCACAATAAGCCATTGAATTTTTGTTTTCTTGACTAATGCATAAAGTGCGAAAATTCCTCCTTCACCATGATTGTCTGCACTTAAAGTAATAAGTACGTATTTTATAGTAGTTTGTAATGTAAGCGTCCAGAATACGCAAGAAATACCTCCTAAAACAATATCGGCATTTATCGTGTGATCGCCCAAAATAGCCTTCATTACGTACAATGGAGAGGTTCCAATATCTCCATAAATAATCCCTAAAGTAATCAATAAACCCCCAATAGACAACTTACTATGTAAGTTTTTATGCGATGCGCTCATGTATATTTTTATAAAAGACGGTTGCAAATTTACTGTTTTAAAACAAATTAGCAGCCATTATAATTAAAAAGATAAAAAAAAGCACAATCGTAAAATTGTGCTTTTAAATTTAATTATAATTTAAAATATTATTAGCCTCTTCTTCCGTCACCACCTCTGGAGTTTGAGCCGCTTTCTCTTTGAGATTGTCCTCCACCACGAGATTCCTGACTTACTCTCGGGGATTCTGAACGTGGTTGACTTTGTGCTGGTCTAGCTGAATATTCTCTGTTAGAACTAGATCTGTTTTCAGAATTGCTTCTTGGCGCTTCAGCTCTTTGAATAGGAGCAGATTGTGTTGTATTTACTCTGTTTTGAGAATAACTTCTTGAATTCTCTGATCTTTGAGTAGACATTTCGCGATTAGAATTTACTCTGCCTTCTGAGTTTCCTCTTGAAGTCACTCCTGAATTATTGTTTCTTGATTCTGTTCTTGGAGTATTGTCAACTCTTGTAGCATTGTTTCCTCTGTTGGAATAGTCTCTATTTACGGTTCCTTCTGTGTTTCTATTCGCAGTTCTGTTAGTAGAGTTGTATGTTCCGTTGTTTCTGTCTACAGAAGTTCTGCCTGTTGTGTTTCTGTTTTCAGCATAATTTCTATTTGAAGTTCTGTTGTCAGAAGATATTGGTCTTGCTGTGTTTCCTCTATTAGTATTATAGCTGTTTCTGTTGGCTTCTCTAGATGAAACACGTCTTTGATCTAAATCATATCTGTTACTTACATTCGAATGTCTTTCAGCAAAACTGTAGTTTGGTCTCATTCTTTCGTATCCGTAAGTACGTCTTGTTTCATAAATTGCGGGAGCTCTGTAGCTTCTTCTCACATTTACATAATTGTAGCTATTGTGAACGTTAATGCAAACATTTACATTGTTTCTATATCTGTAAACTGGGTAAGGTCTCCAAGCGCTATAATAAGTTGGATAATAACCCCAATACCAAGTTGAATAATAAGGTCTGTAGTTGTTTACCCAAAACGAGGTGTAAATTACTGGAGCAACACTATAAACAGGCTCATAAATATAATTTGCTCCATATAAATAAGAGTTACCTACAATCTGTACACTTACTTTGTTGTAATTGTCTCTTTCTACATCAATTGTAGCAACGTCTTGGTAAACATCACGGTCTAAAACGGCTTGAATGATTACCACGTGAGTTCTATCTTCTACACTTTCGATTACACGAAGGTAATCTACTTCATCATCACCATTAAGATCAAGATTTGAAATTTGATATTTTGGATCGTTTAATCTTCTTTCAAAATCTTGAAGGTTTGCAGATTCTCCAAACATGGAAGCAACGGCTCTTAAATCTAAATTATCGCTTATATCTGAATTTTTTGCGTAAACCGTAGTTTGGTTTTGTGCGGCACAAGAACCAAAAACTAATGCTGAGATCGCTATTATAAGTAATTTCGTTTTCATGACTAAATCATATTAAATTGTTCGTATCTGGTAATATCCAATTACTATGCCATAAATTTATTTGTCATCTTTTGTCTGTGTAATGTGTTGTGTATTAATTGTTTGTTTTTTATTCTGTTTTTTTCTCTTATAGCCGGGAAGATAAAGGAGGCAGATTATTATTTCCTGAAAATAAACCAAACCTATTTGAGATATTATAAATAATCGTATTTTAGCGTTAACCAAATTTTAATTCCTTATGAAAAAACTAGTTTTATTTTGCAGTATTTTTATTTTATTGATGTCTTTTGGAACATTTAATTCTAAAACTAAAGTTGTTTTTAACAGCGGTTTTACATCAATGACTGTAGATACTTTGTTTAAAGATAAAATTAGCATTAGGGCCATTTTGGTTGATAAAAATAAAATTTGGTACGGAGCTGATAATTCTCGTTTTGGTTATTATGATTTAACTAAGAAAGAAAAATTTGAAGAACATATCTATCGTGATACTTTGAATTTAGAATTTAGAAGTATTGCACAGACTTCTAAAGATATTTTTCTGCTAAGTGTGGCTAACCCGGCATTACTATATTCGGTTTCAAAAAAAGACAATAAAGTTAAATTAGTGTATAAAGAAGTTAATCCAAAAGTGTTTTATGATAGTATGCAGTTTTGGAATGATAAAGAAGGAATTGCAATTGGTGATCCTACAGAAGACACTTTTTCTGTTATTGTAACTCGTGATGGAGGAGAAACCTGGACAAAATTATTGTCAGACAAATTGCCTACTAACTCAACAGGTGAAGCTGCTTTTGCTGCTAGTAATACCAATATTGTTATTAAAGGAAATGATACCTGGCTGGTTTCCGGTGGGAAAAAAGCTCGTGTTTTTTATTCTCCCGATAAAGCAAAAACATGGAAAGTAGTGGAAACTCCAATCGTTCAGGGAAAAGAAATGACAGGTATTTTTACAGCGGATTTTTACGATTCTAAACAAGGATTTATAGCAGGAGGCGATTATGAGCTTCCAAATAAAAAGAATGATAATAAAGCTTTTACAAAAGACGGTGGGAAAACCTGGGAATTAATCGGTCAGAATATGGGCTTTGGTTATGCTTCTTGTGTACAATATGTTCCGGGAGGAAACGGAAGAGAAATTATCTGTGTAGGATCTGAAGGGATACAATACTCTCAAAACGGAGGGGAAAACTGGATGCAATTGTCTACAGATTCAAAACTGTTTACCATTCGTTTTGTGAACAGAAATACTGCAATTGCTGCTGGACACAATAAAGTGGTTCGATTGAATTTTAAATAAAAAATAAGAACCCTGAATAATAAAGTAAGTATTATTATATAGGGTTCTTATCGCTGTTGTTTCTTTACTTAATTTTAATCTTTCCCGGCTTTGTCCCGGTATTGCTGCAATAATTTTCGATTAAAATCGTCTTCCGATTTTTTTAGCTTTAATATTTTTTTTGCTGAAAGTACTTTTTTTAAACTTGCCATGTATTTTTCACGAAGTACATACAATTCTTTATCAGTGCTTTCTATCTGAGATAATAATGTTACAGCATCTTTTTCTGAAAGATTGTTGATATTGTCATCGTTTAATTTTCGCAGATATGTTTTCATTTTTAAATGCTTTAAGTCGAATTGTTTGTCGTCGTAAGCATTATAAATAGGCCAGAATTTTTCGGCTTCTGTCGAAGTTAATTCTAACTCTGTTGTTAAAAATGAAACTTTAAAAGCTTTGATTTTTTCACGTTTTTCGTCGATTTTTCCATTTTGAGCAAAAAAGGAAAAACTTGTCAGAAAGAGCAGGAGAGGTAAAATGTTTTTTATTTTCATTGTTAAGTTAAGTTGGAGTTAAGTTTAATTTAGTATTGTTCTGAAATTAAGTGTTCTATATTCGGACTTGTGGTTAAAATATCTTCTATTGTTTCATCTTCAAGAGTGATATCATTATTTAACTTTTCAATATCACTATCATCTAATTTTTGAATTAAGTCGTATTGATTTAGATTAGACTGATACGATAAATAAGTTTCTAAAGTATTTTCGTCAAGATCATTTGATGTTGCATTGTAATTATTCACAATTGGAATTATTAATGCAAAACCAATAACTGCTGCTGCGGCCAAAGAAAGTATTTTTTTACGTTTGTAAAACGGAATTACTTTAACCTCTTTTTCGTTTAATTGCTGTAAAACTTTCTCTGAAAAATGATCAAAATAATTTTCTGGAGTTTTAAATCCGGATTTTATTTTGGGTTCGTTTTCTAATTTAAATGTTTTCATAATACCTATAAGATAGTTTTAGTTACAAAAGGTTTAATTTGATGTAACATATAATTCGATTTTTTTAACTGCGTGATGATAAGATGCCTTAAGGGCTCCAACAGAAGTTCCTAAGATTTCTGCAATTTCTTCATATTTTAATTCCTCAAAATATTTCATTTTGAAAACCAGTTGTTGTTTTTCAGGAAGAGTTACGATTGCTTTTTGAAGTTTGATTTGAATTTCATCTCCATCAAAATAAAGATCGGCTTTTAGATTGTCGATTGTTTTATTCTGCAGATCTTCTGATGAAATACCGCTTAATTTTGCTTTTTGAGATAAAAAAGTCAATGCTTCGTTTGTCGCAATACGATACATCCAGGAGAAAAGTTTACTTTCACCTTTAAAGTTTTTAAGATACTGAAAGACTTTTACAAAAGTATTCTGTAAAACATCGTCTGCATCATCATGATTCAAAACAATGTTTCGAATATGAGAGTACAAAGGTCTCTGATAATCAGACAAGAGTTTTTGAAACGCGGAATTCTGCGTTTCAGGGTTTAATAATTCTTTTATAAATTCCTTCTCGTCTATCAAACTTTTTGTTTTGTAAACCTTCTTAATATAAATTAGACTGAATTTAAAACAAAAGGTTTAATAAGTCTTAATGATTTAGAATTCAGACTCTTCTTCTTGTGCAGGAGTTGTTGTAGCCGGCGTTTGAGTTGCTGGTTTTTTTTGTGCAGGTTTAGGTTGCGTTGGTTTCGGTTGTACTGGTTCAGTTTGCGTTTGTTCCGTTTGTTCTGTCTGTGCTTCAGGAGAATATACAGGGGATGTAGTTACAGGTTCTGCTTTAGGAATAATCGGGAAATAAATTTCGGTTACCAATTTAGAAGAGCTTTTTACATCCAATTTGCTAAGAGTCCATACTTCAAGATGTGACCAGCTTAGTTGTGGAGTGATTTTTCCATTGTTTATAAAAGCTGTTGTTTTAGCAATAGCTTCATTTCTATGAGAGTAATCTCCTGTAAGTGTTGTTTTTACTGCGTCAAATCCGTTTAGTTTTCCAGATAAAATATCACTTCCTGAACTAATAGAGATTTCTTTATTAATTGGTAAACAGATTGAAATTTTGGCTAAACCAGTTTTAGTATCGTAAGTATGATAAATGATAAAAGGTTTTCCGTTTGCAGATAATCCGTTTGTCTCACTAAACTGAATCAGTTTCGGAATTACAATTCGGGCATTTTTATTTACTTTTTCGATTTCACTTGTAAATGTCTGGCGAATATATGGTGTCTCATTTTTCTTAACTAATCCGTCTACTTTTATAGCGTATGTTTTGGTCTCGTAATCCAGATTTTTGTCAATATTGGCTAAGCTCTTTTCATAAATAGTACCAATAACTCTGTCGGCTCCGCCATGTAATGCCGAGTATATTTTAAATAAAAAACTCATTGTTCCTTTTCCCTTCCAGGTAACTTTTGTTTTTCCGTTTAAAGTATCTTTTAAAGTCCAGGAAACATCCGCTTCTGTACCATCATATTTCATTTTCTGAACAATGCTTTCACCTTCTTTTGTTTTAAGGGTGATTGCATTTCCTTTTCCATCAGTTCCATCCCAATAAAAAGAAGCACCATTTCCACTTGTTTTATTTGGGAAAGTTATTTGTATAGAAGGATCTTCAACCGACCAGGATTCAAAATCTTCATAATTTCTAAAGTCATTAAGATAATTGTAAACCGTTGCACGAGGAGAATTTATTACTTTACTTCTTTCTACATCAAAGATTCCTTTTTGTGTAGCAACAAAAACGGTAAGGGCAACAAGACTTAATAATGCAAAAAGAAATAAATACTTAAGAATTTTCATTGGTAGGCTGTTTGATTTCGTAAAGTTATAAATTTATCGTGAGTCTTACTAATAACCAATAATTATTAGGTTTTATTTTGTTTGAATAAATTTTTAATTCAAAAGAACTCGTCTTACGCTCCTAAATAATTTACCTTTTAAAAAAGATTTTGATTAAAAATAAGATGGCAATGAAAAGCAAAAAGACAAGTAATACTTTATAATTTCCTTTGTAAAAGATTTTATGAAGTGCTAAATCTTTTCGATAAGCAAATATCATTATGATTACAAACGCAATAAAAAAACACACTCCAAATAGTATTTGTCCCTGACTAAACATAAGCTTTAAAAATTATTTTTGGCAAATTTAGAGAATTGATGACGATTTAAAGCCAAATGACCTTTTCATTTAATGTAATTTTATTTTAGTATTATGTTTAAGTGAATTAAATTAGCAAAAAAAAGAAACAACTATATGAAAAAACAACTTGACGCCGTAACAGAATTTCACACCGCTTTTAAAATTGGACACAGTACAACTCCAACTGCCGATTTAGGAGCTGAGAAAAAATTGCTTCGTTATAACTTAATGAAAGAAGAAAACGAAGAATATTATGAGGCAGTTCAGAATAATGATTTAGTTGAAATTGCAGATGCTCTTGGAGATATGATGTATATTTTATGCGGAACAATTATTGAGCACGGATTACAGGATAAAATTGAAGCTGTTTTTGATGAAATTCAACGTAGCAATATGAGTAAATTAGGAGAAGATGGTCAGCCGATTTACAGAGAAGACGGAAAAGTAATGAAAGGTCCTAATTATTTTAAACCAGATTTTTCGAAGTTATTCTAAAAATAAAAAACCCGATAAAAATAAATTTATCGGGTTTCTCTTTTTTATATGGTTTTGGATTATTGAACTTTAACTGTCCATCCGTAAGTATCTTCAGAAAGTTTATTTTGAAGACTTGTTAGTTTTTCTTTTAAGAAAGAAGCGTATGAATTCTCGATTGGAGCCATTTCATAATATTCATCTTGATAAGAGAATCCTTTAATAACGCTGATAACTGCAGCAGTTCCTGCGCCAAAGATTTCTTTTAGAGATCCGTTTTTAGCTGCTTCAACCAATTCTGAAACAATTACTGGACGAACTTCTACATTTAATCCTTCTTTTTCAGCCATAGCAATCAAACTTTTTCTGGTAACACCATCTAAAATTCTTTCGCTTGTTGGAGCTGTCAATAAAGTATCGTTAATTCTGAAGAAAACGTTCATTGTTCCCGCTTCTTCTAATTTTGTGTGTGTAGCATCATCAGTCCAGATAACTTGTTGGAAACCGTCTTTGTTTGCCAAGTTTGTTGGGTAAAACTGTGCAGCGTAGTTTCCTGCTGCTTTTGCAGCACCAATTCCTCCATTTGCAGCTCTACTGTAATGTTCAGCAATAATTACTTTTACTTCACCTCCGTAATATGCTTTTGCAGGAGAAAGTAAAATCATGAATTTATACTCGTCAGATGGATTTGCAATAACTCCAGGTCCTGTAGCAATCATAAAAGGACGGATGTACATACTTGCGCCATTTCCTCTTTGAATCCACTCTTTGTCTAATTTCAATAATTCGTTCAAACCATCCATAAAAATAGCTTCAGGTACTTCCGGCATTGCCATTCTTACTGCTGAACTGTTGAAACGTTTGTAGTTTTCATCTGGTCTAAACAACCAAACATCATTATTGTCATCTTTGTAAGCTTTCATTCCTTCAAAAATAGCTTGACCATAATGGAAGACTTTTGAAGATGGATCCATCAAAATAGGAGCATAAGGTTTAATGACAGGATTTTGCCATTGTCCGTCTTTAAAATCGCATTCGAATAGATGGTCTGTAAATACAGCACCAAAACTTAGGTTGTCAAAATCTACTTCGTTGATTTTTGTAGAAGTAGCTTTTATGATTTCAATTTTGCTTGTTTGAGTTGTACTCATAGTTCTGTAAGTTTTTTGTGAGATATTTTTCACTGTAGAAAGTCTAAAGCGATGATATCATGTAAAATAGAATTTATTGAATGCAAAATTAAGTAAAAATATGTAAAATGCTTAGAGAAAATTCATTATTTACTGGATTTGACTGAGATTTATTTATCTTATAATAAACTCAAATATTTGATTGATTTTTATAAAGAATTTATGAAAAAAGTGTCGATTTTTAAGGCTTTACGCATTAGTTTTGATTAATTTTGAATATTAAAATAGCTTGAAAATCAATAAAAAGCTATTGTAAATTTCGAAAAAAGTGAAAAGAGAAATAATTAAAACGCTAGACGGCTCAACTACAATTCGTTTGCCGGAATGGGATGAGTGTTACCATTCTAAACATGGTGCAATTCAGGAAGCAAAACATGTATTTATAAAAAATGGTTTGTCATTATTTGATGAATCTGTTAGTGTATTGGAAATTGGTTTTGGAACTGGTTTAAATGCTTTTATTACTTTTTTAGAGTCTGTTAGAAAAAAACAGCATATAGATTATGTTGGAGTAGAAGCATATCCTGTTGATGCTGATGAAATTTTAGAAATGAATTACGCTGCAGAACTCGACGCATTGGAATTTGAGAACATTTTCGAGAAAATGCATAAAACAGAATGGAATCAAAAGGCAGAAATTTGCGACCAGTTCTTATTAACTAAAAGAAAACAATTTTTTCACGAAATAAACGATTTCGAGACTTTCGATTTGATTTACTTTGATGCCTTTGGATACAGGGTCCAACCAGAACTTTGGAGTACGGAGATTTTTCAGAAAATGTACAATAGTTTAAAACCAAATGGAGTTCTTGTTACATACGCAGCACGCGGAGTTGTTAAAAGAAGCATGATTGAAGTTGGCTTTACTGTGGAAAAATTAGCAGGGCCTCCGGGTAAAAGAGAAATGTTTCGAGCCTTTAAGAGGGTGTAAATGAGTTGTTTAGAATGGTTCTATATTGATTTATTTGTTTTAAGAAAACGTATTCGTTGCTAAAGTTTTTAAAAAAAATAGTTAAAAAGAGATTTTATATATGATTAATGTTTAAATTTGGTGCGAGTTTAAAAATAGAGATAACCCCCAAAAATCTTGTTTTATTATGTCAAAAATGATGTTCGATTACACGAAATCAATACTTGAAAGAGTAAGTTTCGATCCGGTGCTTTTCTGCAAAGAGTTAGAAAAAGCTATCAAAACACTGTTACCATACGAAATGGAACAATTACAAGAATGGCTGTTGAATTTCATAATTGAAAAGCCAGAATTAAAACCAAGTCTACAACTAATTAAAGTATAAAAAGAAAGGAGCCTAATTGGCTCCTTTTTTTATGACTGCTTTTTTTGTAGCGGACTAATGATTTGAACATTCTGAAAAACAATAGCACCTTTTATAACGCCAGCAATTGTAGATCGGAGTGCATCAATGATTTGCATTTTTAATTCGCTCTTTGGGTAAATCAAACTTACCTCACGAGCCGGTTTTGGTTCCTTAAAGTTTCGAAGTTTCAGTTTATCGGATTCTTTTAAGTCTAAGGTGTGCAAGTACGGAAGTAATGTTGTGCCAAGGCCTTCGTCTGCCAATTTAATCAGGGTTTCAAAACTACCGCTTTGAATCTGGAAATTAGATTGGTCAGCGTCTGAAACACTTTTGCATAAATTTAAAATTCCGTCTCTAAAACAATGTCCGTCCTGAAGAAGCAGAATTTCATTTAAATTTAAATCAGATACTTCTATTTCTTCTTTTTGAAAACTTGCGTGACCTTCAGGGATATAAGCTACAAAAGGCTCAAAGTACAATACAATTTCTTTAATTTTCTCGTCTTCAAGAGGAGTTGCGGCAATAGCAGCGTCTAAATGACCATTTTTTAATTTTAAAATGATTTCCTCTGTATTTAATTCTTCAATTAAAAGTTTAACTTTTGGATATTTCTTAATGAAGTTATTTAAAAACATGGGTAGAATAGTAGGCATAATAGTCGGAATTATCCCTAAACGAAATTCTCCTCCAATAAAACCTTTTTGTTGTTCTACAATATCTTTAATACGATCGGCTTCGTTTACAATATTTTTGGCCTGATTTACTATTTTCTGGCCTATATCAGTAAGCTGAATAGGTTTTTTGCTTCTGTCGAAAATCAAAATGTTGAGTTCTTCTTCGATCTTTTGTATTTGCATACTTAAAGTTGGCTGTGTGACAAAGCATTTTTCAGCAGCAAGAGTGAAGTTTTTATGCTCGGCAACTGCTAACACATATTGTAATTGAGTTATAGTCATATTGATAATAAATTTTGATACAAAAATAAGGAAATATAATTTTTATTTATATAAATTTTCTTGAAGTTGCTTTAAATTTGTAGTAAATTAGAGTAAAAAATTAGATCATGAAAACAAATATTTTAGGATTACCTGTAAAAGAGTCGGAATTATTAGTAAAAGAATTGAATGTATTACTTTCAAACTTTCAAGTGTATTATCAAAATTTGAGAGGAATTCACTGGAACATTCGAGGAAAACGTTTTTTTGATTTACATGTAAAATTCGAAGAACTATATACAGATGCACAACTAAAAATTGATATGATAGCGGAAAGAGTATTGACAATTGGAGGAACTCCGTTGCACACTTTTGAAGACTATATTCAAAACAATAAATTGACTGTTGGAAAAAATATTTCTAATGATGAGAAAGCGGTTCAGTTAATCGTTCACTCTTTGTCTGATTTGTTAAAAATAGAAAGAGAAATATTAAACAAATCAGATGAAATTAATGATGAAGGAACCAATTCGATGATGAGTGACTTTATTTCTGAGCAGGAAAAAACAATCTGGATGATGAATGCATGGCTTGAAGAAACTCTTTAAGGTCTTGTTTTTTAATAAATTAAAAGCAGAACGGCATAAAAATTGCGTTCTGCTTTTTTGTTTTTGTTAAATTTCTATAAAAATCTCTTTGATTTTATTTGTTTAACGCTATTTTTGTTTCAATGAAATTTGTAGCCCGCATATTATTATTCATATTCATTGCCTTCTTATCGACCCCGACAATTGTTCAGGCGATTAAGAAAGGAAATAGTGCGGCTGTATCTTTTAGTATTGCAGAAGAGGAAGTGCATAAAGAACTTAAAAATGTAATGCATCCTTCTATTCTTGAGCATGAAGTTATCATTCCGGTTTATATCGAAAAAAAAACGATTGTTTCTGAAAATATTGTAAAACTTGACAATATTTCTCCGAGCATATTTGCTCCACCTCCCAATTTAACATAATACTTCCGATTATTTTGATCTTTAACCGCATTTGAACAGCAGACGCGGTAAATCTTTTATGAATAATTTTTTTAGTATTGTGTTATGACAAAAAAAATCAATCTTTTTGCCAACCTTAAATCTGATTTTGCGTCAGGTTTAGTGGTTTTCTTGGTGGCTCTTCCGTTGTGTTTAGGTATTGCAATGGCTTCTGGAGCACCATTATTTTCTGGAATTATCGCTGGTGTTGTTGGGGGTATCGTAGTAGGATATCTAAGTCAGTCACATATTAGCGTATCAGGTCCGGCGGCTGGGTTAACAGCTATTATTTTAACCGCTATTACTGATTTAGGAGCTTTTGATGTTTTTTTAATGTCTGTTTTTATTGCTGGATTAATTCAATTAGCGTTAGGATTTTTAAGAGCCGGAAGTATATCAAACTATTTTCCAACCAATGTGATCGAAGGAATGCTTGCGGGTATCGGAATTATCATTATTCTGAAACAAATACCGCATGCCTTTGGTTACGATGCAGATTATGAAGGAGATCAGGCTTTTATTCAAAATGATGGAAGTAATTCTTTTTCATTTTTATTTGATGTCTTAAATCATATTCAGTTAGGAGCTGTAGTAGTTACTTTAGTTTCGCTTACAATTTTGCTTTGCTGGGAAAAAGTTTCATTTCTAAAAAGAATAAAATTAGTGCCGGGAGCTTTGGTGGCTGTTATTGCCGGAGTTGTTTTAAACGAAATATTTGTATCAACAGGAAGCACTTTGGCAATTGCAAAAGAACATTTGGTTTCTTTGCCAGTTCCAAAATCTTTTGATGATTTTAAATCAATTATAATTATGCCAAACTTTGCATCGGTTACAAATCCGCAGGTTTGGGTAGTTGCTCTTACAATTGCCATTGTGGCTTCTATTGAAACACTTTTATGTATTGAAGCTTCAGACCGAATGGATGTTCAAAAACGATATACTGATACCAATGTTGAACTAAGAGCGCAGGGTATCGGAAATGTTGTGAGTTCACTTTTAGGAGGTCTTCCAATGACTTCAGTTGTGGTACGTTCGTCAGCCAATAATAATGCAGGCGCAAAATCGAAAATGTCTACCATTATTCATGGTGTACTTTTATTAATAAGTGTATTGGCTATTCCAGTGATTTTAAATAAAATTCCGTTGGCAACATTGGCAACAGTTTTAATCCTGGTGGGATATAAATTAGCAAAACCAGCAACCTTTATGCATTTCTGGAAAAAGGGTAAATACCAGTTTGTCCCTTTTATTGCAACTTTGGTCTTTGTCGTTGCGACAGATTTGCTAAAAGGTGTTGCGTTGGGTATTATCATTAGTATTATTTTTGTTTTGAGAGGAAATCTTAAGAGAGCTTATAACTTCAAAAAAGAAGAATATGAAGACGGAGATATCATTCATATTGATTTGGCACAGGAAGTTTCATTTTTAAATAAAGCAGCCATCAAACAAACTTTAAATGAAATTCCTGAAAATTCAAAGGTTATAATTAATGCTCATGATACAGAATATATTGCTCATGATGTTCTGGATTTAATTCGTGAATTCAAGGAAACCAGAGCCATTGATGAGAATATTAAAGTCAAATTAAAAGGCTTTAAAGAAGCTTATGAACTAGAGAATACGCCAGAAAATAATAATCATGTTACGATTGAACATTATTATGATGTAGCCAAAAGAGAAATAGTTCAGAAAGAAGTTGTTAGAGGAGAATAATTAAAATAACGTGCTTTTAACGCAAAAGAAGTCTCAAAATTTAGGTAACTTTACATCAAGTTCTTTTTTTGAGACTATTATAACTAAGAAATTACCACACAAAAAAGAAAAAAATGAGAAAATTTTATGAGCAGTTATTAGAGAATAATAAAAAGTGGGTTGAGACTTCATTGGCAAAAGATCCTAATTATTTTGCTGATTTGGCAAAAGGGCAACAACCACCATTATTATGGATTGGATGTTCTGACAGCCGTGTTCCTGCAAACGAAATTGTTGGTGCAAAACCAGGAGAAGTTTTCGTTCACCGTAACATTGCTAACATGGTTGTTCACTCTGATATGAACATGTTGAGTGTTTTGGATTATGCTGTAAATGTTTTGAAAATTAAACATATTATCGTGTGCGGACATTACGGATGCGGTGGTGTTAAAGCTGCAATGGGACATCAGTCTGTTGGAATTATTGACAACTGGCTTCGTCATATTAAAGATGAATATCGTTTACATGATAAATACTTGAATTCAATTGAGAACGAAGAAGAGCGTTTTAATGCTTTTGTTGAAATCAATGCAAAAGAGCAGGTTTATAACTTAGCAAAAACATCAATTGTTCAAAATGCCTGGAAAAACGGACAAGATTTAATGGTTCACGGCTGGGTTTACGGTTTAAATTCAGGTTTTGTAACTGATTTGAATGTAACCATTAGTTCAAACGAAGAACTGGATTCGGTTTATCAATTAGATCTTTAATAGATATAAAAAAAGAAATCGCCTCTAATGGGCGATTTTTTTTATTCGTTTTCGTCAAGATTCTCATTAAATGCAGAAGGAAGCATTGTTGGAATAAACTTGATTAATATCGGTAGTAATAAGCTTCCGCCAGGAAGTAAAAATATAGTCAGGGACGGAATGGTTTTACAAATATCCAGAAGCTGTTTTTTGACTTTCTTTTTTTCTTTAGCGTCCAAATCTCTTGTCGTCGAGTAAGCTAATAAAACTACAAGTTCTTTACTCTGCATAATTTCCCTGATTAATCTGTTTTTGTTTCTAACAATCAGTTTTATAACGCTGTGCGTCATTTGATCGTAGAAATGTTTAACGGGATTGGAATAATTAAAATAAGGGATTTTCTTTTTATGTGTTGTAATAAAAGTATTGGTTGTATTCATACTTTTTGTCACAAAATCGTCGGGAACTCCCATTGTTGAGCCTAAAGCATATAAAAAGTAGGATTCTTCATTTTCGACAACGCCATCACTCCATAAAGCCATTCCGGCCATATCGATTAGATAATATTGTTCCAGTCTGTTTTTGAAATAATCCAAATTTAAAGTTTCTAAAGTTTCTACTGTTACTTTTGAAAATTTTGAATATCGAATGGAAGCTTCGAAAAGCTTAATCAATAAATCATCATGCTGTGATTTTACTGTTTTGGTTTTTAAAGCCAGGCCAACAATTCCTAAAACCGTTTCTTCAATACGTTTTAAATATTTCTCCGGAATTTCACCATGTTCCAAATATTGTCTAAATGCCAAAACATCAATAAACAAGAGAGCATTGGTTACTAAATGCGAAAAGTTTTTGCTAATAATACTATCATTAGTCTGAACCCTTTGATCGATGATGTTTTCTAAAGAAAGGGCAGGAGTGTCTTTAGGAAGTAAAATTTTAAACAAATTAAAACCCTCAGGATTCATCTGTTTGTAAAATTTTAATACTTCTGAAATAAAATGATTAGGTTCTGAATTTCTTTTCTCTAAACAAAAAACGTGATAGAGTGTGTTGAGCAAAGCAACTTTAGAAATTTCGGTTTTAAACCAGCCTTTTATAGGAATTGGAATCTGGGAATCTATTGCAATAATATGTCCATAAATAAAACCAGTTTCTCTTACTTTGTAGTAAAACGAATCTACTGTTTCAAAAGGAATGGCTTCTGAAAACTTCTGTTCGCTAAAAAACTTATCGATCCAGCCTGGTGCTGATGGGTTAATCATTGACTTAATTTTGCTGATGCAAAGCTATGTCTTTTTCTTGTTTTAGAATTCATTTTAAATGAAATAACCACTAGATTTTGTTAAAAATAGTGGTTATTTATGATTTTTCTTATTTGATGATTCCTGCACAGGCAACTCTTCCGCCGGCATTTCCTGTTGGCTGGGTTGTAAAGTCATCTGTTCCTGCGTGTACAATCAGACCTTTTCCAAGAATGTCTTTGTTGCTGTCTCCACATCCAATACACCATTCATCTGTAGTTAATGTAATAGATCCATTACCTTTTGCATCTGCAGTAAAGTTTCCGATATCTCCTTTGTGATATTCACCAACTCCCCATTTTCCATGTTTTTTGAAAGTTGGATTCCAGTGTCCTCCGGCAGAACTTCCATCTGCAGAACTGCAATCTGCTTTTTCATGAATGTGAATGGCGTGAACTCCTGGTTCTAGTCCGGTCATTTTTGCAACTACAGTAACTTTTCCATTTTTTTCTGTAAAAACAGCTGTTCCACCAACTTTACTATTGCTTTTTGGTTCTAGTGCAACAGTTAAAGTTTTAGCATCATTTGATTTGTTATTTGTCTTACAGCCAATGATTAAAGCTGTAATTATAGCGAAAGAAACGATTAGTTTTTTCATATTTACGGGCATTTTTAATTAAAGATTAAGTAAATTTAACATAAAATAACGGAATACTTTAACTCTAAAAGTTAAAAAAAAGTCAAACTATACGTTATAATTTAATGTCGATTGAGCACAAAACCGAAAAATATTGCTTAAATTCGTTATGGTTTCAATCTGTTTTTTTGAAAACAAAACTTCTCTAATTTGTTCATTTTTAATGTTTAAAGTTATGATGAAAAAGATTCTTACTCTCGTTTTTCTAGGTTCCGTATTACTTTCTTGTAATACTATTAAAAGTAAAAAAAGTGATGCTGTTTCAAAACTTGAGGGTACTTGGGAACTGAATTATATTACTGGTCCCCGAATAACCTTTGACGGTTTGTTTCCTAATAAAAAACCAACGATTATTTTTAATACTAAAGATAATCAAGTCTCAGGAAATAACAGTTGTAATACGTACACAGGAAAGTTGGTTGTTGATGGAAACAAAATTGATTTTACGCAGCCAATGGCAGTCACCAAAATGATGTGCCTGGATGGTGGTCAGGGTGAAACGACGTACATGAAAATCCTTCAGAAAATAACTTCTTATGATATTACTGATGATGGTAAGACTTTGAACTTTATTTCCGGCGATATTGCAATGATGCGTTTTACTAAAAAATAGTATTATGAAAGTCACATTCTCAATTTTAGTATTGTTTTTAGCTTTAAGCTTTTCTGTTTCAGCACAAGAAAAAACAAAAAAACAGCTTAAAGAAGAAAGAGAACTTGAAAAACAAAATGAAATGAAAGCACTTTTGGATGCTCAAAATTTTGTTTTTGAAGCGCAGAAAGTTACGCCGCAGGGAGGAAGGTTAATTCAGTTGGACTATAATACCTATTTTTTAAAGTTTAATAAAGAAAATACAACTTGTGATCTTCCTTTTTTCGGACGTGGTTATAATGTTGCATACAATGGCGATGGCGGAATTAAATTTGAAGGAAAACCTGAAAACATCAAGATTGAAAATAAAAAGAAAAGTACTGTTCTTAAAGCGACGGTTAGAGGGAAAAATGATATTTATGATTTGTTTTTTACCATTTTCTATAACGGATCAGCTACACTGAGTGTGAATAGTAATAACAGAGCGCCAATTTCTTATGATGGAATAGTGAGTGCTCCAAAAGAAGTAAAAAAATAAGACTTGGTATAATGAGTTTTGTGCGTAAAATATTAAAAATCAGTATATTTGAGTAATGCATGTTATTTTTAAAAACAAATTAAAAATTAGAACTATGAAAAAATTAAGTCTTATTCTTATTACGTTAGTAGCCTCATTTTCAACTTATGCACAATCTTCTTTCAAGGAAGATATAGATGTTTTACAAAGTGTTTACGGAAAATCTAAAAGTGAATTGGTAAAACAGTACATGAATCTTTCAGATGCACAATCTGCTGCTTTTGCTAAAGTTTATGATGATTATGAAACCCAACGAAAAGCATTGGGACAGACTAAATTTCAATTGATAAATGATTATGCTGCCAATTACGAAACCCTTACTGATGCGAAAGCCGATGAATTAGCCAAAGGAACTTTGAAAAATCATATTTCTTATGAAAAACTGTACTGTAAGACCTATTCAAAAGCTAAAAAAGCGATAGGATCAATTAATGCTGCAAAGTTCATTCAGTTGGAGGTTTACTTACAGACTATTATTCGCAGCGAAATTTTAGAGGCAATTCCATTTATTGGAGAATTAGACAAATCAAAAGTTCAATAGAACTTTGCTATTATATGAAATAAAAAAGGCAGTTGTTTGTAAATCAACTGCCTTTTTTATGCTTTTAAGTAAATTACTTTGCTGTTTTTACTTTGTAAATTTCATTTACCATTCCGTCGCGGAAACTGTCTAAAGTAAGTTCCCAGAACATGATTCCGCCTAATTTTTTAGCTTTTACATATTCTGCTTTAGCTTTGATAGACTTAAGGTCGTCTGATGTTGCAAAAGTTTTTGTGCTTGCATTGTACCAATAAGGAGCTTTTGCTTTATCATCCCAAAAATATTTCCAGCCATTTGCCTCTGTGTAAGTTTTGCTGTAATCTTTAAAGTTAACGCCTTCAACGTGTTTTCCAGCCTGATATAATCCGTTGTTGATGTTTTCAACATTGATCCATTGTCTGGTGTAAAAAGCACCGCCAATCACTAATTTTTCAGCAGGAACGCCTTGTTTTAGTAAAAATTCTACAGCTCTGTCTGTTGACTCTTCATTTGGATTTGTACTGTACAATGGAGTGTGATGACCGGTAACCTGAGAATATCCGTTTACTAAATCATAACTCATAATGTTGATACGATTTACCAATGGAGTAACCGCTTTCCAGTCAATAGATTCATCTAAATATTTTTGGAAACCACCTGCAGCAAAACTCAATTCGTATTTTTTACCTAATGTAGAACGCAATATTTTTACTAATTCAGTAAAATTAGGTTTGTCAACTGCTTGATATAAATGTCCCGGAAGACCTTCAATTGCAGGATATTCCCAATCTAAATCTAATCCGTCTACTTTATAAGAATCGCTTAATTGTTTTACAGATTTTGCAAATTTTAAGCGTCCTTCAGCAGTAGAAAAAGCTGCAGAACAAGGTTCGCATCCGCCCCAGCCGCCAAGTGATACAATAATTTTTAATTGTGGATTTTTAGCTTTTAAAGAAGCTAAATGTTTAATTGTAATGGAATCTTTTGGAGAATCAACGGTTAGTTTTCCATCTTTTAAATGACAGAAACTAAAGATGATTTGGTTTAATTTACCAACTTCGTATTGGTCAATAAGTTGAGAATCGCCTGTGTAATAGGCAATAATGTCCATTTTTTTATTTTTCTGTGCAAAGGTATTGGAGATACTTACGCACAATAATGCTAATGTAATAAAGGTAATTCGTTTCATTTTTTTGTTTTTAGCGTTTTTGGAATGCTAAATATACTGCAATACGTTCAATAATTAATCGTTTATATAGATCAAAAAACCAATTTTAACGAAAATTTTGCAAATAGCTGCAAAAATATTGCGTCTATTTCTTCTTTTGGTTTTTTGATAAAAATAAAAAATAAACCCGCGCAGTTTCGGACTTGCGCGGGTTTAAACAAATTAAAAAGCTAAAAACTATTTTGAAATTAGAAGCAGTAAGTGTTTTCTGCAACCAATTTTTCTGCAATTTTTTCTCTTAATGCCACAACATTTGGCAGGTTGGTGTATTTTGTAAAACGTTTTAATCCCATTAACATCATACGTTGTTCGTCTCCTTCAGAGAAAGAAGCGATTCCTTCTTTTCCTTTTAAGTTTACGATATCAACCGCTTTGTACAAGTATAATTTTGCCATAGCGATTTGCTCTTGTACTTTATCTTCACCTTGAGCTTTTGCTAATTTTTCAGTTCTCAAAATTGTACTTTCAGCCATGTAGATTTCGATCAAAATATCAGAAGCAGCCATCAATAATTGTTGGTGTGAATCTAAATCAGGACCATATTTTTGAACAGCGCTACCAGCAACCATTAAGAAAACTTTTTTCAAGTTAGCAACGATTCCTTTTTCTTCAGCAAATAATTCAGAAAAATCTGGAGTATCAAAAGATGGAATCCCCATTAATTCTTCCTGAACTTTCATTGCAGGACCAAGTAAATCAACGTGCCCTTTCATTGCTTTTTTGATCAACATACCAACAGAAAGCATTCTGTTGATTTCGTTTGTTCCTTCGTAAATACGAGCGATACGAGCATCTCTCCAAGCACTTTCCATTGGAGTATCTTCAGAGAATCCCATTCCACCAAAAATCTGAATTCCTTCATCAGAACAAGATTGAACGTCTTCAGAAACTGCTACTTTCAAGATAGAACATTCGATAGCATATTCTTCAACACCTTTCAATTCAGCTTCTTGATGAGAAGTTCCTTCAGCTTCACGAGCAGCGATTCTGTCTTCGATGTCTTTTGCAGCACGGTAAGAAGCACTTTCTCCAGCGTAAGCATTAGTTGCCATTTCAGCTAATTTAGAACGGATAGCTCCAAAAGATGAAATAGAAGTATTGAACTGAATTCTTTCGTTAGCATATTTTACAGCTCCAGAAGTAACTCTTCTTTGAGCATCTAAACAAGCTGCAGCTAGTTTAATACGACCAACATTCAAAGCGTTCATAGCGATTTTGAAACCGTTTCCTCTTTCAGATAACATGTTTTCAACTGGAACTTTTGTTTCGTTGAAGAAAACTTGACGAGTAGAAGAAGCACGGATTCCTAATTTATGCTCTTCTTCATTCATAGAAATTCCGTTTGAAGGATCGTTTTCTACGATGAAACCTGTAATATTTTTATCATCTCCAATACGAGCAAAAACGATGAAAACGCTACAGAAACCTGCATTCGAAATCCACATTTTTTGACCAGTGATAGAGTAGTATTTTCCGTCTTCAGATAAAACTGCTTTAGTTTTTCCTGAGTTAGCATCAGATCCTGCACCTGGTTCAGTTAAACAATAAGCTCCAAACCATTCTCCAGAAGCCAATTTAGGAACGTATTTTTTCTTTTGTTCTTCAGTACCGTAAAGTGTAATTGGCATAGTTCCAATTCCAGTGTGAGCACCAAAAGCAGTTGAGAACGAACCTGTTGCTCCAGAAATGTAGTCGCAAACTAACATTGTAGAAACAAATCCCATTCCTAATCCACCGTATTCTTCTGGAACCGCAACTCCAAGAAGTCCAAGTTCACCCGCTTTACGCATGCTTTCTTCTGTAAATGCGTAATCTTTTTTCTCAAAACGATTTTTGTTAGGCCAAATTTCTTTGTCTACAAACTCTTTTACAGAGTCACGCATCATTAATTGCTCTTCTGAGAAATCTTCTGGTGTGAAGATATCCTCGCATTTTGTTTCTTTAACTAAAAACTGACCACCACAGGTTACGTTTTTTTCGATTGTATCTGCCATTTTGTTTTTGTTTTTTATGAAAGAAAATAGAATATAGAGTATAGAAAATAGACTTTTACTTTAGCCCGTTTTGGAAACTCATTGTCATTCTTTGGAATTCTTCTATTTTAATTTCTAATTGGTTAAATTGTTTTTCGTTTATATATTTTCTATGTGTTGCAATTAGTAACTGTGTAATCAGTTCAAATGAAGAACCTAGAGAGATGTCTAAAAAATGACTGAAAGACTTATCAGTTCTTGAAGATCCTTCGGCAATATTACTCGGCATTGAAACAGAACATCTGCTAATTTGAGAACTTAGATCATATCTTTCATGTTTTGGAAACTCGATTAATAAATCTGAAATTTCATTAGCAATTGCAATTCCAAGCTGCCAAATCTGCAAGTTCTTATAATTATGTCTCATTCTCTTTTAGGCGTATAAGTCTATTTTCTATACTCTATATTCTATTCTCTCTTTTAAAGAACTTCGTATATACCAGCGCTTCCTTGCCCAGTTCCCACACACATAGAAACAATTCCGTATTTGTTACCTCTGCGTTTCATCTCATCAAATAACTGAACAGAAAGTTTAGCTCCTGTACATCCCAGCGGGTGACCTAAAGCGATCGCTCCACCGTTTACGTTTACGATTTCTGGATTAATGTTTAATTCACGAGTTACAGCTAAAGCTTGTGAAGCAAAAGCTTCATTTAATTCAATTAACTCAATATCGTTTAATGTTAATCCCGCTTGTTTCAAAGCTTTCGGAATAGCTTTTACAGGACCAATACCCATAATTCTTGGCTCAACACCAGAAGAAGCAAAATTTACTAATCTGGCGATTGGCTCAAGATTCAATTCTTTAACCATGTCCTCACTCATGATCAAAACAAAAGCTGCACCATCACTCATTTGAGATGAGTTACCGGCAGTTACACTTCCATCAGCAGCAAAAACAGGTCTTAAACCAGCTAAAGCAGCAACAGAAGTTCCAGCTCTTGGACCTTCGTCTTGTTTTACAACATATGACTTCGTTTCTTTTTTTCCATTTTCATTGATGAAAGTCTGCTCAACAGTGATCGGAACGATTTGTCTGTCGAATTTTCCTTCAGCCTGTGCTTTTAAAGCTTTCATGTGAGAGTTGTAAGCAAACTCATCCTGATCTTCTCTTGAGATTTTGTATTGGTTTGCAACCGCTTCAGCAGTTAAACCCATTCCCCAATAGTAATCTTCGTGACCTGCAGCTGCAACTTTATAATCCGGAGTTGGTTTATAACCTCCCATCGGAATAAAACTCATACTTTCTGCACCACCGGCAATGATACAATCTGCCATTCCTGATTGGATTTTAGCAGTCGCCATTCCGATAGTTTCTAATCCAGATGCGCAGTAACGGTTTACTGTAACACCAGGAACGTCTTCTACTTTTAATCCCATTAAAGAGATCAAACGTCCAACGTTAAGACCTTGTTCGGCTTCCGGCATGGCATTTCCTACCATAACGTCGTCGATACGTTTTTTATCAAAATCAGGCAGTTCATCCATCATAAACTGAATGGTTTCTGCAGCTAATTCATCAGGTCTTTTAAATCTAAAAACACCTTTTGGAGCTTTTCCAACTGCTGTTCTATATGCTTTTACTATATATGCTGTTTTCATTTGTTTTGTTTTTTAAGAGTATAGAAGATAGAGTATAGAAAATAGACTTTACAAAGTCTTGAATCTATATTCTATTCTCTTTGTTCTATTTTCTAATTACGAAGCGGTTTTCCTTTAGTTAACATATATTGAATTCTCTCTAAAGTCTTACGCTCAGTACAAAGAGATAAGAAAGCTTCACGTTCGATATCTAATAAGTATTGTTCAGATACTAAAGTTGCTTCAGATAAATCACCTCCAGCCATTACGTAAGCCAGTTTGTTTGCGATTTTCTTATCGTGCTCAGAAATGTATTTTCCAGCTTCCATTTGATCTGTTCCAACTAAGAACATACCTAAAGCTTGTTTTCCTAATACTTTAACATCCGTTCTTCTGATAGGTTGTGTATAACCAGCTTCAGCCATTAACAAAGCATGTTTTTTAGCTTCAGCAATCTGACGATCTTTGTTTACTACGATAACATCTTTTCCGTGTTGAAGAAGTCCGGTATCAAAAGCTTCATAACCAGAAGTCGAAACTTTAGCCATTGCAATTGTCAAGAAATACTCTTGAAGAACGTTCAATTCCACATCATTTTTGCGGAATAAATCTGAAGCTCTTAAAGCCATTTCTTTAGATCCACCTCCACCAGGAAGTACACCAACACCAAATTCAACTAATCCCATGTATGTTTCTGCAGCAGCAACTACTTTATCAGCATGTAAGCTCATTTCGCATCCACCGCCAAAAGTCATTCCGTGAGGCGCAACTACAACTGGAATTGAAGAATAACGAACACGCATCATGGTGTCTTGGAACAATTTAATTGCCATGTTCAATTCGTCGTATTCCTGCTCAACCGCCATCATGAAAATCATTCCGATATTAGCCCCAACAGAGAAATTCGCTGCTTGGTTACCAATAACTAAACCTTGATATTCTTTTTCAGATAAGTCGATTGCTTTATTGATAGCTTGAAGTACATCGCCACCAATTGTATTCATTTTAGATTGGAATTCTAAGTTTAAAATTCCGTCTCCTAAATCCTGAATGATTGCTCCACTGTTGCTCCAAACTTTTTTGCTTTCGCGAATGTTGTTCAGAATAATAAATGAATCTTGTCCAGGAACTTTAACTTGTGATTTTGTTGGAATGTTATAAAAATAAGTTGCTCCTTCTTTTACAGAATAGAAACTGTCGCTTCCAGAAGCCAACATTTCAGTAACCCATGCAGCCGGCTCTAAACCTTCTGCTTTCATGATTTCAATTCCTTTGGCAACACCAATGGCATCCCAGATTTCGAATGGACCATTTTCCCATCCAAAACCAGCTTTCATGGCATCGTCAATTTTATATAATTCGTCTGAGATTTCAGGAATTCTGTTTGACACATAAGCAAACATTCCGGCGAAACTCTTACGGTAGAATTCTCCCGCTTTGTCTGTTCCTTTTACTAAAACTTTAAAACGATTGATTGGTTTATCAATAGTTTTTGTTAGCTCAAGTGTAGCAAAATTTGCTTTTTTCGCAGCGCGGTATTCTAATGTATTTAAGTCTAAAGAAAGAATATCTTTATCTACTTTTTTATAAAAACCTTGTCCAGTTTTGCTTCCTAACCAATTATTTTCCATCATTTTGTTGATAAAATCAGGAAGTTTGAACAATTCGTGTTGTTCGTCGTTCGGGCAATTTTCGTAAATACCATTGGCAACGTGCACCAAAGTATCCAAACCAACAACGTCAACCGTACGGAAAGTAGCCGATTTTGGACGACCAATTACTGGTCCTGTCAATTTATCAACTTCTTCAATTGTTAATCCCATTTCTTTAACCAAATGGAATAAACTCTGGATTCCGTAAATCCCAATTCTGTTTCCAATAAACGCCGGAGTATCTTTAGCAACAACCGAAGTTTTTCCTAAGAATTTAGATCCGTATTCGTTTAAGAAATCCAATACTTCAGTAGAAGTTTTTGGACCAGGAATAATTTCAAATAATTTTAAGTAACGCGCAGGGTTAAAAAAGTGTGTTCCACAGAAGTGTTGTTGGAAATCTTCGCTTCTTCCTTCACTCATAAAATGAATTGGAATACCAGAAGTGTTTGAAGTAACCAAAGTTCCCGGTTTACGGAATTTTTCGATTTGTTCAAAAACTAATTTCTTAATGTCTAAACGTTCTACTACAACCTCGATAATCCAGTCAACATTGGCAATTTTTGCTATATCATCAGTTGTGTTTCCAGTTGTGATCCGGCTTGCAAATTTTTGACTGTAAATAGGAGAGGGTTTCGATTTTAATGAATTCGCCAAGTGCTCGTTTACCACTCGGTTACGAACAGCTTTACTTTCAAGAGTTAATCCTTTTTTAGCTTCAGCTTCGGTCAGTTCGCGCGGTATAATGTCCAGAAGTAAAACTTCGACACCAATGTTAGCAAAATGACAAGCTATACCTGAACCCATGATTCCGGATCCAATTACAGCAACTTTTTTAATTGTGCGTTTCATACTTGTTATTATTTGTTTGTAGGAGAAAAAGAATGACTTTTAGACTATTCCTTTTCTGTATTTTCTGTTGAATTAAATATGTTTTTATCGTGAATCAGTTCGTTGATGATTTCAGAAACTTCGATAAAATGATTCAGCTTTTCTTCCGAAACATGTTTTCTAACGCTTTCGTTAAACTTCAGAACTGTATTTTTAGATAAATCTCTTTTTTCTTTTCCAAAATCGGTCAGGTAGATCAAAACACCTCGTCCGTCGCTTGGATTCTTTTTGCGAACAATTAAACCTTTTTCTTCCATAGATTTTAAGGTTCTGGTTAAGCTAGTTGCTTCCATGCCCATTCTTGGGCCTAAAGCGGTTGATGGAGTTCCTTCTTCTTTGTCCATACTTAAAAGAGCAAATCCCGTTGCCATTGTTGCATCGTATTTAGCAGCTTCTTCATTGTACATTCTTGAAACAGCCTGCCAAGTTGCTCTTAAAATATAATCTATCGTTTTGTCTTTCATAGGTAACTATATCGATTTCAAATATAACTAAAAAATACTATGCATGCATATGATTTTTTAATATTTTTTTGGTTAGTTATAAAATATCCCTGATTTAGAGGGTTTTGGTTGTTTATTTTAAGTGTAATATACTATTCTTTTTTTAGATTTTAACATTTTTAATGCGGTAAAAATCTCTTTTTGGTTTTTAAAAAACATTAAATTCTTTATTATGTAAAAAATTATGCATTTTTTTCAATTGGTTCGTCAGAATCGTAGCGCGAAATAGCATCTAGAAGAGTCTTTTTCATACGATTTCTCAGACCTTCTGGCCTTAAAATCTCCAAACAGCTTCCAAATCCTAACAGAAGCCGTTCCATTTCATAATTTGGGATTACATATATATGTATAATAACGCTCCCATCTTCATTTTCCTTGATTAATCGCTGAGAAGTATGCAAAGGTTTTGTGAGTACATAAGGAGCATTCGAAGCATCAACCCATAATTCAATACGTCTTGCTTTTAATCCTGAATTCACAGTTACGCCAATTACGTCTTTATAATAACTGTCGGCATCAAAATCTTCTTCTAGATAAGGATGATTAAAATCGTAATCAATTGAAATAATTCTGTCCAATGCCAAATTGGTAATCGGCTGCGAGGCTTTTTTCTTCCCGATTAAGAACCAGCGGTTGTTGAATTCCTTTAAGATAAAAGGATGGAAATGGAATTTACTTTCGTCTCTGGATTTAAAAGATTTATAGGTAATAACCAAAACCATTTTTTTGATAATCGCCTGATATATTTCGTCCAGATAATGCAGTCCTTTTAGTTTTTCATTTTTATCGAGATAGATTACAGGATTGGTATTGGACTTTTCTGAATAGATTTTGTCCTCCAATCGCTGTAGTATATCCGATACATCATTAAATAAAGAGAAATCTTTAAACTGCTTCAACATCGAAACTGTTTCGGTCAAAACATTCATATCCGTTTCCGTCAGTGGAATATCGGTTATTGAAAAATCTTCGTCTTCATATTTATAATACTTTTTATCGTAAACTACTATTGGCGCATTATAACCGAGTTTCTCACTTCGCATCAGCTGAATATCCATTTGAATGGTTCGCTTGCTGATTGGGTTTTGTCTGCCTTCATATTCAAATAAAGCTTCAGAACATTCTTCGATTAAATCTTCGAGTGTCCATTGCCTGTATTTATTCTGAAGGCATTTGTCAATCGTTTTGTATCGAATTAAGGCGTTTTTGTTTTGTGACATTGTGGTGTTTTTTGCCACAAAGGCACAAAGGCGCAAAGATTTATTTTTTTATGCCACAGATTAAGACGATTAAAATGATTTGCTTTTTTTGTCATCCTGAGGAACGAAGGATCACATCCAATATTCCTCAAAGAGAATCGCCAATCTTTGTAGAGTTTCTTGTGTGATCCTTCGTTCCTCAGGATGACAAACTGTGCGTTTAATCTTTAATAAAAACTTTGCGACTCTGCGTCTTTGCGAGATTCAATTTTTTAGCTTAATAACTTTATTTCTTTTTCAATATTAGCCCGAGCTTTTTCCTCATACAAACCCCTAAACTCATCAGTCTGAAAAATAAACTTATTATCCAGAAAATGTTTCAAAGCTTTTGCGCGTCCGGGTTTGTAGAGAAAATCAGGATAAATACGATATTCTTTTCTGATCTGTTCAAAATACATTTTATAATCTTCCCAATCTTTAGCGAGGATTTTCAAATCAAAATCGATTAACCAATTAATATCTTCAATAGAATTATGTTGATGCTGTTGCGTTGCACAAATTGCGTCAAAAATTAATTGTTTATCCGGTTTCGCAAACCCGACAGGTTTCAAAAACCTGTCGGGTTTAATATCTGTAAAAATAGATATTGCATATTCGGCACTTTTGAGTTCGTTATCTTTTTTGGATGCCGAATAAATAAAATCATGATAGAAAATAGAAAATAATATTTCGTTTGGGTTTTGAAGTTTGTTTCGGTAGATTTCAAAAAGGGCAATCATTTCTCTTAAATGCGCGAGATTATGGTAATGCCTTGATTTTTTGGAATATGCCTTTTCTAAATCCAACCAGTTTTGCTGAATTTCATTGGCTGAAAAGCCAATATTAGAGAGTAAGTCAGAATAAATTTTTTTTAAATTCATCTTGTTTTTTACTCAAATTTAAAATTCTTTTTTTACTGCGCAAAATAATTGCGTAGTAGTTTTGAAATCTTTGTCCTATCGAAACAAAGGCCTTGTAGCTTAAAAGGAAAAGCCTACAGAAAAATTGGTAACTGTAGAGTTTGCGGATATTCCGGTTAGACCTGCGCGGACTAATGGGTAGAATTTACAGAAGCACCGAAATCGTAAGGGAAAGTAGGGAAGCGTATTTAGAGCCGCAATGCCTGAAAGGGAATATGAGTTCGAATCTCATCAAGGTCACAGAAAATTAATTTTTTAGTTACGCAAAATAATTGCGTAGTAGTTTTGAAATCTTTGTTCAAGAAATAAAACAAATAGTATTTCTAAAAAATGAAACAAAAATTTTACTACGCAAAATAATTGCGCACTAGTTTTAAAATCTTTGTTCAGAAATAAAAAACAAACGTTCATAGAAGTAAAAAAGAGAATAAAACAGGTCAAGTTTGAGTTACTTCGAAAACACTTTCCAATGTACACACTTATACGATTACCTTTTTATTTTATAATCATAATTGGGGCAGTAGCTCAGCGGTTAGAGCAGGTAGTTTTGAAATTATCCATCAAAGGTCAATCAAAATTTACTTCTTACACTTTTAATGTCCGGGTCGTGGGTTCGAATCCCACCTGTTCCACAATTAATGGTCAATTAAAACTTACTTCAGACAATTGGTTACTCCGGTTCGAGTCCGGCAAGTTTTAAAATCATCATTAATAAAAAAAGAGGGTCAAGATTAGCTTACTTCGGGGGAACCCACCAAACTGTCACTTTGAATCAGCTAATTCATTACACTCCAATTTCAGGTCAAGTGTTTCTTACTTCAAAATCTTTTAGGTAGAACTCAGAAACGCAATTATCTAAATTTTAAAAATTAAAAAAAATGAAAACAAAAGAATTATTAAAAATCAGTTTACGTCAAAATGCTATTTTCATTCCTTCAGAAATGATTGCAAATGACGTTAAAAATTTATCAGGAACAACATCCGTTTTGTTAGCCAATGTTTCAAAACTTGGATTTACATTTTCTGAATCTTTGCTTCATGCTTTAAATAACGTGAGCCCAACTTATAAAATCGAGGTTTTAGAAGTTCTAAGAGAAGTTTTAGGAACCGATAAAAACTGGACGCCATTGGTAAAAGAATGGAATGTTCCAACCAATGAATCTGTTGTAGATCATATTATCACTTTTTTCGGAAATGTTTTCCAGACTAAAAACGGAACAACTTTACAATGCGGACATATTATTCCAGATAATACTTTTCCGTTAGAAAGATATAATGGTTGTCCGTTCTGCGGAACTCCGTTTGAATTTGGAAAACTGGAAAATATCGGACAAGGAAGCAAATTGAAAATACTGGAATTATGGTCAGAAAAAGATTTAAATGATTTCTATATCTCGTTATTGCAATCTAAAACTGCTTTAGACGCTACTCAGGTAGATAGTTTAAAAATGGCGATGCACTATTTGCCTTTACCAAAAACCGAAGTAGCCATGAAGGAAACTTTAATGCTGGTTATTGATCTTTTGATCGAAAATGGTAAAGAAGCAGAAGCGTCTCAGTTTTTGAAAACGCCAACAGATATCTTGCGATACTTGTGGTATAAAAACACAGGAATGCTTCAGATTATCGAGCCAAAAACGATTATCAAAAGAACATCAAAAAATGCACAGCATCTCCATAATGTTTTAGATATAAGCGTTCAGGCGAGAATTGCATCTCAAAAAGATTTGAAACTAAAATATTCCCGAAAAGAATGTTTAATGGTTGCAAATTGGTTGAACAATATGAACATGGATGTTGAAACGATGTGCGAAACGATGCATCCAAAAAGAGGAATGTGGGTTCGTTTTATCCGAGCGTTGCGTTTGGCAGAATACAGCAAAAGAAAAGGGTTTGAGAAATTGAACTTTTTAATGGATGTATTCTACAACCAAGTGTATGACGTTTGGCAAAGCAAAGTGAACTCGTCAAGATTGAAATTTGATGCCGATAAAACATTTGCCTTATTGAAACAGCGTCCAGGATTATTTGCACGTTCGTTATTTTCGAATATGCTTTGGTTTGGAGCGGAGGAAACTGTTGCCCATTTTGAAGAAATTATCGATAAAGTTCCAGCTCGATTGGTGTTTACTTTGAACATGTATGCTCAAAATTATTTTGATAAAAACATGCAAAGAAGCGTGAAACCTCTGGGCGGAACAAACAAACGAATTGGTGCAAATCAGTTGTTGGGATTATACGAAGATTTTCAGTTGGAAGAAATGAAAACTAAAATCGAAGAATTATGTCTTTTGGCTATGAAAAAACGATTTGCTTCAGTTCCAAATACCAACAAAACGATCTATATCGATCCGCAATTGTTTAATATTCCGGTTTCTATTGGAGACCGAAGCGAAACAGTTCAGGATTTGCCAGTTGCTTTAATGGGAACACGTTTCCCGGTTGAAGGTAACGAAGTGCGATTGTTTATGCAATGGGGTAAAGATTTACCAGCGCAACATTTAGATATGGATTTGAGCTGTCATATTGCTTATGAAGATAAAGCCGATATTTGCTCTTTCAGCCGATTGACAACTACAGGTTGTCAGCATAGCGGTGATATCCGAAGCATTCCGAATAAAATTGGAACTGCCGAATATATCAATATCAACATCGACGAATTGGCGAAAGCCAAAGCTAAATTTGTAACTTTTACTTGCAATGCTTACAGCAACGGAAGTATTACGCCAAATCTAGTTGTAGGTTGGATGAACAGTAAATATCCGATGAAAATTTCGGAGAAAACTGGTGTTGCCTACGATCCGTCGTGTGTAGATCATCAGGTTCGTGTGACGCAGAATGTTGCCAAAGGTTTGGTTTTTGGAGTGTTGGATGTAGCCAAAAGAGAAATCGTTTGGTTAGAGATGACTTTCGGAGGTCAGGTTGTTGGTGGATTGGATTTCAAAGGCGTTCAGGCGCTATTGGCAAAACTAAACAGCAAATTGAATATTGGTAGTTTGTTACAGCTTAAAGCGGAAGCTCAAGGTTTGACAATCACCGAAAATGAAATTGCCGATGAGGTTTACACAGCGCAATGGGCGATGAATCCAGCAGTGGTGACGCAATTATTAATAGATTAAAAACAGAAACCGCGGATTCTTAATTGAGTTCGTGGTTTTTATTTAAAAACCTGAGTTCGATTATTAATTGGTTGATTTAAAATATTTTTTTAGTTCCTGCAAGGTTTTTAAAACCTTGTAGGTATCTGGATATCAAGAGAACAATACCTACAAGGTCAAAAAAAGACCTTGCAGGAAAACGCTGTAATATAAACGTTTGAAAATAAGTAAATTAAAAGCATATAATAATCGAACTCAGGTTAAAAAATAGAAAGATGATGACAATCAAAGACCTTAAATATAAAATAGAAAAGAGGCTTCAAAAAATAAAACTTTACAATGACATTTACGGATTTCAAATTCAACCTGATAGCAAACTTGTAAACGGTATCAGCAGAAAAGAAATTGATCAATTGCAAATATTATTTGGATTTGATTTTCCCTGGGAATATAGAGAAATGCTTTTGCTTTTTTCTAATTTAGATAGACCAACCATTTCAATTAATCCGGAGGATGAATCAGATATAGAATATTCTGAGGATCATTTCTTTTATCAATATCCTGAAGATTATGAAAAATCGAGATGGATCATTGAGGAGCTTAATGATAATAAAATTGAAGCAGAAAGTGTTTTAACCGAGGCTGGTTTTGATGTTTCAAAAATAGTAGGATACATACCAATGCATCATCATCGTGTTCTCGTGGTTTTTGAAGATAAATATCTATCGCCAGTTATTTCTGTCTGGGGTGCCGATATTATTATGTTTGGATATAATTTGAGGGAATATTTAAAATATGAACTTTTACGATTTTAAAATCTACGCAAAATAACCGCGTACCAGATCATAAACTTTACATTACCAATTAAAAATAATTTATAATGAAACCTAATTTGCCATATCCTTATTATTTCTATGGTTCCGACGATTCTACAGATCAGGATGTAATCATTATTATTTCAAAAGAAGACATGCCTGAAAAGCAGGAGGACAGAAAAAATAAAGTATTGGCACTTTTGAAAGAGTATGATCTGAATTGGAATGCAACATTAGCTGTGATTGAAAATGGAAAAATTTCAGATACCATTTATACAAAATCATGGATTGATTCGCTTAATAATGCATTGTTGCAAACGTATTCTCTACATGAACAAAATCATGAATTGCTGGTAAAAGAAAAACATGTTAGAAATAAAACATTAGCTATTTATAAAGCTGTACGTACCGTTTTGACTATGCTGACGAGAACTGAATACAGAACTAAGATTCGACCAATCTTAAAAGGAATTCATGATTTTAATCTGAAATTGAAAGCTCTCGGGAATATAGATTTTGTTTCTATTTCAGAATTTAATCAAAAGAATACTGATGATATTGATATTTGGAAAATCATTGCTTTTTACATAGGACAAAATATTGCATTAATTGAAAGTGATATAAAAATATATACTAAAAAGAAATTTGTCAGCCATTTTAGTGATTTGGAAGCTTTTATTTATAGAAAAACAATCACTGTAAAAGAAAAAGAAATTTTACAACAATATGTTCATTATTGGCTAAAACTGATTAGCAATTTTGGAGAGTTTCAATCGGTAAATGGTTTTCTGAGTTGTAATGATGAATGCGTCGATATGCTAAACGAAAAATTTTAAAAATGAAACCACCAATCTATCAAATATTCGGATCTGAAAATTCGCTCGATGTCGATTTGGTTTTCTTTATTGAAAAAATGCCCGAAACAATAGCAGGAAAACTGGCTTTATCAAAAGAATTAAGTCAATCAATAGATTCATTTTTTCCTGGTAAAGAAATCAATGCCAATCTTACCATTTGTAAAAACGGACATTTAACTGAGGTGTATAAAGGAACAACGGATGAATTAAATAATGCTTTGTTTTATACCTATGATTTTCATAAACAAAATCAGAAAAATCAAATTGCAAAACTTTTGGTGCGTGATGTCGATTTGAAATTTTTAAGAAGCACCCGAATAATTTTATCTTTTGTAAGCAAAACCGAGTACCGTGTTTTGGTAAAAAAAGCGTTAAACGGAAATCTGCAGGAAAGAATTCAGGCTCTGGAAAAACTCGATTTAACTAAAATTGTTTCTTTTGGAAAAGGAAAAAATAACCATGACATTATAAAGTCAATCGCTTTTCAGTTAGGACAATGCATGGCGCTTCAGGAAAACAAAGAACTGTATGCTAAAAATCAAATTGCAGAACATTTTCCTGAATTGCGAAAATATCTTTTCAGGGAAGAAAACGTCAATTTAAACGATTTACAAAAAGGGCTTTTGTATTTCGTTGAATTGCTGAAAACAAGAAGTTTAAGTATGAAAAAAACGTCTGAATATAAATATGAAGATGAAAATGATTTATAAAAATGGGAATAAACAAAAAAGGAAAACGTAAAATAGTTGTAGATGCTAAAACCTATATTTGGTGGGCTTACAACGAATATGATCAAACTACTTTTGACGGAAATCAGGTAATGATAGTAACAAATAATCAGGTAGTTTGTCTTAAATATGGACTAGAACAAGATGATGATAAAAGAATAATGAGTTTGAGTTTTCGAAATGGAGGAGGAGTTAATATAAAATGCCCAAAATTTGAGAATGATTCAGGAATAATTACACCTTCAGGAATTAGCGAATTAATTAAGTGGGCAATTCTTAAACCAGACGATAATATTACCCGAAAAATAACTTATGGACACCATAATGTTATTTTAAATGAATTGGAGGCAAATCTTTTGTATTTAAAAATACTTGATGCAATAAATGAGGTTTAAATGCTTGATTTATTTCGTTTTAAAAAAAATGATTTTAACTACGCAAAATAACTACGCAGTAACTTTTGAATCTTTGTTCAAAGGAAAGAACTAATGAATACAACACTTTTAAAAGAAATGATTTCGGCAAACTATGTAAGGGTAAACAAACACCCTGAACACGATTTGTACATTTATAATTATACTCAAAATGCCCAATTTGATAAAGTTTGGAACGAAATTACCATTGCTTGTCGTGGTCTTATTTTAGATAAAGATTTAAATGTTGTGGCAAGACCTTTTCCAAAGTTTTTCAACTTAGGCGAAATGGAAAATGAAATCCTGCCTGAAACTTCTTTTGAGGTTTATGATAAAATGGACGGTTCGCTGGGTATTTTATACTGGATAGAAAATGTTCCTTTTATGGCCAGCAGAGGCTCTTTTGCCAGCGAACAGTCAGATAAAGCGAATGAAATGTTGCACGGAAAATATAAAGATTCATGGTCGCTTTTGGATAAAAATAAAACCTATTTGTTCGAAATTATTTATCCTGAAAACCGTATTGTTTTAGATTACGGCGCATCAGAAGAGTTGGTTTTGCTGGCCATTATTGATACCAATTCAGGAGAAGAATTTCCGTTGGAAGATATTGGTTTTCCTGTTGTTGAAAAATACCACGGAATTAAAGATATTGAGACTTTAAAAGAAATGGAATTGGCCAACAAAGAAGGTTTCATTATCAAATATGCAAACAACTTCCGTGTAAAAATTAAATTTGACGAATACCTGCGTTTGCACCGAATCATTACTCAGGTTTCGAATTTGAATATCTGGGAATATTTAAAAACAAAGCAATCAATGGAAGAAATTCTGGAACGTGTTCCTGATGAGTTTTTCAGCTGGGTTAAGCAGACAAAAGCCGATTTAGAAAAAGAATTTAAAGCTATTGAAGAACAATGTAAATTGGATTTCAAAGTTTTAGAATCCCGAAAAGAAACTGCTTTTTATTTTTTAACCTGTCAATATCCAAATGTTTTGTTTTCGATGCTGGACAACAGAGATTATTCAGAAATAATCTGGAAAATGATTCGTCCAAAGCATGAAAAACCTTTTAATAGAGAAGAAGAATAAAAATCAATATGAGATTACATTTTTAACATACTAATGATTTGATAAAGCGTATTTGTGACGCGGATAAAACGGATTTACTTCGTAAAAACGCGGATTAAAACTATTTTCTGTTTAAATTATTTAAAAATCCGTTTTTATCCGCGTCTTCGCTTTAGCGAATCTGTAAAATCCGTGTCTAATTAGACGGACTTTGAGAAGTATCAATATAAAAATCTGCACATCGTGTGCACTTTTTAAAAATTAATTTCAAACTGCGCAAAATAACTGCGCAGTGACAAAACTATATTTGTCAAACAAAACAAAAAGCCATGATTATTAAACTTAAATCAGATAATAAATACTTTTTAGATATTCTTTATAAAAACCCAAATACAGACCAGGGGCTTTATTTGAAGGAATTGAAAAACGGAATCGTAATTGGAAATGTTATAGCCGAAAATGAATATCACTGTGTTTTTCTTGACGGTAAAAACAGCTATCTGCCGGAAGAAGGAAATCAAATTGATTTTCAAAGTTATTGCAGTCCGTTATTGGCATTGAACATGATGACGGAGTTTTTTAATCATTTGTATAAAGAAAATAAAGTTTTAGACGAAGCAGTCATTCCATGGTTAGAGAAAAACTATGATGAAGTTGATACAGCGAAATGTACAATAGAGGTTCCAACTTTTTTTATAGATTCCAACTGGTATAAAAACGAAAAATACCTTTTGTCAAAATACATAGACGGAATTACGCTGGTTCATAAAATAGGGAACAATTTCGAATTAAAAATCGAAGGATCGACGGTAAGAGAGGCAATGCAGAAATTTTCGCTGGTGGCATTATTTACCCATTTTACCAACAGGTATGCGGTGTACACTTTTATTGATGATTATTTTATTCAAAAGCATATAACCATGTTCACGAATCTTACCGGTGTTCCGTACTTTGTTTTTTATCTTTTCATAAAAAGAATTATGCGTTCTCCGGTGCAGTTTGAGAAATTTAAACCGCAGTTGGAAGCTTATTTTGATAACGAAGTTCAGTTTAGATTTACAGACACGCATCAGTCCAGAAAAGAATTTATCTGTGGTAAAATTAATTTTGATGAAGCTGTTTTAGACTTTGGCTGTGGCGAATTGCAGTATTACAAAATGCTTCATAAAAAAGGATTTACTGTGGATTATTATGCGTATGACGAAGTTGATTTTAAGCACATTGCCGATAAAATTCAGGAATCAGAAAGGACAGATAATTTAATCTGGACAGAAAATCTAGAAGAACTTAAAGGTTTTGAAGGACAAATTATTTTAAGTGAAGTGATTGAACACAATTCGGTTGAAGATGCAAAAGAGTTGTTGATCTGGATTAGAGACAATACAAATTTTACCCAATTGTTTGTTACAACGCCAGACAAGGCTTTTAATGTAAATTACGAATTGACCGAAGAATTTCGACACGACGATCATGATTTCGAATTATCAAATGCAGAGTTTGTAACGTTTATAAATGAAATTTTTCCAAATCCGAAAACATTTCATGGAGTAGGAGATTGTGTAAAAGGAGTTTACCCAACAAGCGCTGTAATCATTCAAAAAAAGTAGAAAATGTTAGACTATAAAGTAAGAAACAGAATAGAGTGGTTTTGTCAAAATAAAATCAATGATTTTTCGCCAACCATTTCGCCTGCGCCAAAAAATAAGGAAAAAAACGAGATTGAAAGCATCGAAACAGCGATTCAGTATTATATGGAAAACGGTGTTACCGAATTTGTAGTTCAAAAGAAATACATGGGTTCGTACTGCACCATTTATCTAAAAAGAAATATTGAAGAAACCTATTTCGTTTCGAGAAATGGCCACAAAATAGATCATATTGACATTGAAAAAGCGATTGATAGCCTGAAAGATTTACATGCCAAAATGCTAATTGATTTCCCTGAATTCGAAACTCTTTTGATTGCCTCTGAATTGTTGCCATGGAAAGTTTTGGGAGCTGGATTAATCGAAAAAGAATTTATAGGTTATTATGAGGCTTTGCAGACATACAATTCTTATTTAAAAGATTCGGGATTGATTGAAAAATTAAGCAATGTCAAAAAAGATCAGGACTTTACAGCGTATGTTTCAGATAAAAAACAACTTTCGAGAAAGGAATTCGCAGGCAAGCACAAAATGCATATTATCCGTCAGTATGATGCTTTGCAGGCAGTAAAAATTCCGGATTTGAATAAACAACAAGAGTCATTAAACGTGTTCAAAAATCAGATTGATACTTTTGGAACAGAAGGCGAAATTTGTTTTAAACCGTTTACGATTTTAAAAGAAGTAAAAATTTCGGGCGAGGAAATAATGCTAAACAGCAATTTGACTTATAAAATGATTAACGATGATCCGTTTTTGCATTTGGAAATTACAGCTTCCAATAAAGAAGAAAAGCTAAAAGAAATGTATGCTTTTTTCGAAAAACTGACAGAAGCAAACGAAGAAGGAATCATGATTAAGCCAGTTCAGAATTACATTAAAGGTTTGCCACCGTGTTTTAAAGTCAGAAACAACAATTACCTGACGATGATTTACGGAGTGAATTTCCATCAAGATTTTGATTATTATTTGGATAAAAGAAACGTAAAAAAGAAGCTGGAACAGTCTATAAACGGCTGGGAAATCAACCAGAAAATGCTTCAGATTCCTTATAAAGATTTAGGAGAAGAAAATTATTTAATGCGTTTGCTTCTTTTGAAGAGAATCAATAATGAAGAAATAGAAAAAACATTAGATCCAAGATTATAAATTAAGTTATCAAGTTAAAAGTCATAAGTTGCAAGTCGAAAGACATTGTCAATATTAATTTTGTACTGTTTTTTGCCAGACTTTATGACTTTAGACTTTGGACTTTACGACTTAAAAATAAAATAAAATGAAAAAGATACCAACATTAACGATATTAGTCGGTTGTCCGGCATCAGGAAAAAGTACGTTTGCAGAATGGAAAGTGAGAACTGAAGCCAAAACCATGCGAATTAGTCGTGATGAAATCAGGTTTTCTCAATTTCAGGAAGTGATGGATCCATCAGTTGAAAATATGATTTCGAAAATTATCAATGTCCAGACCAAAACCCTGCTTTCAAACGGATGGAATGTGATTTTGGATACCTGTAATGTTAAGGCAGAATACTTAAAACAGCCAGTAACTGAATTTTCAGAAATGGCCAATATCGAATTCAAAATGTTTGATTTGCCATTGGAAGAACTTTTTAGCCGAAATAACAAAAGAGACCGAAAAGTGCCAAAAAAGGTAATCGAAAACATGTATTACCAATTGCAGAAAACCAAAGAAAAATTTGATTTTAGTCCGATAAAAAAAGTGGAAAAAAACCTGGAATACTGCGACCAAAACCCAGATTTGCCAAAAGCAATTATCTGCGATCTTGATGGAACGCTTGCACTAATGAACGGAAGAAATCCGTTTGATGCCAGCAAATGTGATGAAGATGAGCTCAATAATCCGGTAGCAAATGTGTTGCGAAATTACAAGAAATTAGGATATCAAATACTTTTGGTTTCGGGAAGAGAAGACCGATACAAAGAACCAACCTTGCGTTTCCTTGAAAAACACGAAATTGAATACGACGACTTGATCATGCGTAAAACCAAAGACAGCCGAAAAGATTCGATCGTCAAAACCGAAATCTATAACGAATCCATCAAAGATAAATACTTTGTAGAATTTGTTTTAGACGATAGAAATCAAGTAGTGGATACCTGGAGAAATGACTTAAAATTGCCTTGTTTTCAGGTTTATTACGGAGATTTTTAGGTTTGGATTTTATCACACAGATTCGTCAAGAATGACATAGAGGTTCGCAAAGTTTTACTTTTATTTTGTCATCCTGAGGAACGAAGGATCACACTAGAAACTCTGCAAAGATTGGGATTCTCTTTGAGGAATATTGGATGTGATCCTTCGTTCCTCAGGATGACAAACGGTGTGGTTAAATATTTTTTCACGCAGATTTAAAATGATTTTTTATAAATAATCTGCGAACATCTGCTTAAATCTTTTAAAATCTGCGTAAAAAAAAACTTAGCGACTCTGCGCCTTTGCGAGATTAATAAAATAATAATTAGCGTAAAGAATAAAAAATCTTTGTGCCCTAGCGCCTTAGTGGCAAAAAATAATAATTTAAGGCAACAGAGAGGAAAAAAAACTTAGCACCTTAGCCTCTCAGAACCTTAGCAACTTTAAAAAAAATGAATTACATAGACATAGGAATCAACCTAACCAACAAACAATTCCAAAACGACATAGACGATGTCGTACAAGACGCGCTCGACGCCGACGTATCGCAAATGATACTCACAGGCACCAGCGTACGAAACAGCGAAGAATCTGCAAAGATTGCGAGGCAGTATCCGGGCGTGTTGTATGCTACGGCGGGAATACATCCGCATGATGCGAAGAGTTTCGATGCGCAGAGTATTTCGAAACTCAGGAAATTATTAGAACTGAAACACGTAGTTTCCGTTGGCGAATGCGGACTCGATTTTGATCGTGATTTTTCGCCCCGAAACAAACAAGAAGAATGTTATAAAGCTCAATTAGAATTGGCGATTGAAATTCAAAAACCTTTGTTTTTGCACGAAAGAAGCGCTTTTAGTTCTTTTATGAATATCACCAAAGACTATTTACCGCAATTGCCAAAAGCCGTTGTGCATTGTTTTACGGGAACTTTGCAAGAAGCCAAAACCTATCTCGATAACGGATTTTATCTGGGTTTTACGGGAGCGATTTCAGATGCCAAGCGTTTCAGCCATTTAAAAGAAGTCATTCAGTACGTACCGCTCGACCGAATGATGATTGAAACCGATGCGCCGTTTATGCTTCCTAAAAATGTCCCGAACAGTCTCCTAAAGAAATACCACGAACGTCGTTGCGAACCTGCTTTTCTGCCGTATGTGGCCGGAACAATTGCACAGTTTAAAGGAATTACTTTAGCTAAAGTAGTGGAGGAAACGACTCGAAATTCTAAAAGCTTTTTTGGGATTTAGGTTTGTTTTCCTAACAGGTTTTAGAAACCTGTTAGGTATAATTTTGTTCAAAACCGTAATATGTTTTATAAATTAGCAATATGACAGATTTAAAAAACCGAGGAAAAGAAGCAAGTGACGATACTTTATTCGGAACGGAGAAAATACAGTTAAAACTAAAAGAAGCCGTAACAGATTTGTCTTATTTCCTGAGCAGAGGTTATGGAGAAAAAGCAACATTAGCTTTAGTCGGCAACCGATATCGTTTAAATTCCCGACAGCAACAAGCCGTTCGCGGAATGAGTGCCTCTCAAAGTCAAATTGAAAATCGACAATCTAAAGAAATTCAAAGTCAGGAATTAGAAGGAAAAGAAATTGCGATAGATGGTTTTAATGCTTTGATTTTATTAGAAAGTATTTTGTCAAACGCTTATGTTTTTAAAGGACAAGATGGTTTTATTCGGGATTTGTCAAGTGTTCACGGAACTTATAAGAGAGTGAAACAAACATCACCGGCAATAGAAATAATTGCTGATTTCTATAAAAAAGAAAAAATAAAAACGATTCATTGGTTTTTCGATAAACCGGTTTCAAATAGTGGCAGATTGAAAAAGATGATTGAAGAAATTGCCTTAGACAATCAATATGATTGGAAAGTTGAACTGGTTTATAATCCAGATAAAGTTATTGCAGAAAGTAATTGGATTGCTGTGACTTCTGATGCCTGGATTTTGGACAATGCATCGTCGAATTTTAATTTGATGAAATATGTTTTGTCGCAAACGACTGTAAATGAAAATGTAATCTGTTTGGAATAAAATGAAATCGAATGTTCTTTTTAATGAAATAAAAGCGGTGATTCCAGATTTAAGTAAAGAATGGAAAGAAAAATACGCTTTGTTTCTAACAGATGAAAATCTGGAGCTTTTTTCAGAAAATCTGATTTCATACTACAGTCAGAAAGCTGAAGTTTCGAGGCTTCCTTATTTCAAAGAGGAAATTATAATTTCATTGCAAGATGCTGTTTTTTGTTTTAAAGCCGTTTTAGAAAATTTGGAAAACAATTCAGAAGGATTAAAAAACAGTTTGATTGAGGCTTTTGAAAAAACACCTTTCGAAATTATTTTGCTTATTTTAGGACAGCGCCTAACATCGGCAAGCAGACGTGATGAAACAGGAATTCCTCCTTTAAGAGAAATTCTTTTAGAAAGCTGTTTTGAACCTTTCAATAAAGAAATTTCAATTGCTGTAAGAGCTTGGGAAAAACATGTCGGAAGAAAAAAAGACAGCATTTTTGGAGAAGTGAAAGGAAATGCAATTCAGAAAAAAGAGAATGTTGAAAAACTCATTCATTATATGATAAATCATAAAACATGGTGGAATATTTTCTATCATTATAAACATGGTTTAGTTTACGAAATAAGAGTAGAAAACGGACAGGGGATGCGTTGGTCTGCTGATGGAAAACAGTTCGTAGGATTTTTAGAAGATTTTTTAGAGGAATAAAATGAAAACAGAAAATAAATATACTTTCAGCAATGAAGAATGGGAAACCTGTATAAAGGTTTTACAAGCTTTGAAAGACGATCCGTTTGAAAATCCAGATAATGATTTATTTGCGGGTTTGATTACAAAGATTCACAAAAATGCTAAAAAGAATCTGCGCAGTGTAAGTTATTCTTCAAAGAAAAAAGAAGATCTTCAAGTGAGTTTGAATGCTGCATTGGTTTCAAAAGCTATAAATGGAGAAACATTATTTGCAGAAAAAGAAAACCCAGATGATCAGCAGTTTACGGAATTAAATCTGCCTAAAAATTGTTATGCCTGCAATCGATCTTATAAGTTGGCACATAGTTTTTACACCAGACTTTGTCCTGAATGTGCGGAGGAAAATTATGAAAAGCGCTTTCAAAATATAGATTTAAAAGGCCGAAATGTCATTTTAACCGGCGGACGTGTAAAAGTAGGTTTTGCAACCGCTTTAAAGTTATTGCGAAATCATGCAAATGTGGTGCTTACAACCCGTTTTCCTGCGCTTGCTTTAGAACAATTTAAAAAAGAAAAGGATTATACGAAATGGGAAAATAATCTAATTGTTTATGGTTTGGATTTAAGAAATTTAAATGCCATTAATGAGTTTGTATCCTTTTATAAATCCAAATTTGACACTTTGGATATTTTAATAAACAATGCGGCTCAGACTATAAAATATCCAGATGAGTATTATTTCCCGTTAATTAAAAGAGAAGAAAATTTACTGAGTGAGTTTTCATTAAATAAAAAATTGATTGCCAATAAAACGCAAGTTGCAGCAGAAATAAAAGCTTTAGAATATGGTTTTGAAGAACACACAGAAATTGCACTTTCTCGTTTTGGGCAACCCGTTGACAGCAGAGACAAAACAAGCTGGAATTCGACTCTGGAAGAAATCAGTATGTATGAATTAGTTGAGGTTAATCTAATCAATCAGATTGCACCTTATTTTTTAATAAAAGAACTAAAGCCGTTGTTTCTAAATTCAGAATTTAATGAACGTTTTATAATAAATGTTACCTCGTCTGAAGGGATTTTTAGTTACACGAATAAAACGATATTTCATCCGCATACCAATATGACAAAGGCTGCGCTGAATATGATGACGTTGACTTCGGCCAAAGAATTTGCAGAAGATTCGATTTATATGACCAGCGTAGATGTGGGCTGGATTTCGACGGGAGCAAAAGAAAGTCTTCGCAAAAAACAGTTTGAAGAAGGATATGTTCCGCCGTTGGATTCTGTAGATGGAGCCAGCAGAATTTTCGATCCAATATTTCAGGGAATCAACGGAAAAAGTATCTTTGGGGTTCTGCTGAAAAATTATAAAGTTGCCAATTGGTAAAAATTTAGGATAGTAGTTTAATTGGAAAAACATTTCCGACCACAGGAAAGTTTTGGGTTCGAGTCTCAACTATCCTACAAAGGTGTTAGCTCAATTGGAAGAGCATCTGTTTGCTAAACAGGAGGATGCAGGTTCGAGTCCTTGCACACCTTTATTTTTCAGGTTCAGAGGTACAAAGGTTAAAAGCTTAAAAAAAACTTCGCGTCTTAGTGCCTTGGTGGCCAAATCATAAAAAAAGATGTTAGCTCAATTGGAAGAGCACTTGCTCATCAGGCAAGAGGTTGCGGGTTCGAGTCCTTGCACATCTTTATTTTTTTAGGTTCAGAGTTGCAGAGAGACAAAGGTTCAAAGATTAGTTCATAAAAATTGACTTAATACAGATTTTTGAAAATCATTTTAATCCTTTTAATCGGTGGCAAAAAAGAAAAAACTTAGCGACTCTGCGTCTTTGCGAGATTAAAAAAAAACTTAGTGCCTTAGCGCCTTTGTGGCAAAAAAAATCATCATGAAAGAAAAAATATTGAATAAATTAAAAGAAATAGAGAAACAAAAAGACGTAGAAATACTTTTTGCGGTAGAATCCGGAAGCCGTGCCTGGGGATTTGCTTCTCCAGACAGCGATTATGACATTCGTTTTGTATACAAACACAAACCAGAGTATTATTTATCGCTTTGGGAAAAATCAGATGTAATAGAATTTATGACCAAAGATGATTTAGACGGTTCAGGCTGGGATTTACGTAAATCCGTAAGGTTATTAGCAAAATCCAGTGCATCTTTGATGGAATGGCTGTTCTCGCCTGTTGTGTATTATGAAAATGAAGTTTTTGTAAAACAAATGCGTGAGATAGCCACAGAATGTTTTTCGCCAATCGCGATTTTGCACCACTATTTAGGAACAACAAAAAACTTTATGGAAGTTTGTGAAATGGAAGAAGTAAAACTAAAAAGTTATTTCTATGCCTTGCGAACTGCCTTAGCCGGAAAATGGATTATAGAAACCAATACATTTCCGCCCGTTGCTTTTGCAGATTTATTGCCCATTGCACCACAAAACATACAAGAAAAAATACTGGAATTACAACAAATAAAAGCCAATCAAGACGAAAAATACCTGCATCCAAAAGAAGTTCTAATAACTGATTTCTTATTGGAAACGGTAAAATTCAATCAGGAAAATGCAAATAAGTTGAAAAGCGGGAAGAAGATGAATGAAGAATTAGATTTGTTTTTTAAGAATACCGTTTTCAACTTTCCAAAATAATTTGATAAACCATGACGATCCAAAACCTTAAAGCTCAAAATTTAATCCTTTTCGAAGTTATTTCGGGAAGTAAATCTTTTGGGTTAAATACGCCAACATCAGATACCGATATTAAAGGTGTTTATTATCTGCCAAAAGAAAAATTCTTTGGGTTAGATTATATTCCGCAGATTAGTAATGAAACCAATGACGAGGTTTATTATGAAATTGGTCGTTTTGTAGAATTATTGCTTAAAAATAATCCAAATATTTTAGAGATTTTGGCTTCTCCGGAAGATTGTATATTGTACAAACATCCACTGATGGAACACTTAAAAATAGAAGATTTTTTATCTAAACTTTGTAAAGATTCTTTTGCAGGTTATGCGGTAACGCAAATCAAAAAGGCGAGAGGTTTAAACAAGAAAATTGTAAATCCAATGCCTAAGGAAAAGAAAATTCTTTTGGATTTTTGTTATGTTTTAAAAGGGTATGAAACTATTCCATTATTAGAATTTCTACAAGAAAACAATTGGAATCAAGAGCAGATTGGTTTGGTAAATCTTCCTAATTCAAAAGGAATGTTTGCGATGTTTTATGACGAAAATAAAACTTTAAGTTATAAAGGAATTATCCAGAAAGAAAATTCTAATGAAGTATCACTTTCATCCATTCCAAAAAAGGAAAAGGGGATTGGTTATTTATCCTGCAACCAAGACGGATATTCAAAATATTGTAAAGAATATACCGAATACTGGAGCTGGATTGAAAAACGAAACGAAGAGCGTTACAATACGAACCAGCAACACGGCAAAAATTACGACAGCAAAAACATGATGCATACGATTCGTCTTTTACAAACTGCTGAACAAATTCTTTCTACAGGAAAATTAAATATAAGAGTTTCCAATCGTGAAGAGTTATTAGCTATAAAAGCGGGAAATAAAGAATACGATGATTTACTGGAAAAGGCAGATAATTTAATTGCTTCCATAGAAAGTCATTATTTAACTTCAAATCTTCCTGAAAAACCAGATGAAGAAAAGGCGATTCAGACTTTGATTGAAATTAGGGAACAATTGTATAAGTAAACTGAAAAACTTTGTGTCTTAGTCCGGATAGCTATCGGGATTGTGGTAAAAAAATTGAAGCTTTTAAATCAGGGGTTTGTACTTGGTTTAAGGGCTTTTTGTTTACATATATATATGAAACTAAAGAATGGTTTAATAATTTAGGTTGATTATGGAAAACCGTAAAAAAAACTTCAAGATTTTATGCATTTTTGGTGATGCAATTAAATTATAATAAGTTAGATTGTGAGTTTAAAGGTTTACTTTTTTTGGTGAGAAAATTTTAAGATAGAAATTATGATAATAGAATCAATATTAATAAAGAATTTTAGACTTTTAAAGAATTTAAAATTAGACTTGGAAGGTGATTTATCGCTTGTATTAGGAAAGAATAATTCTGGAAAGACTTCAATACTTACAGTTTTAGATAAATTTATAAATCAATCGGAGAATAAAAAAATCCTTGCAGAAGACTTTAATATTTTATATAAAGAAGAACTCAAAAAATTAATTGAAGATCCTGTTGAATTAATTGAAGATGTATTTAATTATGACATTAAAGGAATTAGTTTAAGGCTAATAATTTCATATTCTGATTCAGATGACTTCGAAAATATTTCTCGTTTAATGATGGATTTAAATCCTAATAATAATAATTTGGTATTAGGATTTGATTATTATTTACATTTTAGTAAATATCAGTTATTAAGAATGGATTTTAAAAAATTTGATATTGAAGAAGAGAGAAAATTTAATGAATATAATAAGAAGGAAGCGGATAAACCACTTGAAATACGGAAATCTTATAAGAAGAAAGGTTTCGACGATTTCTTTAAATTATATGGCTCGGATTATTTTGATTATAGAAAGAAATCTATCGAATATGACTATACGAATGATGTTATATTAGAGAAGAAATTCATTGATTTAGATAGCACTACTATTAAAAATATAATAAACTTCAAATATATAAGTGCAAAGAGAAATGTTACAAATAAAGAGGCGGATAAAACACTTTCATCACAAACGTCACAAATTTATGATAGAAGTGAAAAAAATGATGATGATATAAAAAGCATAAATGAATTTAAAGAAACATTAATTGAAACGGATGAGACTTTAACAAATGTATATAGCAAATTATTTAATAATATTGTTAGAAAAGTTGAAACATTTGGAGGTATTAAAAAAGGAGAATCTATAATTAAAATTATATCGTCATTAGAGAGAAGAGAACTGCTTAAAGGAAATACTACTGTAATTTATGAACACGATCAATTTAATTCTTTACCAGAGTTTTATAATGGGTTAGGATACATGAATCTTATAAGTATGATTTTTGAAATTGAAATACTGTTACAGGAATTTAAAAAAGGAAAAGACGAAAAACCAGCAGATATTAATTTATTGTTTATTGAAGAGCCAGAAGCACACACCCATCCACAAATGCAGTATGTCTTTATTGCTAATATAAAATTATTATTACATGAAGGGATTGTAAAAAAAGGTTGTGTAGATAAAAAATTGCAATATATAATCTCTACACATTCGTCGCATATTGTTTCAAATTGTAAAGAATTTAATTCGATAAAATATTTAAAAAAAGAAAGTCCAAATAGTATACAGTCAAAAAACTTAAGAGATTTAGAAAATGAATATTCTGATGCAGGTGAACAGCAAAATTTTAGATTTCTAAAGCAATATTTAACTTTAAATAGATCCGAACTATTTTTTGCAGATAAAGCTATTTTTATTGAAGGAGATACAGAACGTATTTTGTTGCCATCAATGATGAGAAAAATAGATTTAGAGATTCCTCTAAAAGTTGATGAATTAGATCTACTTTCTCAAAATATATCTATAATTGAAGTTGGAAATTATGCAAATATTTTTGAGCGATTTATAAATTTTATAGGTGTAAAGAGTTTGATTATAACAGATTTAGATTCTGTTAAAAGAGATTTTGTTCGAGATCACAAAGGAGAAATAAGGAAAACAAAAAAAGGGAAGGAAAGAATGGCAGATTTTAGTTGTCGTGTTAAAGAAGGAGAAAGAACAACTAATCCAACATTAAAGTTCTTTTTTCCAGATTTAGATTTCTCGAAATTGTTATTAAAATCTTCAGAAGAAAAGAGATTTTTAAAAAAAATGATTTGGACTAATGATAAAGATGGTTTCTTAAAAATAGCATTTCAGATTAAAGATGTAAATGACTATTGTCCAAGAAGCTTTGAAGATGCATTCTTTAATATAAAAGAGAATATTGATTTCATAAAGAAAAACAGAAGTAAGTTTAATGGATTGAAAAACATGCCGTTATTTTATGATACTACAAAAGATGCTTATGATTTAGCAGAAAAGTGTATTGATAGTAAAGGTTCTTTTGCTATTGATATATTACTTAATAGTGACAGTAGTTATAGTAATTGGAAAGTTCCAGCATATATAAAAGAGGGGTTATTATGGTTGAGAGAAGAGTAAATTTAGAAATAGAAATTCAGAAAATATTTGAAATAATTGATGCTGGACAAAATTTTTTATTGAGTGGCGGTGCTGGTAGTGGCAAAACTTACTCTTTAGTTCAGGTTATTAGACAAGTTATAGAAGAGCATCCATTTGCAAAAATAGCTTGTATGACATTTACTAATGTAGCTGTAAAAGAAATAGAGCATAGGGTTAATCACAAAAGTTTAAATGTAACTACAATTCATGATTTTTTATGGGATAATATTAAGAATTTTCAAACAGAATTAAAGTTGGCTATCATCGATTTATCGAATGATGTATCGCAAACAAAAATAATTTTAGAGAATCCAACATTTCAACAATTTGAAGAAGATGGTATTCAGTATAAAGAGTATGTTAGATTACGTGAAGGTATAATTTCTCATGATGAATTGCTCATTATTGCTGAATATATGTTTAGTAAATATTCGAGATTAGTCGACATTGTAAAAGATAGATTTAAATTTATTTTTATTGACGAATATCAAGATACTAATCAAAATGTTGTTAAAATTTTTCTAGAGCATTTTAATAAATCAAGAAAAAAAACAATTATTGGTTTTTTTGGTGATAGTATGCAATCCATTTATGATGATGGAATTGGTAATCTTATTCCCTATTTAAGTAAAAAAGAAAATCAATTAATAGAAGTAAAAAAAGAACAAAATCGAAGATCACCTAGATTGATTTATGAATTAGCGAATAAGTTACGTACAGATGGACTGATACAAGTACATTCAAATGATCCTTCTGCACCGAATATGATATCTCCGATAGAAGTAAAAAATGGAAGTATCAAATTCTTTTATTCAAAGCATGATGATTTACAAAAGGTAAAAGATTATTTAAAATGGGATTTTGAAAATTTATCTACAGATATAATTAAAACGAAAGAATTAAATTTAACTCATAATTTAATTTCAAAGAAAGCTGGTTTTGAAGGATTAATGGAAATATATAATCGAGATAGAATAATTGATTATAAGAATATTATTTTGAAAGAAATTAAAGAAAATCCACAATTTGTAATTAATGATGATGATACATTTGGTGATGTTATTGAAAAAGTTAATAAAAAAAGAACTCCACAAATTCAAGAGTTTATTGATAAAAATCAAGAGTTATTTAACGATGCAAAAAAATATCCATTTAATCTATTTAAAGGTATTTACTTGAGTAGTGATGTTTTAACCGATGATAAAAAACAAGATTACGATGATGATAATAGCAAAGGTTCAAAGAGAGATTCTTTGCTAAAACATTTATTTAAGATTCAAAATTGTATAAGGTTATATCAGGAAAATGAGTATAATGAATTTATAATGAAGGTGCAATTTAAAATTCGAAGTCTGAGTGACAAGAAAACTCTTAGGGATAAAATTGAATGCCTTATTAATGTAGAAGATAAAACAATTGAAGATATTATTACAGAGGCTGATGAGTTGAAATTAGTGTTAAAAGATGATAGGTTGGATAATTTTATAGAGAAGAATGAATACGTTTACAATAGGGTTAAAAAAATATTCTATAGTGAATTTGTTAGCTTGTACAAATATTTAGAAGGGTTTACTCCATTTTCAACACAACACAAAACTAAAGGAAGTGAATTTAATAATGTTTTAGTAGTATTAGATAATGGAAACTGGAATCAATACAATTTTGATTATTTATTTAATAATCGAACTGATAAGTCAAGTGTTTTGGAAAGAACTCAAAAAATATTTTATGTTTGTGCTACTAGAGCAAAAGATAATTTAGCTGTCTTTTATAATATTCCTAGTAATTCTACAATTGATAAAGCTGTGGAGTGGTTTGGAGAAGAAAACGTAATTAATATTGATGACGTATAAGTCTTTTTTAAAGTAAGTTTTTTCTTTATTTTTAAAATAAAATAATATCTTTGCAGAGCAAAAACATTACACCAAGGAGAAATCCTTAAAAAATTATTTTTAAGTTTAATATAAGCGAACCCACGTTACGTTGAGGGTGCTAGTGATAGCCCTAATCTCATTCCTTGGAATGTTTTTGCACAACCGATCGTGGGTTTCGTGTGTTTAATATTTTCAGAACTATGCAAAAAGAAAATCAAAAACCAACACATCGTGATGTAGTGCCATCCGTAATTAATTTCCTTTCAGACGAATTGTTTGAGGGAGATTACAAAGAACAGCCCCTGTATTTGCAGGAAATCTTCGAGCTATTAATGCATACAGAGTTTGGCGACGATATCAATTTAAGGCACAAAATACTGAGCTGTTTAAGAACCAGCCGAAATCTGGTAGAAGCCTTATCGCCATTTTCAGAGAAGCAGATTTATAAGGCTTGCAGTAGCAATCGTAAATTATCGCAATAGAAATTATAAAATTGTAAAAATCGCTCCAATTATCAGGAGCGATTTTTTATTTTAAGTCTTTTACTACAAAATCACGTATTTATACGCTGTTGTGTGATTTTTATTACTTCTAATTTTGGATTGTCCTATCAAACAATTTGATAGCGAATGATTTAAGTTTAGAAATGAAAACATACAAAGCCCCACTGGTATTTTCTTTTTTATTCGTTACCACTTTTTTATTTTCTCAAAATGAACGTTTAATCATTGGTAGAACAACAGGAAAGCTGGAACTGGACAATACTGTGATCAGAACTTTTGGTTTTGCCGATTCGCTTTCGGGGCAAATTACTTTGCCTGGATCTTATATCGATATTCAGGAAGGCGACAGCCTGAACATTGATCTATGGAATATCTCACAGGGAAATCCCATTTCTATCTACAGTAAAACAATCGATTTTACACAAAGCGACAAAGAAAACCAAATCATGAAAACCAAAGAATCCATTCATCATATGGAACATGGTTTTTATTCTTTTCAGGCAAAAAAAGCGGGCACTTATTTATACTACAGCCCCGAAAATTATCCTTTTAATCTTCAGGCTGGAATGTTTGGTATAATTGTGATTAGACCCAAAGATTCTTTAACGACGAAACCGCTCCGGGAAATACTTTGGTGCAGTACCGAAATCGATACGCAATGGCACACCGATACCATTATGGGAACGGAATACGATCCGTCGAATACAGCTGTAGTGCTTCCGGATTATAAACCGGATTATTTTCTTATAAATGGAAAAATGACTACAAAAACGAAAGGTTTACAAGCGTTAGATGCTAAACAGGAATCGTTTCTGTTTCGTCTGGTTAATGCAGGATTGTATGAGAACGAAATCTTTTTTCCCGCACAAACCAAGCTGGAACTGTTATTCGGAAAAAATACAAGTTTTAAGCAATTGCCTAAAGGCTATAAAATATGGCTTCAGCCGGGCGAATGTCTTGAGTTGAGTGCTTTTTTAGGCAATGTTTCGGATACTGAAAAAATGAAATATCGTGTTATAGATCCCAAGTCCAAAAAAACACGACACCAAATAGATATTCCGATTTTTTATTAATTATTTAAACTATTGCCCCATGAAAAAAATGCTCTTTTATCTCGCCATTCTTTTGGTTGTTTCTTTTGCTTCGGCACAGACCAAACCTACATTTTCTGTAGTTGGAAATGCAACCAATAAAGAAAGTGTATCCAAAAACAAACGACTGGATATTTCTAAAATTAAAGTCGAAAACATTTCCAATCAGCCTATTTATCTGGTTTGGGAAACTGTTTCGAATACTTTTCCAAAAGAATGGGATTGTTCGATGTGTCAGCACGGCGCTTGCCAGATCGGAATCCCGAAAGGTTCTGCTTTTAGTAAACTAAATGCCGATCAGCAGGGATTTATTGCCATACACGTAATTCCGTCCAGCAAAACCGGAAACGGCATTGTAAAATTTAAAATCTACGATAAAGCCAATCCCGATTATGCCCAGATTTTGACTTTTGAAGTCGACGCAATTTAATCCCCATAACAAATCAGTATAAAATTTAACCTAAAACTTAAAAAAATGAGAAAAAAAATTACCCTATTATTTATTATTTTGATTTCAATTTACGGCTTTGGTCAGAGTAACAGCAATGTACAATACATTAGAAAGAATGCCAATACTCCGGAAGCAAAAGCCGATCTGGAAGCCATGAATGTGGCTTTTAAGAAAATGCGCGAAATGGGCTGTGAAAAAGGCCTTAGCTGGTATTATCAGGGAGCGATTCATAATATTCCGAACACCATCAACGGAAAAAATAATTTATGTCCGGAATATCAAACATCTAAAGATAAGTTATGGGCATGGAGCGATTGTACACACGATAAAACAGTGAGTGCTAAACTTCATTTCCTGTTATGGCACAGATTATATATCTGGCATCTGGAAAAAATTGTTCGTGAACTTTCCGGCAAAAAAGATTTTGCTTTGCCGTATTGGAATTACGGAAGTACAACTACAGCCGACAATGTTATGGCTGAGCCAATTAGAGATAAATCGGGTTCATTGTATATCGCATCCAGATATGGCATTCTGAACAACGGACAACCGATTCTTCCGGGACAGGTAAACGAAATACAGCGAGCACTGAACGAATTAAAAACGAATCCTTCGTTTACAGGCGCCGCCGGATTTAGCCAAAATCTGGAACAAGCTCCGCATGGTTTTATGCACGACCTTATTGGCGGTGAATATGCTAAGCCAGCCGAAACGTATTACAATGAAATTTATCAGTTGCAAAATTATTCGGGGTTAATGGCCAATGTGCCTTCAGCAGGATTTGATCCGGTTTTCTGGTTACACCACAGTATGATTGACCGTATCTGGGAATCGTGGGATGTTTCTATCAACGGACAGCGTCCAACTTTACAACAACTGCAAACGAATCCATGGCCGTATGAATTTATAACTCCAACGGGTCAAAGAGTTAGTTATACGATGAAAGAAGTTTATGATATTGTTTTTAATATGGATTACAAATATGATAATCTGCTTTATGGATCTAAAGCTCCGGTTCTGACAGCTAAAGGGCCAAAAGAAAGTGCAAAAAAGCTAGTATCATTTCAGGATTCAAAAGAGAAAATAATCTGGGAGCAAAAAATTGGAAAGCCAATTGAAGGTACTGGTTTTACTCATAAAGTAGCTTCAAACTTTGCTCAAAACACCAACAAAGCTTTTAAAACTGCTGTAAATTCCAGAATTGTGTTAAATTTAGATGTTGTAGTTTACAAAGAACCTAAAGATTATTATACAGTCTATCTGCGTTATCCTGGTAAAGAAGATGAATATGTTGGAACGATGACTTTCTTTGGCGTAAGTCATGAACATGGAACAGGAGAAAATCATGAATTGGCAGAAACAGGAGTTAAACTAAATTTCTCTTATTACATATCTGATGATTTATCTAAATCGGATGTAAATTTCGAAATTGTGATTAAAAAGACTGGAGAAGGAGATGCCAAAGTTACCCTTGAAAAAATCACTGTAGCGCAAATCAATTAACGAAAGTTTTTCCAATAAAAACCCAAACCCTGCAAATACCAATTTGCAGGGTATTTTTTTAGTATTGGTTTGTAATTTTATAAAAGAGATTATAGACAATGGTTTCCACAATCTTGTCATTTCGACGGAAGAGACCCGAGCGATAGCGAACAGGCGAAGCAAATCTTCGCGAGTAACTCCGTAACGTATAGCGCCAATCTTTGTAGAGCTACTTGTGGAGATTTCTCCCTTCGGTCGAAATGACAAACTCGACGAAAAAAACTTTGAAAATAGCTAAACTATGTGCATTTAAATTAGTGAAATGCCTTTATCTGTAAGGAAATACTATGTTTCTATGTGTTTAAAATAATTATGCTCAAGAGTTTATTCCCAATATTTTTTTTAACATTAAATAGACATTATTTTAAGAATAAATTGATTTAAAATTCTTACATTACCGCCTCAAAATAAAAGCCGATTAAAGATGAATATAAGCATCTCAGTTAAACAATTAGGAAAAAAACATCCGCTTCTTCAGGAAAAAAGTATAGCGTTGTCTATAGAAAATCCTGTCGTTACCACCCAAAAACTAATCGAATCGATTGTAGATTATCAGGTACAATTATTCCATGCTTCTTCCTTCGAGTTTGAGGACGAAGACAAAATCCATCTTCCAAAAGAAAATTACCTCCCCATTTTAACCGATACCGGAAAAGTAGGTTTTGGCGCACTTTATAACCACAATAAAGTAGATTTGGCCAAAGCGCAGGAAAATGCCATAGTCGCCTTCGAAGACGGTCTGTATGCTGTTTTCTACGGCGACGATCAGCTCGAAACTTTAAGCGAGGAAATCGATTTATCTAAAAATAAAGCCATCACTTTTATCAGACTTACGTTCTTGGCGGGAAGCTATTGGTAATTGTTGTGCGAAATGCTAAACCAACACACGTTAAAACAGATACAAGGAATTACAAAATAAATGAGAAAAAGAACTTTCATCAGTATAATTATAATTAGCGTTTTGTTTCTTTCGTGTAGTCAGAAAGTAAATGACTATTATTCTGGGTTCGTTGTCGATGAATTTGGAAAACCAATCGCAGATGTTTTAATTGAGGAAAATACAGAATCTAATCCACTGAAAACATATACAAATAAAAGCGGTTTTTTTAAGTTGAATAGAATTGAAGGTATAATCTGCAACCTAAGATTAATGAAAAATGGATATAAATCCGACACCATTTCAACTTTTAAAATTCGCTATGAATCGACAGGCACCGATGGCGATACTGAATATTTATCACTTCTCACAAGTGACACAACAAAAATTATATTGCAAAAACAATCCAACGATTTTTATAACGCAAAAGACTTGCTTGCAAAAGACTTGCTTGTAAGTGAAATTAAAGACATAAAAGAAATTCCATATATCCAAAACTGTAATGATGAAATTTTTTGGAATTTGGTCAAACAAGGAAAGAAAAATATCCCTGATTTAATTAACAAATTGACTGACAAAACTGTTTTAAAGGAAGTGTATGTTCCTATGTTTGGCGGAGAATATACAGTTGCAGATGCATCTTTAGTAATTCTTAATGAAAAAATAAAAGGTATTCCAATTTTCGAGTTGATAGGACAAAAGGTTAGTGAAGAATGTGGCTATTGTGCTTATTGGTATTATGTACGAGAAAAAACCGAAAATAGAATCCATTTGCAAAATAATTTAAAGAAATGGTATGAAGAAAATGAAAACAAACTTGTATGGGTAGAATCAAACAGTTCTTTAACTGGAGATTGTTTTTCGCCTGCAAAAGGACATTACGAAATTAAAAAATAAAGCACTAATCCGTTAATTGTCAATTTCAATGGCAAAAGTCAATTAAAAATTGAGAATTAAAAATTAAAAAATTCAATGTTGAGGTTCTTTTTCAGAATCTAAAATCTACAGTCTAAAATCTAAAATAAAAAAACATGACAATTGAAGATTTATTAAAAAGTAAAGCAATCGAGAATCCGATTAAGAGATTCAAGAAAGAATTGGAAGAAATTGTAAACAGTAATCTGGTTACGAAATTATTTTCCGGATCAAAACTCAAAAAAGAAGTCGCTGAGTTAGGACTCGAACTGGTTAAGTTTGAGGATAAAGGTTACTATATTTCTTTAGGCTCAAAAGATGCCGAAAAGTTTGGAGCACTGATAAAAGAAAACCTTTGGGACGATAAAAACTATTACGAGCTTTTAGTTTTCTTTTTCGGGGAAGAAAATGCGGTTTATGTAAAAGAAGCCTGGAACAGATTGCCTCAAAAAATGTATCAAACGGGCTATTCCAGACGCTCTTTTAGAGCACCAAATCATAAAAAATATTTGCTGGTCAATCAGGTTAATTTTCTTGGGTCTTTAATAAAAGGAGTTAGTAAGTATGATTATCAAACTAGTAAAGCGGTTTATTATAATTTGAGTATGGAAGATCAGATTCGTTATGATACCGAGATCGTAAACTCGCATAACCAATTCATGATTTGGTCATCGGCACTTGATTTGAATAAGGCGAATCTGTATCAGCTGTTTGAAGATATTATTTTCAATAAAGAGCCACAGGGAAAAGTTTCCCGAAATATCATCAAAGCGCTTTTAAACAGTGAGAAAAAAGAAAACTGGGAACTGGTAGAAAAATTATTGCTTTCGGCACAGCGTCAGGAAGGACTTCGTCAGGTGGTTTTAGAAGCGTTGGACGAAACCAGTATCGGCGCTTTGCAATACATGATCAAAGTGATTATCGACAATAAACTAAGCCGTTTTTCATCGGTGGTAAGGGCAATCGATACGTGGACAGGTTTAGGCTGGGATGCCGAAAAAGAAACTACGGTTCGTAATATTTTGGATTTGGCGTACGGGTATTTTTCGAATCCGGAAACCATTCCGACAGGCATTCGCAGTAAAAATAATAACGAAGCCTATATGGCGCTTTGGGTTCAGGGCGTTTTAGATGTTGAAAAAACAGTTCCGTTTCTGCACGAATTATTAGAAAAAGGTTCGGTAGAAAAGAAATGTCTGGCGCTGAAATTTGCCGGAGAAACGCATGATCCGTATATCGAAATGCCTCTTTATTTTAAAGCTTTAGACGACGAAAATCTTCAGGTTTTGGCATTTGCCGTTCCAAGAATGAACGCACTTTTGGATGCCAACACCAAATCGAAATATTATATCCAAAATGCCGATTATCCGGATTTCTTCAATAAAGTCTATAATCTCGCACAGACGATAACGGTAAAAGAAAAAACTTTTGAAGGAAAAGTATTTTCATGGCTGAATGCCAAATTCGAAAAAGATACTTTGTATTCGTCGGCCATCAATTTAATTGGCGATCATAACGATAGATTGGAACTTATTTTAAATCAGTTCGAAAGTTTCTCTATCAATTTAAGAGAAAAACTGACGCGTCAAATTCTGGGCGATTATTACTGTTATTCGTTTTACAGTTTTAAAAGTAATGAAGGAAAAGAGAAAAAAGCACCAACGGATTTCCAAAGAAGTTTTGCTTTAAGAATTCTGAAAGACAGGGGAGAATCGCTTGTAGCTTCAGCAATTTCTACCTTGAACAATCTGACACTGACAGCTGACGAATTGGAAATTTTTCAGGAATTGTACAAACGTAAAAATTCCAATTTAAAGAAAAACCTAACGTCGATTTTATTAAAACAGGAAGATCAAAATATTGCCACTTTTGTAGAAAACATTGTAGAAAAAGGCGATATGGAACAGCGTATGTCGGCTTTGGATATTATGTTGCAATTGCAGAAAAACAATAAACTGACTGATAAAGTAAACGATTGGGTAAAAGCGTATTCGGCAAGACCAAAAATTACCGAAAAAGAAACCAAATTTATCGAGCAGTTAGAACCGTCGCAAAAGAAAAATATTCTAAGCGCCGAAAACGGATACGGTTTCTTTACGCCAAATCATGTCTCAGCTTATGAATTGCCAAAACCAGCTTCGGATTCTTTGTATTCAAAAGCGGTAAAAGCACAGCAATATGGTTTTTCAAAATCGATATCTCATATTAAAATCGAAATTTCGAAACTGTATCAATTATTCGAAGAAAACCGAAATTATGAATACGAAATCGAAAACTACGATAACAGTAAACAAACGGTTTTGCTTGGAAATACTTTCAGAACATTAAAAAATCTGAAAGACGAAAAAGACATGGAAGCTTTGGCTGAAAATTATCCTTTATATGAGGTTTGGTCAGGCTGGTTTCAGGATTCAGGATTAGACGAAAGAGATTTGTTTTTAATAACGCTGATAAGCAATTGCGACCGAAAAGTTTGGCGTGATTTCCTCGAAAAACATATTTTTTATTACAAAGAATTATTACCACACCCCAACAAAAGAGGTTACGATTGGGACAATGCGATTCTGAATATTTTGAATGCTTTAAAGCTAAAATATGACTTTAAAGAAGAAACAGATTTCTTGATTGATGCTTGTACGATTTTGTATGCCGATCTTCCGCAATCTGTTTTGGAGTTTGAATACAAACCTGGAAAAGATCAATATTATTATAATTCGGATAGTGGAAATGGCTGGCAGAATCAGGGCTTTTTTGATATTTATCTGAATAAAATCAGTTTAGCCGATTTAACCCCAGAACAGGAAAACAAAGTATGGAATCTCTACAGATGGCGACAACTCAACGGATTGGAAAGAAATATTTCATACTGCAAACCGCCAATTCATTTATACTGCACCGCTTTTGAACAAAAATTAATTACCGAAGGCGAATTGTACGAAGGTATTTTGGAACCGGAAAGAATTTCGGTTTTAACCAGCGAAAGTAAACATTACAGACATTATGGAAGTGAAGAATTGCTAAAAACGTTTCCTTTTTTAGTTCCGATGATTGATAAAATCCGCGAAGCATTTTTGGATATCGAAGTCAAAAGAGGCGATTCGAACACTTCGGTTACGCCTTTGGTGCAGAGTTTTCAGAAAATTTATGGCATTAATCGTTTGGTCGAAATGCTTACGGCGCTTGGAAAAGCAAGTTTGTACAAAGGCTATATTTATTCGTGGAGTTATACCGAATTGACAAAACAAAAACTATTCAGTTATTTACTGAAAAGATGTTATCCGTTAGAATCGGATACACAGCAAATTTTTAATGAAGCCGTTAAAAAAGCCAAAATCTCAGAAGAAAGATTGATTCAGACTGCTATTTATGCTCCGCAATGGCAAAAGTTCATCAGTAATTATTTAGACTGGAAAGGACTGGATGAAGGAATTTGGTGGTTCCATGCGCATACTAAAACGGCAAGTTACAGTGCTGTAAACTCGGAACTGGAAAGCGAAATGGCGAAATTCTCTTCTATCGATTTACAGGATTTTAAAGACGGAGCGGTAGACAAAGATTGGTTCGTTTCGGCATATAAAAAATTAGGCAAAGCCAAATGGGAAATGCTGTACGAATCGGCTAAATATGTAACCGACGGAAACGGACATCGTCGTGCACGTTTGTATGCAGACACGATCACGGGCGATTTGAAAATCAGAGAAGTAACTGCAAAGGTAAAAGACAAACGCGATCAGGATTATTTGCGTGTTTACGGTTTGGTGCCTTTGAGCAAAGCAAGTCCGGAGAAAGATATTTTGGCACGTTACGAATATTTACAGCAGTTTAAAAAAGAAAGCAAAGAGTTTGGTTCGATGAAACAGGCGAGCGAAGCTTTGGCGATTCGTGTGGCATTAGAAAACTTGGCCAGAAATGCGGGTTATCCGGATCCTGTTCGTTTGACTTGGGCAATGGAAACCAAACAAATTCAGAATATTTTATCTAAAGAAACGGAAGTTAAGTTAGATGATGTAACGATAAGTTTGGTCATCAACAAAGAAGGAAAAGCCGATTTGGTTACTTTGAAAGGCGATAAAGAATTAAAATCGATTCCGCCGAAATACAAAAAAGACAAAGGAATTCTGGAACTGACGAATTACCGCAAAACGATGCGCGAGCAATGGACACGTTCAAGAAAAGGTCTGGAAGAAAGTATGATTCGCGGAGATGAGTTTTTATTCGCAGAAATGGAAAACCTTTTTGAACATCCGATTATTTCGAAACATTTGGAGAAATTGGTTTTTATTTCCAATGAAGATCAAATTGGTTTTTATGTAGATGGAAATCTGGTAACGGCTTTAGGAGAAATGATTTCGTTAAACGAAAAACAGACTTTTAGAATCGCACATTGTTTTGATTTGCATAAAAATAACGTTTGGACAGATTTCCAGAAATATTGTTTTGACAATAAACTGCAACAACCGTTTAAACAGATTTTCAGAGAATTGTATGTTCCAACGCCAGATGAATTAAAAGAAAAATCAATTTCAAGACGTTACGCAGGACATCAGGTTCAGCCAAATCAGACTTTAGCATTATTAAAAGGAAGAGGCTGGAAAGTAGATTACGAAGAAGGTTTACAGAAAGTTTTCCATAAAGAAGGCTATCAGGTAAAAATGTATGCTCTTGCAGACTGGTTTTCTCCCGCAGATGTCGAAAGTCCGACTTTAGAAACGATTGAATTCCATTCATTAAAAGATTATAAAAACATTGCTTTTGAAGATATAAATCCGAGGATTTTCTCAGAAGTAATGCGCGACATTGATTTAGTAGTAAGCGTTGCCCATGTTGGCGGAGTTGATCCGGAAGCAAGTCATTCTTCTATCGAAATGAGAGCGGTATTGTTAAGAGAGACATTGCGTTTATTCAAAATTAAGAATGTTGAAATTACCGGAAACCATGCCATTATAAAAGGACAATTGGCAGAATACAGTGTTCATTTAGGAAGTGCTGTTGTGCATCAGGTTCCGGGTAAATATTTGTCGATATTGCCAATTCATTCGCAACACAGAGGACGTTTGTTCCTGCCATTTGCAGACGACGATCCGAAATCGGCTGAGGTAATGTCTAAAGTTTTATTGTTTGCCAAAGACAATGAAATTCAGGATCCGACTGTTTTGAGTCAGATTGATAAGACTTATGCGTAATTAGATATTTGATTAGACCTAACAGGTTTTAAAAACCTGTTAGTTCTTAATAAACTTTTCGTAAACAGTTAGCACAGTATTACTTTGTCAATTTCCTGTTTCTTTAGGCACAGATTATTTTGTACAAAAAACTTATTTAGACACAATTATGGCTTTTAAAAGCTGTTTTTGTGTTTTTCTTTTTACACTTTTAGCAGATTTCGCTTTTTAGATAAAAAAGTAGTTTATTTTTATATATCTAAACAAAATAGAACAATCATGAAAAAAATATTATTCTTAACATTAATATCAATAACAAACTTAAGTTGCGCACAAAATAATAATCAAAAAACGGAAGATTTTAACTTAAATACTTTATATAAAAAAATAACAATTTATAATAACAAGCCTGAATATTGGTTGTTTTTGCATAGTAATAATTGCTCCTATGTGGTTACTCTAGACGATATGCCAATATATACAGATTACAATGAAGGAAATATGAAGTCTTTATCAATACCAATAAATAATTTTTTATTAGAAAGTAAAAAAAATGAATTAAAAGTTTTGATTTTACCGAAAATGGATGAAAAGTATCATTTGGACAATGTTTTAGAAAGTGGTTTTTCATTAGATGTTAAGGTAAGTAGAACAGAAAATAAAAAGGAAACTATTGTTTTTAATAAAAAGATTTCAGGTGCTGAACAAAATGAATCATATAAACAAATTATTATTCCTTTTGAATCGAGTGTTCCATATAAGCTTACAGGTTGGACAGATAGTGTAGATCTAACTAAAGAAGATAAAGAAGTTTTAGGAAGGGAAGTAGAAACTTTTTATAGAGAAATGATGAATGATTATAGAGATAGAAAAATAGAAAATATTCAAAAAAAATATTATAAAAGACAGTTTGAAAATGCGCAATCTTTTTATTCATCTAAAAAAGAAGATTCAGATAAAATAGTTTCGGAAATAAACAAAGACATAAACAAAGAACAAGATTTAAAATTGGAGAATTATAAATTAGTATTCTATGGTAATGGAAAAGTCGTTGGTTTGGTCAGAACTGATGGGGAGTTTTTAGGTAAATCTGCTTTTTTAGGGCTAACAGATGAAGATTTTTATATTTATTCTTTACTCCTCCACCGCCCGAAAGCAGGTGGTTTTTTAGAAGTAATTAGATAACTATGAATTCACTTAAAAATAAATTCAGCTTTTTTTTTATCACAACTTGCATCTCGAATTTGAGTTTTGCCGTTTTTTATTTGTTTAAATTTTATTCTAAAGATTTTTATGAAAATGAAGGAGCAGATATTATAAATCTATTATTTTTACAAGTATCATCTACTCTTTTGCTTATTTTTTTTTCTGCATTGAATCCGTCAAAAATTTTTATTAGTGTAAAAAAAGGTATTAGTAATCGAAAAAAAGAAGGCAAAATTTTCTTTGATATTATGAAATTTAATATTATGCCACTAAATAATAAGTTAACTCCATACTTAATTACCATTTTATTTATTTTTTTATTCTCCTTAATTCTCTTTGGATTTATATTAATTATTAACTATTCAGGAGTTCCAATTTTTGAGGTTTTAAAGTTTCCATTTAGATTTATACAAAATTTAAATCAATCTGAATTATATTATGTAGTTTATAGTTTTTTACTTGTGAACATAGGTTATATTCTTTGTAATCCAGAAAAATCTGCAGAATCATATTTATTAAAATTCAAAGTTTATTTAAACTCTTTGGTTATAGCATTTTGCGTCTGTGCTTTTTTTATTCTCTTTAATATGTTTTTTTATTTTTCTGCAAATGCTACAAATAATGAAATCTTTACAGATAAAGCAAAAATAGCATATTCAATGTTTTTTAATATAGCTTTTGTAGCAAATAGTTATCTAGTTGAAACGGGATATTTAAAAATAGAAGATTAATAATCAAAATTTGAATTATAAGCCAGAGGTTAAATAAAAAATCGTATGATAATTTTTATGAAATACAGAATAATTTTTCTAATGTCTTTTTCTTTTTTGATTTCCTATGGGCAAAAAGAAATAAAAAAATATGAAGAAGAACCTATGTATAAAATGATTCTTTCTTCTAGTGAATGTTCATTTTCTATACTGGTTAATGATATTCCTTTGTATCTTTTTTTTGGACGAAGCGGAGGCGTTAGTGCAACATCAATACCTATAAATCGGAATGTTGAAAAATCCGGCAAGCAAAAAATAACGGTACGAATGTATCCAAAGTATTCTGAAACAGAAAAAAACAGCCAAACATTAGGTGTAAATGCAGGTGTTAAATTTACTATTGAAAAAGAAATTGATGGAGATGATAAAACAATAGTTGAATTTAAGACCCCTTTTAAAGATTTTGACGGAAAAGGCAATGGAGGATTTTTATATCCAGGTAAGACTTTTTATGAAGAAACTATCTATGTCGATTTAAAAGTTCCTTATAACTTATCTGTTTTAGACAATGCCGAAATACTATTTACAGAAGATGCTAAAAAACTAGACCAATTGGAAAAAGAAGTTGTAGCAAAATACAATGAAATAAGAAATATTTACATGACGGGCACAAAAGAAGAACTCGCCAATGTAAATTATAATAAAGAAAAAAGATTAGCACAACAAATGTACCTCAATGAAGCAGAAATAAAGGATGGGTGGGATAATGATTATCAATTTAGAACTGATTCAAATCTTGACTTTTTTGATTTGAAACCTATCGAAAAATATGAGATGAAGTTTTACGCCGAAGGTAAAATAATTACTTTAGAGAAAATAAATAATAAAAAATCAGCTTTATGGGGTGGTTTCAAAAGAAAAGATAAAGAAGTTGTTACGACTACTTATATATTGCTTTATTTATACAGGCCTATTGGGAGTAATAAATTAGAAATATATTAATAAAAAGGGCCTTCCAATAAAGAGATTACTTTCAGGAGAAATACATTTTTAGAGTATGCCGAAGAATGAAAACCTAATGAAATATATCAATGAACGAACAAGAACTTCACAAACAAAAAAATAGCAATTGGAGCATTCTACTCATTATAATTAATGTAATACTGGTTTTTATTTTTTTGAATGTTGGCTATTTTAAAGATAGTTCACTATTAGGAGAGAACATTTTCTGGCTTAGTGTAAGCATGAATGTTTTATTTGGCTTTTATGCATTTGGTTATCATGGAAAAAAATATCGATTAGGGAAAATACTTTTTATTTTACTTTCAATCTGTAATATAGCATTCTATACTTTATTATGGATTTCTTCTAAATCATTTCATCCTTAAAAAATCTAAAGAATGAAATTTAATTTTATTAATAAAGCACTTACAGCAATTTCCTTTGCACTATTAATAGCAATCTTATATAATGTAATGAGTTATAAAAGCTGGGACAGGTATTATTATTTTTCTAGTGTTTGTACTCCGGAATCCTATCCTGTAATATTGCAGGATTGCTATTTTATTACAGCCGATAAAAATGAGCTCGGAACAATAAATAAGGAAGATATTTTTAGAAATAATAGTAAATGGGGAGAGGAATATTTCTTTGCTGAAGTGCAAGAACCACTTCGTTTACCAAAACAATTGGTATTGGAATATGTATCGTATAGCGATAAAAAACAATATCAGGATACGATAGATTTACCGCAAGAAAAAATTAAAAACATTTTTATAAAAGCAGATAAAAAAAATCAATTTGAAGATATGTATAATTCTTCCAAAGAGGTCAAGGGACTTAGGTTTTTGGTAGGAATTGCCCGTAATGGAAATGTGATAGTATGGATTAGAGGGAAATTTTTAGAAGAAGTACTTTTAAAAACAAAATTAAATCCAAAAGATGAGATTTCTAATAAGGAAAACATGTCAATTGAGATAGAAAAAATATTTAAAGATTTACCCAATGATATAAAAATAAAAGTAAAATCGGGTTGGGAAAAGAATGCTAATTATTTGGATTCAACAACGCATTATATAGAATTGAACAAAGAAAGATGGCAATGATTAATTTGAAGATTCTAGCAATTGCAATCTAATTTTTAAACATGAAGACAAAAAAATCCTATCAAGAGAATAGATTTTGAGCTGGCAGTAATTGTAACCGAAAAATGACTAAAGAAGAATTTAAAACATTTTGGACTTTAACGTATCCTAACACGATACCACTTTCGCATTTATTAAAAAAAGATTATGCTGAAAGATGGTTTAGAATTCATAGTTTGCCTGATTCAAAACGATATGCTGAAAGTAAAAATGAATGGAAAATTTTATTAGAAAGACAGAATCAAATAATCACTGATATTTTTGGCGAAAACGAAAAGATTTTACTTGTAACGGGCGAATATAATTGGGACGAAAGTGCAACTTTTAATACTGACGAAGAAGTCGTTTTTAAACCTTATGATTTCATATTACTTGACAATATTGACTTGTTTAACTTTAAATCGGAAGACTACGATAAAGGAGACTTTTACAAACCTGCGTTTGCCGAAACAATTTGGAATTTAAATCAACACGACAATTTGCTGAAAGAAATTGCAAACGACAATGTGAGCGCTTTTTTTATTTCAATTAATAAAAGGGTTATCGTTGCACCTTATGATGGTGGAATTGACTTTGTTTTTAAAAACATACAGACTAAAGATTTTTACAAAAAACAGTATGAAAATTGGTTTTCTGGATGAGTAGATGGACTCTAACTGAACGAATAACAACTACTGCCAACAGCTACAACGAATTTGGTCTATAGGCTTAATGGAAAGCTATCGGGTAATAAATAATTTGCAAGATCTCTTGTTATAAAAAATATATTTTTCAGTAAGTTTTGTTAAATTATGACAAAATATACTACATTTGTACCCGTAATAAAAATATAAAAATACAAATGATACTATCAATAAGCAGAATTTTTGAACAATTAGCCGGAGATTATCCAGCTGAAAGCTCAGGATGCTATATGTATTTTTATGAAGTTAAAATGTAAAATTTAGAGTCAAACTCATCATAAAATAGCAAAAAGCGTCCACATTGTAGGACGCTTTTTTTGTTTTTAGACAATTTGAATTCGTCGAATAGTACAAAAAGGAGATTGAAAAATGATTAAAAAGAAATATTAACTAAAAAAACTAAAAAAATAATTGACCAAATGTTTAATGACTAATCAAAATAGCGAAATATAATCTTGAGAAGTAATCTAATGAGTAACAGTCATTTGATAAAAAGATAAATCTGCATCAGTTTGCGGACAGGAATTTCTTTGCTTTAATTTTGGACTTAACTATCTGAAAATCAGAAAAATAATCTTAAAAAATATTTGGAAATATGATTTTTTCGACATTATCTTTGCCGAACAAAATTGAAACACAGCGTTTCAAATAATAACAAGAATTTTTAAAATATAATACAGCATATAAAATGGCTTTACAAAATAAAATATCATACGGATTACCAGTAAGCGCAAGATTCGATCTTGGACGTTTCACAATGCAGGTGCATCAATATAGGCAATAGGATAGTTATATCACGTTGAATTTTGTAAAGCACCTTTGATCGGGTGCTTTTTTTATGCTTATAGTTTTGCCACGAAGGCACAAAGTCGCAAAGATTTAATAAGCGTAAAAAAAACTTAGCGCCTTCGTGGCAAAACAAAAAATAAATGATTTTGTAGCTCAGTTGGATAGAGCGTCTGCCTTCTAAGCAGATGGTCGAAGGTTCGAATCCTTCCAAAATCACTCGTTCTCTAGAAGGAACAGGTTCATTGGGGTTACTGGCTAACCTTCCCGATTGTCTCTCGGGAGAAACGGGTTCGATTCTCGTATGAGCCGCAAATTTTGCCACGAAGGCACTAAGACACAAAGCTTTTTTTGTTTCAGACAGGTTGAGCAATTTATATAAAGTAAAAACTTTGCGATTTTGTGTCTTTGCGAGAGATTAATAAAGTTTTGTAAAGAGCGCTGGAGAGAAATTTTCGCGCAAAGTCGCCAAGAAGCTAAGGAAAATAAACTTTGTGTCTTTGAGCCTTCGTGGCAGAAAAAAAACTGGGAAGATAACGGTGGTTGTTTACCCGCCTTGGACGCGGGAGGTCGCAAGTTCGAATCTTGCTTCCCAGACAAATATTGAAAATGCCACGAAGGCACTAAGTCGCAAAGATTTAAGAAAATATAAAGAAAATAAAAATTGCGTCTTTGCGAGATATTGACAAAGTAATTTAAGAAAGCTGGCGAGTAATTTTCACGCAAAGTCGCCAAGACGCTAAGAAAAATAAACTTTGCGCCTTAGCGCCTTAGTGGCAGAAAAAAATAACATTAAAAAGTAAAAGTTATGAAACATTTATACAATAGAATAGCGCTTGTTGGAATTGAACAGGAAGAATATGACATCATAAAAGCTCAATATTCGGGACACATTATCTGGCATCAGTCGATACCAAAAATTGTAGTGAAAGATGAAATTCTTTATATGGAAAAATCTAACGGAATTGGCATGTTGCCGGTTGATAAAGTGGTCTATTACGGAATTTATGATAATGACTTTGACTTTATTGCAGGTCTTGCGATCTGGGGTGGCGATTGTTATCCAAAAGCGGCTGCGATGCTGGATTGCCGATTTAAGATTCCGTGTCTGGTAAAAGCTTTATCTCTTTCCAGATTTAGTGCTCCACGCGGATTTATAAGTGCCGGCGCTTCTGTCAATACAACGGGAGATACCGTTGCGAAATGGGGAAACTGGCATTGTGGCGAAAACAAACATCGTTTTACAGGAGAGTGGGAAAGTGAATTTACTGCTACCATCGAACCTTTTTACGAAGGCGAAGCTGTCCGAATCATGATGATTGGTGATACGTATTGGCAGATTAAACTGGAAGGCGACAACTGGTTAAAATCAATTCATCCGGACGATGCGACTTTTATGACTGTAGATCAGGATTTATTAGAGGATACGATTTATATCAGGAACACTTTGCAAATGGATATGATTGGAAATGATTACATCGTAGCCAAAGATGGTACTAAATATTTATTAGAAGTAAATCATATTCCTAATATAACCCGATTTGAAGAGGTGCGACAAGTTTATTTGTCAACTGTTATCGAATGGATTAAATAAAATTTTGCACTGCGCAAAATAATTGCGCAGTGTAATTTGAATATTTGAATAAGAAATAAAAGAAGTTCTTTTAAAAACTGAAATACAACAAAGTATAGGCTTTGTTTAAAAATATCAAACAAGTCCAGTTGAGTGTTTCTGTATAGCACCATTGTAGGGAACTTTTCGCAGAGGCGAATTATGTTTTTCTATGCAACTTGATTTGGAGGTTTTGATGGTTTTCCATAAAACTATCACACACAAGGGATCTAAGGGTTGTGGGTTCGAATCCCACTCGCAGTAATGCGGTGGCTCAATAGGATAGAGCATTAGAGTGTTTATGTAGGTTCGAGTCCTGCACCGAATACGCTTCGGTTAGACAAATTGGTATGTCAACAGACTGAAAATCTGTGAACAGTAGAGACCATCACTCTTAAAAAGATGACCAGTTAGAAAAACTGATTTGTCTTTGTCAGTGAAACTAAGAATTCCATCCCGAGGCTTCGGGACTGAAATTTCACACTCATGATAAAGCCAGTGCGAAAAGGACTGTTTTTTGAAACACTTGTTTTCTTTTCGGTTTGATTGTTAAAATGATTTGGGGATCATGAAGACAAAAGATAATCGGAAACAACTCAGGTAAACAAATAACAACTTTTCATCCGCTTTTTTCGGAGGATAAAGGCAAGGAGGTTTTTTATAAAATTAGAATAAAGAAAATAGAAAATAGAGAATAGAGAATAGAGAATAGAGAATAGAAAATAGAATAAAGATAATAGAGGTTTTAGATTTCAGAACATGAAACTTTAAACCTGAAACAAAATAAAAATGATAAAGAAAATTAATATCGGAGCATACCAAGTGGGCTTGGTCTTCGAGAATAGAAAATTAGTAAAAGTATTAGAAGAAGGTTTGCACTGGATTTTTGGAAACAAAAATGTGTTGATCTACGATATGAATGCCGTTTTTCAGGCTCCTTTTGAATTGAACATTTTATTGGAGAATGAAGTTTTGGTTTCAATGCTTGAAATTGTTGAGGTTGCCGATAACGAAATTGTATTGCAGTTCGTGAACGGAAACTTTAAAGAAGTTTTAACTCCAGGAAGATATGCTTTCTGGAAAGGAATTGTGAAAAATGAATTCACAAAAGCTGATTTGTCAAAAATCGAAATCACAGAAGACATTAAGGTAAACTTATTGGAAAATGTGAAAATGAGATACTTCATAAGAAAGTTTGTAGTAGCGAGCAACGACAAAGCATTGTTGTTTGTGAACGGAGCTTTCGTAAAAGAGTTGAAATCCGGAACGCATTACTTCTGGAACAACGCAATTACAATCGAAGTAAAAACAATCGATATAAGACAACAGCAAGTTGAAATATCAGGTCAGGAATTGTTGACTAAAGATAAAGCGGGATTGAGAATCAATTTCTTTGTGAGATACCAAGTGGTTGATATCATGAAAGCTTTGATAGATAACAAGGACTTTGAAAAGCAATTGTATGTAGCAATGCAATTGGCTTTAAGAGCTTTTATCGGAGGTTTGACCTTGGATGAATTGTTAAACAAAAAAGATGCTATTGCGGAAGAAATTCTGGCAGAAGTGGCTTCAAAAATCGAAAACTTAGGTTTGAAAATTTCAGACGCCGGAATAAGAGATGTAATTCTTCCAGGCGATATGAAAGAGATTATGAATCAGGTTTTGGTTGCTGAGAAAAAAGCACAGGCGAACAGCATCATGAGAAGAGAAGAAACGGCTGCAACAAGAAGTTTGTTAAACACAGCTAAGCTGATGGAAGAAAACGAAATGTTGTGGAAGTTGAAAGAGATGGAATACGTGGAGAAAATCGCAGACAAGATTGGTGAAATCACCATTTCCGGCGGTGGAAACGTAATCGGTCAATTGAAAGAAATCTTCGTAAAGTAAAATAGGAACCATTAGCAGTAAATGTTGATAGTTTAAGTTTAATAATAAAAATTTAAGGATGAATCAGGATATAGTATTTACGTCGGGTCACAAGTTTGGTCAGGACGGTATAGTTGAGCTTAGTGAATCTGCATTTGCCTCTAACAAAGAGGTGCGTGCGGTACATATTAAGCAATGGAAAGGAAAGGTGAATTCGAAAGATTATCTCATTTAGAGGTATTTATTCAGTAAAGTAAAGGTGTTTTTAAAGCTTTGCATACTACTGGAATCTCAAGAATTACCTGGTCTTTCCTGAGATTCCCAAGAATGCAAAATAAAAAATACCATGCAAAACAATACACTAAAAAAATATAAAAAAGAGATTATAAATAAATATGAGATAGAAAAAGACGGGCAATACTTTGATTATTTGTACAAGCCTTCTCGTGGAAAACTGCGTGATTTGTGCTGGCTTATTTTCGAGAATAACCCAACGAAGGATGACCTGAATGTCTTCAGAAACTTCCTGTCTCTGGATTTTGATCACACCAAAAAGAATAAGTTCAAGGAGAAGAAAGATAAGTTCAGACCGATTGAAACTTTCTTTAAAGGGGAAACAGACCTGTCAAACATTGACGCTATAAACATGGCAGCGATTATGGTTGATTTTGAGCCAAGACCTTTCAAAAAGTTTTATGAAACTTCTAAAAAAGAAGAAGCAAAACCAGCAAATAAGCTTGAAAAAGTTAAAGCTGTTTTGGAAAAGAAAAATGCTCTGAAAAAAGAGAAACCTGAAAAAAAATCTAAGAAAAGAAGTTTCTTTCGAGATATTAAAAGCATGTTTTTCTAATACAAACAGAGAATATTTAACAGAAACCATCAGTATAAAACTGGTGGTTTAAATTTAAAAAATTAATGAATCAAAAAATATTTTTTACGTCTGATCATCACTTTGGTCATACAAATATAATTCGTTTTAGTGAACGTCCCTTCACCTCGGTAGAAAAGATGGACGAAGAACTCATTAAACGATGGAATGAAAAGGTAAGCCCGCGAGACATAGTCTATCACTTAGGTGATATTTCGTTAGCAAGGCCAGAACGCACAAAAGAAATTTTAGACCAATTAAATGGTTCTATTTTTCTTATAAAAGGTAATCACGATAAATCAGCATTGAGTTATGCTAAGCGATTTGAATGGATTAAAGATTACTACGAATTAAGCGTTCCGGATGAAGATGCACCAAACGGAAGACAAAAAATTATTCTCTTTCACTATGCCATGAAAGTTTGGAGAAGTTCGTTTAGAGGAACTTGGCATTTATACGGCCACTCACACGGTCATTTGTTTGATGATGAAACATCCCGTTCGTTTGATGTTGGCGTGGACTGCCACAATTACGCACCGCTTTCTTATGATGAGGTAAAAGCCATCATTTTGAAGAAAGATTGGAAAGCTCCTTTTGGAGATAGAGAATTATAAATTATTTAGAATTTAAAAAAAATGAAAACTACAGATAAAATCATCATTATTGATTTAGAAGCCACATGCTGGCAGAGTGCAGTTCCGAAAGGCCAACAAAATGAAATTATAGAAATCGGATTGGCTGTTTTGGATACAGAAACAGGAGCAATCACTAAGAATAAAGGAATTTTAATTAAACCACAGCGTTCCAGTGTGAGTCCGTTTTGTACAGAACTGACGACCATTACTGCCGATTTGCTTGACAAAAATGGGATTTCTTTTGAAGAAGCCGTTGATTTATTAATCGACGAATACAATCCCGATTTGTACACTTGGGCGAGTTACGGTCAGTACGATTTGAATATGCTGACAAAACAATGTAAATCGTTTGGAATTCCATATCCGATGGGAGAGGGACATATTAATGTAAAAGAGCATTTTGCTGAAAAGTTTGGACTAAAAAGGTCTATCGGGATGAATGGCGCTTTACAATTATTGAATATTCCACTGGAAGGAACGCATCACCGCGGAATTGACGATGCTAAAAACATCGCTAAGATTTTGCATTGGTGCCTTAAAAATTAGAATTTAATTTGTTAATAACAGTTGTCAAAATGCATGGTTGATAGCTGTAGAAAGAAACTGCAGTTGTTTGCAGCTGTAGTTTCACTTTTTTGTTAAAAACAATTGCAAAAGCTAAAAGTAATATTTGAACAAAGGTTCAGATTTAATAATATATTTGTTCCTGTACAATTTTTCGTATGATACGAAAAATTACTTTCTTTAAAAAAGAATTCGATTCAAATAGGTATAACTAACAATATGGATAAAATAAAAACACCTTTTTTGGATACTATTTATCATCTCAGAACCATCGAACAGGTGATTTTGTATGATAAGCTAATTACAATTGCCCAAACAGAGGAAAGCGAAGCTGTTTTGTTTCTGGAAACAGAATATGAAAAAGAAATTTTAGAATATCCCGGAACTGCTCCCGACTTTAATGGAGGAGCAGCTTTATGGGCTGCGAGAACAGTATATTTGGCCACACAACTTTTGTTGCATAGAGAGCATAAAATGAGCGATGTCAAAGAACTTTTGCCTTTTTATATTGGAGAAATAGATGCTTCGGCAATTATCTCAGCAGATTTGTGTCTCCGTTTTTTGCCTCAGATTATAACAGAAATAAGGAAGATTGATCCGGAAGATTTGATTATTGAGATTTTGGAGAAACATTTAATTCAGTTTCATTATTCTGCAATTGGATCTGATGTGGATTCAGAAAACATAAGTTTTGAGATAATTGCAAAAAATGATTGTTTGCTGCAGCTTTATATTGACAGAATTGTACAAAGAAAATCTATAAAATGGGCACAATCTGATTTTATAAAAAAACAATTAGAAATAGGATTTGGAGACTACCAAAAACTTTTCTGGGCAGAGCTTTAAAATAAACGAATTAATAAAAATAGAAGTAAAATAATGAATGCTACAGCTAAATTAAATGCCGTTTTAAAACATATCAAAGAAACTTTTGTTGGAAAAAATGAAATCATCGATCTATTAGGAATTGGATTACTGGCACGAGAAAATGCCTTTTTGCTTGGGCCTCCCGGAACTGCAAAAAGTGCCATTGTCAGATCGCTTTCTAAAGGAATCGAGGGCGACAAAAACTTTGAATATCTGTTGACCCGCTTTACAGAACCAAATGAGATTTTTGGACCTTTTGATATTAGAAAACTGAAGGAAGGGGAACTGATTACAAATACTGACGGAATGATGCCCGAAGCTTCGATGGTTTTCCTGGATGAGATTTTTAACGCCAACTCGGCTATCCTGAACAGTTTGCTGATGGCGCTTAACGAAAAAATCTTTCGTCGTGGTAAAGAAACTAAAAAATTACCGGCTTTAATGTTCGTAGGCGCGAGTAACCTTATGCCAGAAGACGAATCGCTAAATGCTTTGCTTGACCGTTTTCTGATTCGTATCAAATGTGATTATGTAGAACCGGATTTACTGCATCAGGTTTTGCTTGCCGGATGGAAACTGGAAAGTTCTGTTGCTGAAGACGTGCCAACAATTTCGGCAGATGAAGTTCGCGAATTGCAAAAATTTTGCCGTCAGGTCGATTTGAGTGCTACACGAAACGAATATGTAGATATTATTCACAGCCTTCGAAATACCGGAATCAAAGTTTCTGACCGACGTGCCGTAAAACTTCAGAATCTTATTGCGGCAAGTGCCTTAATGTGCGGAAGAAAAGAATCGATTGTGTCGGATTTTTGGGTTTTAAAATATATTTGGGATAACGAAGAGCAAATTGAAATTCTGGAAGGAATCATTAATAAAATTATAGAAAAAGATACTTCTACAGAAGCACATCCGCAAGCGATGTACAATAAAACGCCGGATGCTGAAAGTGTGATGAAAGAAGTAAATTATCTAATCGAAAAATGGCAGGATGATAGCCTTTCTTTTGAAGAACAAAACGTAATCAAAGATAAATTAAGATATATTCAAACCCGTTGTGACTGGATCAAAGACGTAGAAAAGAAAAAGTATATTCAGGAACATATAGAATCTTTGTGGCAAAAAATTCTACAAACTATTTAACATGTATTTTTTAGAAATTAATAAAGAGCATAAAGATTTTCTTGGAGCATTGCGACATTGGGAAAATCTCAAAATAGCTTTTGAATCCAATACGATTTGGCTAAAGGAGTTTTCGTCAGAACAAATAAATTCGGCTGAACTTCTTCAGATTCCGTATACCAAAATATATGAGTTAAAAGAAAATTTATTGTTTGAAAGAGGAAAACAATTACCATCCAAAAAACTGCCTTCGGGTTTGTTATGGTCACCGGTTTTGAGAGGCTTGCCCGTTTCGTTTCCAAAATTCAATCATAATTTTTTTGGTATAAATGATGCACTTCAGATTACATTAAAACGATCAGAAGATGTAAAAGAAGCGCATGCTTTACTGGTCGAATATCAGGAATTGAAAGCCTATATTGAATCGGCTCCAAAATTTAGACTTGAACCTTTACAATGGGTTGTAATCCATAATAAAGCATTGATTATCGGGAAACCGTTATTGCCTTTAAAAGGAAATACTTTTTGGTTTAAGAATGATTTTTTAATGCCTTCCGGATATGATTTTGAATGGCCTGTTTTGACTAAGACACTTAAGGAAAAATTAAATTCTTTCGATAAAAATATAATACTATGGAATAAGGATAACAGTTATTCTTCTATTCCGAAACAAAATATAAAACCACTATCAATTAGTTCATTTCGCTTAACTTTTTCATAAAATAAAAATGGAATTTCAAAGATACTTTCAATCGTTCACAGACTATTTTTGGGTATGGGAAAATCAAATATTTTCTCCGGATAGTGTATTTGAGACGATCTCAATTCCGAATGGACAAACTATCGGTTATGAGAAATTTGTTTTTGAAATTTTAGAAGCACTTTCGGATACTAATTTTCCGCCCTTCGGAACCCTTTTGTTAGCCATTACCGCGACCAATCATGATAGCAAGGAAACTATTGACAGAATTCAGGAATGGGCAAAAGGTATAGAAGTCACCAAATCTTTTCCTATAGAACATTCATTTAGATTAGGGGCGAGTATTGGTTTTATGAGACAGCTTTCGGCTTTACCGGATGAATATAAAACAGGCGAGAGAAGACTAAAAATGTTTCAGACTATTTTTGATGGATGCCATAACAGAATTTCTACTGAAAAGGCAAAAAAGATTCTCGAAGAATATAAAGATCACAGACATCATTTGGTGCGGACGAGTGTCAAAGAACCTTTTAATGATGCCAATTTTATAAAAGATTTCAGAACGCTGGCTTTGCTCAAAAAGAGGTTTCCAACAGTACAGTCTATTTTGTATGCGATGGAGGATAATCCACATGAGGATTTAAAAGATAAGCTGAAAGAAGAAATTTTAGAAGAGGAAAATCTTAGCGATACAGCCACTTTTGTAGAGCAACTCATAAACGATGATCGTACGTTTCATGTAGGAAGTCTTATCAAGCGACTTTGGTCGGGACTTCATATTCCATTGCACCACAATCATCCGAGTGAACAGCCTTTGGGAGGAATCTCAGATTTGACAAACAAAGGTGATTTTGACAAATTGGTAATTTCTGAGTTTGCTTACGATGATGACGTTTTTATGTCCAGAATTGCAAATAACGAAGCATTATATATTCAAAGAGAAGTTCCACTGGAAGCAGATAAGTTCGAACGTATTTTGATTATCGACAGTTCATTAAAAAACTGGGGAAATCCTAAGATTCTGTCTTTTGCTTCGGCAATTGCGATTGCAAGACATCCCAAAACCGATATTAAATGCAGGGTTTTTGTAGCAGGTCAGGATTTTAAAGAAGTTCCGTTAGAGAACATTCATGATGTAATTCAGGCATTGAGTGAACTTAGTGGTAAACTGGATTGTTCGCAAGGACTTGAATTGTTTTTTCAGCAAAATAAAATTAGCAGTAAAAATCAGGAAGTATTTCTTTTTTCTTCAGAAGACAGTTTGAAACTGGCGACGATGAAAAACGTGATAAGTACTTATTATACCGAGATTAAGTATGTTTTTGAAATGGAGATGGAAGGTATTAAAGTCTATAAAAATCAGAACAAAGGCAGAAAGATGCTTCAGCATATTATAATGCCGTTGGAAGAACTGTGGAAAAAAGAAAAAGGAGATTTACCACGTCGTAAGTATTCAGAAACAGACTTTAATACTATTCCGCTTTTATTTCCGGTAGAAAGAAGCTATCAAAATATCTTTTATTATGGTACGGACTTTTATACCTATCTGAACGGAAATTTATTCTGGTTTGTTAGTAATGATTTCAGTAAAGGATTTAAAAAAGTGGCTTCAAATCTACCTTTCGAGAAAGGAGATTTTGCTATGAAAACCAATGATAAAGGAGAAAGACTGTTATTATGTTATGTGAGCGATTCTACTCCTGAAGTGAGTGTTTATAATGTTGATAAACAAGATTTTAATAAAAGTGTGGTTCCTAATGAAGATCTGAAAGATCTGAAAGTTAATGTGTTTGGGTATAGAAATGAGTTCTATTTGACGGATGGCGGATGCTATTGGCGTGTGGATGATGCTTTAAAAATAAGATCTAATGGTAATAATTTTCTTGATGAAGCTTTTTCGGCCTATAGTATAAAACAAAATTCTTTTGTTAGAGATTTTATGAACAGTAAATTCAAATACAGTGTCATGAAAAAACTAAAAGGAGTGTCAATTGTAAATAACCATTTAGAAATCAATGGGTTTAACTTCACTCATTTAGAATTTTCTAAAAGAAATTACTATTACCCGAGTGAATCTAGACAAGAGACAATACGATTTGAGGAAAAAGTAAATCTTATTTTGAAAAACAAAGGAACATCAGTTATTGATCTTGTTCAGATAATAAAACAACATACAGATAAATCTTTAGCAGAAAGTAAAGCTGTTGTAGATGAGGAACTTGGCGTTGTTTTAAATAATGTAACAAGACAAGAAGCCGAAGTTTTAAAGAGAACAATTGAAAGAGGCAGCGCAGTTTGTTACATCGAAACTTTGTTTTTTGAGTCGCAGGACGGAAGCAGGGTAATCAATAAGGACGGAATTTTAATATTTGAAAGCAGTAAGGAGGAAATTCCTAAATTTTATATTCCTTTTATAGCAAACGGAAGAACTATTATGGCCTCAGAAAGTGAATATTCCGGTAATGATTATTTTATAACAGATTCTTTTCTGAAAAGTATAAAAGAAAAAGACTTTCTGGAAAAATATTTAGATCCATTTATACAAAATGTAAGACAGCATGGAACTCAAACTTAGTATAAATTCCAGAAACACATATCCCAAAGGAGGTGTTTTTATAAAAAGCGGATTGCCAAAAGTGTGGCTTCAGGAAATTCAAAATATTGGATTGGCGTTTCATTTGGTCAAAGCTTTTCCCGTTCCCGGTTCAAATGCCAATGAATTATTCGGGTGTTTGTTGATTTTGGATCAGAGTCTGATTAAAACGGACAATATTGGAAAAAATTATTTCTGTCAATTGATAGAAAACAAACTGTTTATTCCCGAAAATACAATTGTGACCCCTCAGTTAACAAAGGCTGAGTGGCACAATTTGTTTTCTGAGCATTATCATTTCATGCATCCGGATATTGGATTAGTGGAATTAAAAGAAGAAGTCTCATGGATCGATTTGATTGAAGCACCAGTTTTAAAAGAAGTAGATATACTGGAACCTTCAAAAACAATTCATATTCCGCAATACATATCATCAATACGTTACGAAGCAAATACGGAAGATATTTTGGAAGCGCTGGAAAAGCCATTTTCACAGGAAGATATGCCAGATAATTTGCCATTTGATATGGAGGAATTAATGAAAGGAAATCAAAAGGAAATGGATAAGTTTTTAGCGTTTCTGGATAAAAATCCTGAAATGGCTTTAAAACTGGCTATTCCGCTGGATACTTTAGGAACGGCAAGAGGCGGATTTGACGAAAAACTTTCTTTTGATGGAATTGGTTTAGGTTCAGCTGGTGGCAGTTCTTTTTCAGGAGGAAGAAGAAATACAATAAATGAATCTGAATTTGATGGAAAGCCTTTTTTAATTGTTTTTAAGATCATTTTTGTACTGGTCATTCTGTTTAATTTAAAAAGTTGTGATTTTAGCAACAGTAATATTGGAGCCAATTCGTCTCTTGCTTTGATTATTGTTGTGTTTGCAATTGGTTTAATAATAGCATTGGCACTTCTTAGCAGTAATTCTTCCAGTTCTTCCGGAAGTTATTTACCATCACGCCAGCCATCGGGTTCCGGAGGTTCAGCCCTGATAGATTCTGAGCGTTTTGCGACTATTCAAAACCGATATGAAAAAATGGCGGAGGAATTTAAAGAAAGAAAAGATTATGCTAAGGCCGCACATGTGTATATGAAACTGCTTAAAAATTATTATAAAGCAGCTGATGTTTTGGAAGAAGGCGAGTTGTACAGCGAAGCTGCAGCAGTTCATCTGAAGTATTGCAACAACAAAAACAAAGCCGCTGAGTGTTATGAAAAAGCACATGTCTACAAACAGGCAATTGAATTATACAGAGAGCTCAATCAAAATGAAAAAGTGGGAGATTTGTATACAGTTCTTAAAGATAAACCGGAAGCCGATAAGTTTTATGGTAAAGTGATAGAGGAGTATAAAGGGAATAATCAATACGTAAAAGCATCTTTTATTTATAAAAATAAAATCAATAGTATAGAGGATGCACAAGAACTATTGATAACAGGTTGGAGAAGCAATAAAGATGCATTCAATTGTTTGAATAACTATTTTGTAAATATCGAGTCAACACAGAAATTATCCCGAGTTATAACTTCAATTTATGAATCGGATGTTTCGGCAGAGAATTCGGAGCTGTTTTTGCAGGCCATGAAACAGGAGTATAAAAAGCATGAAGATTTAGAAGAAATCACTAAAAATATTGCGTACGAAATTGTAGCAGATAAGATAACGACTAAACCTGACATAGCATCAGAATTGGTTGCCTTTAACGAAAAGAACAAGTCAATACTTAAAGATGTTATGAAGTATAAATTGAAAGTGAGAAAAGCCTAAATAAAAACGGGCTTATGATTCAGTTGATTATACTCGTTTTTATTTTTAAATCATTTAAAGCCATTCTTTGACAGCATTATAGTCATTTGGAAGATAAGTAAGGTATTGTACCATTCGCGGATTTTTTCCTTTGTTTGGTGTAGCACAGTGCGGAAGCTTTTGGTCCCAAATAATAAAATCTCCCGCTTCACCAATAATTGGTTTAGCCTGCAATGTCTGCAATGCTTTTTCTCTTGGATTTTCATGTGGTTCAAGTTCGTCAAGCCATTGATCAATTTGGTTGTGAAAACCCGGAACACAATGAAAAGCACCATCATTCGGTCCGCAGTCGGTTAAATATAGTAATCCCTGAAGTCCAAAAGTAAGTGGCTTTTTTAAACTCAAATCCCAATGAAGCGGACTTCCCATAAAAGTAAAATGGACTGTTTCAGGCGGGTTAAAACTTACTTTGTCGATTGTTTTGTAAATATTTTTAGTATTATAAAGTTGTTCATATGCCTTTTTAATCTTTGGAGAAAAACGATTACGGTTTAGAGTTTCATGGTCAGAAAAATTAAGCATCAAACCTTTTTGGTCTTCATGTCGGTTATACCAGCTTTCTTTTATATTGGGATCCATTTTCAGGTATTCCCAAATGGCTTTTTGTGTATCATTACAGTCTTTTTTTGAAATAGCATTTTTAACAACTATATAGCCATTTTGGTTCCAGAATTCAAGATCTTTTTCAGACAGAACATCTTCGATTAAATCGTTAGTTTCGGTTGCGATATTTCGTTTTCTGTTTTCGATCCATGTTTTAAAAGTTTTAAAATCAGGTTTTTCGAAATGTAAAAAATGTAAAGCATCTTCCATACTAATACCTAATTCATACAAGGTTTTAATTGCGTGATGCCAGTTTTCATTATTTGAATCAACATTTTCAGGATCTACTGCTCGTTTCCATAATTGTTCAAGGGCACTCCAAGGCATAGTTTTCAGTTTTAGTTGAGATGTAACCAAAATTACAAGATTTATTTTTAGTTATTCAAGGTAAAAACACCTGTTTTTTAGGCATAAAAAACGGCTGTCAACTGACAGCCGTTTTCGTTGTGGTTATATTACTTTGATTTAATTCTGACCATAAATTTTAGCATAAAGTTCTTTGTAAATCTCTTTAATAATTTTACGTTTTAATTTTAAAGTTGGGGTAAGCTGTCCGCCATCAATAGACCAGACATCAGGAGTAAGTTCAAAGCGTTTAACTTGTTCCCAGTGTCCAAATTTTTTGTTGATACTTTCTACTTCTTCATCAATTCTTTTAATTACATCCGGATTTGCACTAATTTCAGCATCAGTACTTCCTAAAGTAATTTTATGGATTTTTGCCCATTCTTTTACGAATTCAAAGTTTGGCTGAATAAAAGCTCCCGGCATTTTTTCGCCTTCACCAATAACCATAATCTGCTCAATAAAACGAGATTGTTTCATTGCATTTTCAATCATTTGCGGTGCGATATATTTACCTCCTGAAGTTTTGAACATTTCTTTCTTACGATCGGTAATTTTTAAGAAACCTTCACTGTCAATTTCACCAATATCTCCGGTATGGAAATAACCATCTTGTAAAGCTTCAGCTGTTTTTTCAGGATCTTTAAAGTAGCCTAACATTACATTAGGGCCTTTTATTAAAATTTCACCGTCTTCAGCAATTTTAACTTCCAGATTACGAATTGGTTTTCCAACGGTTCCAATTTTAAAACCTTTATTTCTTTGGTCGTTAACTGCAATTACTGGAGACGTTTCAGTTAAGCCGTAACCTTCCATAACCGGAATTTCTGCGGCAGCAAAAACTCTTGTCAAACGTGGCTGTAAAGCTGCACTTCCTGAAACCATTAAATCTAAATTACCTCCGAGACCTTCTTTCCATTTGCTGAAAATCAATTTGCGGGCAATTTTTAACTGAAACTCGTACCATGCTCCATTTGCTCCGTATGGTTCATACTTTAAACCTAAATCAATGGCCCAGAAAAATAGTTTTTTCTTGATGCCGGTTAATTCAGCTCCTTTTGCGTAAATTTTATCGTAAACTTTCTCCAAAAGTCTTGGTACGGCCGTAATTACAGTCGGGCGGACTTCTTTTAAGTTGTCACTGATTTTATCAATAGATTCTCCAAAATAAACAGAAACTCCATAATATTGATAAATGTATAAAATCATTCTTTCAAAAATGTGACAGATAGGCAAGAAGCTTAAAGCTGTACTTTTTCCCGGATCGAAGGGAATTCTGGGAGCACTGTCTAAAACATTCGAAACAATATTTTTATGCGAAAGCATTACTCCTTTTGGTCTTCCTGTTGTTCCGGAAGTATAAATTATAGTCGCCAAATCATCTGTGTGAATGCTGTCTTTTCTGGCTTCTACTTCACTTTGATTGCTTTCGTCTTCTCCGGCTAATAATAAATCAGACCAATGTTTGCAACCAGAAATTTCATTAAATGAATAAACCTCCTTTAAAGTTGGTACATTCGCTCTGATAGCTTGTACTTTTTGATATACTTCATCATCAGAAACAAAACAATAAATGCTTCCGCTGTGATTTAAAATATATTCGTAATCTTCTTCAGCAATTGTTGGATAAATCGGAACATTCTGTGAACCTGTCTGCAGAATACCAATATCCATTATGTTCCATTCAGTTCTGTTATTTGAAGAAATTAATGCAATTTTATCATCTTTTTGAACGCCCATGCGCAATAATGCTCTCGAAACAGCATTTGCTTTTGCAATATATTCCTGGCTGGATGTTTTTTCCCAGACTCCGTTTTTTTTGGTTGCCAGAGCAACTGGGAGGTTGTAAGTTTCTTGTTGATAATAGGGAAAATCAAAAAGGCGTGTGATTGAAACCATGTCTAATATATTGAATTATTATTGCAAATTAAATAAAAATTGGGTATGATTTTTAAATTTATAAAATTTAATCGGAAAATTTACGGGTACTATTAAAATTCAACGAAAACGTTTTCTTTTTTATAGAAAATGCCGCCAAAATTGAATAAATATTTAATGAGAAGGTTGTTTCTTACCTTTTATTGAACATTGTAATCTACATATTCTTTCACTCTTTCGCCCATTAAGAACATTTTCTTCTTGGCAAAATGAATAGAAAATTGAGAATAGTACCATTCTTCGCTGTCATTTGGTCTATACCAGAAAGTGTACGAAGCACTGTTAAATCCTTCTTTAAAAACAGGAACCCCTTCTTCTGTACATTCTACTCCCCAGTTGATTTTTTGTTTGCTTAAATCTTCTGCCTGAATAAAACCTGTTCCGTCCGGATTTAAAACTGTAATCGGTTGTTTTTGATTTAAAGGGGCATAAGTTCCCGGAACAGGATATCCGATAGTAGTAGTGATATAACGTTCCTTAGAATTGTGGGTAATTTGATCTACATGAACTTGGGCATGTAATTGAAAAGCAGATAAAAATAAACTGCAGATAAGTAATTTTAAAAATTTCATTCTATGTAGGTTTAAGTGTTTTTGGAGCCAGAAAAAAATCTAGTGGTAAATTTTTTCTCTGGCGAATATAATTCAATTTTTTAATAGAATTATGACTTAAAAATACAAGAATGAAATTTTTAATTTTTAAAGGTTTTTGACTTTCTTTTTACTCTGTTGAAAACTGATTTTCCAATAATTTTTCTTTAAAGTCAGATTTGAAAGTGTAAGCAAAAGTAATCATCAAAGCACGAGTATCGGATTTAGAAGTCCTGTTATTGCTGAATAATAAGGTATTGTTTTTATAACCACTTTCTAAAGTATTAAACATATCGGTTACAACTAATCCCAAACGGGCATTGCTTTTTCCTAATTTCTGCTGGAATCCCAAATCGACATTGTAAATCGGAATTCTTTTTCCCTGAGCCGTTGCTACTGCTGAATTGTAGTTGCCAATGATTTGAAGTTTTCCACCTTTCCATGGAGTGAAATTATTAATTAATTTTCCGTACCAGCTAAAAGCGTTTTTTACAAAATCTTCGGCTTGATCCAGATTACCGGCGTTGATGTTTTGTTGAAAAGCGGTTAAGCTGATATTGGCATCATAAAAAGGAAAAGGTTTTAAACTAAAAATAGTTTCAAGTCCGTAAGTAACCGTATTTCCAATGTTTTGTGGCTGTAACAAAATGACTCCATTATCTTGCAGAATACCATATTGTCTAATAGTGTTATTGGCATTTCTGTAAAAAGCATTTCCGGAAAAAGAATAATGATTCCATTCTTTATTATAGCTTAACTCTACAATATGAATAATTTCAGGTTTTAAATAGGGATTTCCTCCATGCGGATTCAAAGCATCTGTAATATCAATAAAAGGGTTCAGATCATCTAAGTCCGGACGATTAATTCTTTTGCTGTAGCCAAATTTCAAAAACTCATCCGATTTTAAATTCAGTTGTACAGAAGCTGAAGGAAAAAGTTTTAAATAATCGTTTGAGAACTTGTCATTTCCGTTTTGTGTTTTACCATTATTCGAAACCTGTTCAGCACGGATTCCGAGATTGTATTTCCATTTTTGATTTTCTTTAGAACCTGAATACGAATTCCAAAGTCCGTAAACAGCATTTATCTGCTCATTAAAATCAAAAATTGTACTCACCAAAGGATTTACTACATATTCATTATTAATTAAATCTGCGCTTTGAAAATCAGAATTAAAGAAACGGAATGTTCCTTTATATCCTGTTTCAATCATAGATTTCTCTGAAATAGGGAAGGCGTAGTTTAGAATAACATTCGAGATGTTTTCCTTTTCATAATTATGAGTACGCTGCCAAAAAGTATCGTCCATCAGGTTCTGATTTTCGTCATAATTATTAGTATCAATATCTGTATTTTCTCTGTGAAAATTGTACGAAGTAGTAATGCTGGCGTTTAAACTTTTTCTGTCATCAGAAAATTTTCGATCATAATTAAAAGCAAATTCAGCAGCTTTTGAACGTTCTAATTCTAGAGAATGACGTTTGTTGCTTGAATAAAATTGGTTAGAACTATTGAAAATATCTGTTTTTAAAGTTTCATCATTGTCCTGACTTTCCAAATTCCCAAGTGCTTCAAACGAAAAAGTATTTTTTTCATTTGGTGAAAAATCAGCATTGAATTTTAAATTTTGCAGACCTTCCGTTCTTTCATCACTTCTGTTCTGATTAATAAAATGCTCGTCATCAATAAGGTAATTGGTTCTTTCACCTTTAATACTTTTCGTTCTTCCGGCAAAACGATTATCGTAGGCAAGTCCTACATTCCATTTATCAGTTTTATTGTTTAAAAGAACAGAACTGTTCATTCTTCCTTTTGCTCCAAATCCGCCACCAAGAACCGCTGCGCAATTTAATCCGTTTAAATTGTTTTTCTTCAATTTAATATTAATGATACCGCTTTCTGCATTAGCATCGTATTTTGCAGTTGGACTTGTTATTATCTCAATACTTTCAATACTGCTTGCCGGAATCTGATTCATATTGGTAATGGCAGAATTTTTTCCATTAATTAAAATCAAAGGTGTTTTTCCTCTTAGAGAAATTGCATCATCAGCATCAACAGAAACCGTTGGAATGTTTTTCAACATATCGATTGCTGTTCCGCCGGATTGCGAAATGTTGGAAACAGCATTAAAAACAAAACCTTCATTGGTTTTCTGAATTTGTTTTTTCTGGGAATTTATCACTACAGTATTTAAAAGGTTGGCATCTTCTTTTAAAGTAATATTTCCTAATGAAATCGAAGTTCCCGTATATTTTATTTTTTGAGTAAATGTTTTAAAGCCAATCAATCGAAATTTTAGAATATAATCTGATGGATTGATATTTTCCAGAACAAATTTTCCAGAAGTATCTGTAACGGCGTATGCGGTTGTTTTGGTTGTATCAGCAACTGGCTTTAAAACGACATCGACAAATTCAAGTGGGGTTTTCCCATCTGAAATGGTTCCATTGATAGAATTTGTTTTTTGACTAAAAGAAGATTGGCTTATAGCAAATAGTAGAATTGCTGCGACTAAATTTTGTTTCCATTTTTTCATGAGACAAAGTTATTTATCGCATGAACTACAGCCGAATAAAGAGCCTTAAGATATTATTAAATTAGACTTAGGGCTTATTAATGGTTTCCTTTGAATAAAATTAGGATAGTAAAAAAAGGGGATTTTTCCCCTCTCAAAAACAGGAATTTTCATGAATTGATTAAAAGACCCAAATCTTACTTTTATCCCGTTAGAATGCGGAGGCCGAAAAGCAAAAGAGTAGGCGTTACATAAATTAAATACTATGGAAACTGCTTTTTTCTTAGCGATGGGCTGGTGCGGAACAAAATATCCTGGCTGGTGGCGACATTTTTTGAAGAAACCTCCAATTCCTGAACCGGAACCCTGGTGGATTATTTCGACAATTGGTTTAGGCTTAATTGCAGGGCTTGCCGGTGGAACAGTTTTTAGCATGGTGATTCGCGAAAGTCAATACTTTTCAGGACAAGCTGCAATTGCTTCCGGATTGTTTGCTTTTGGAACTGCCAATATTGTAACCGGAATTGCAACCGCTTTTAAGGATTGAAAATGTAAAAATGCTTCGACATATTTGGGGATAGCGTTGGGGTATTTTTTTTGCCACGAATTACACGAATTAGTTTTCCAATTATTTATATTAAAAGATTAACTAAAAATCATTGTAATCCTTTAATCTGTGGCTAAAAAAATAGTGGAAATTCGTATAATTCGTGGCTATAAAAAAAAGCGCCCGATAATTTCGGGCGCTTTTCATAAAAATATTTTTCTTAGTTTTTCTCAATCCATTTTCTGGCGTTAACAAAAGCTTCGTGCCAAGGCGTAACCTCGTCATTTCTGTCTTTTGGATAATGAGCCCAGTTCCATTGGAAAGTAGAACGCTCAATGTGAGGCATCATAACCAAATGTCTTCCTGTTTTATCACACATCATTGCTGTGTTGTAATCAGAACCATTTGGATTTGCAGGATAACCTTCGTAAGCATATTTAGAAACGATGTTGTATTGATCTTCTGCATAAGGTAATTTGAATTTACCTTCTCCGTGAGAAACCCAAACTCCTAAAGTACTTCCAGCTAAAGTTGACAACATTACAGAGTTATTTTCCTGAACTGTTACAGAAGTAAAGATACTTTCGTGTTTCTGGCTTTCGTTATGGTGCATTTTTCCGTGAACTTCATGTTCTGGATTAATAACTTCCAATTCCATAAACAACTGACATCCGTTACAAATTCCAACAGATAAAGTATCTTCTCTTTTGAAGAAATTATCTAAAGCTGTCTTTGCTTTTTCGTTATATAAGAAAGCTCCGGCCCAACCTTTAGCAGAACCTAAAACGTCTGAGTTAGAGAATCCTCCAACAGCACCAATAAACTGAATGTCTTCAAGCGTTTCACGTCCAGAAATCAAATCCGTCATGTGAACATCTTTTACGTCAAATCCTGCTAAGTACATTGCATTTGCCATTTCACGCTCAGAATTACTTCCTTTTTCGCGAATAATAGCTGCTTTTGGTCTTGGTTTAGAATTGTCGATTTCTGGTTTCTTTCCTGTAAAATGTGCAGGGAAAGTATAATTTAAAACCTGATTTTTATAGTTTTCAAAACGAGCTTTTGCTGTTCCGTTTTTAGATTGTTTTTGATCTAATAAATAAGAAGTTTCGAACCAAACATCTCTGTAAGTTGGAATATCTAATTTGTATTCTCCAATTTCTAAAGTTGCAGTATTTTGAACTGAACCAATTTTGAAGAATTCGATATTATTAGCTTTTAATTTAGCTTCAACAGCTGCATCAGATTTAGCTTGGAATACGATTCCGATATTTTCAGCAAAAAGGATTTTCAATAAGTCTTTTTCCGCGAAAGCGCTGAAATCAATTTTTGCTCCAAGGTTAACATCAGCAAAACACAATTCTAATAAAGTAGTGATCAAACCACCGCTTCCGATATCGTGACCTGCTAAGATTTGGCTTTCGCCGATTAATTCCTGAACGGTATTAAATGCATTTTTAAAGAAAGAAGCGTCTTTAATTGTAGAAGTTTCGTTTCCGATTGTATTTCTGATTTGTGCAAAAGATGAACCTCCAAGTTTGAAATCATCTTGAGACAAATTGATATAATAAATTGAATCTCCGTTTTTCTGTAAAACTGGTTCAACTACTTTTCTAATATCTGTACAGTTTCCAGCAGCAGAAATAATAACCGTTCCAGGAGCGATTACTTCGTCGTTTGGATATTTTTGTTTCATTGAAAGTGAATCTTTTCCTGTTGGAATATTGATTCCTAATTCAATAGCAAATTCTGAACAGCCTTCAACAGCAGCGTATAAACGAGCGTCTTCACCTTCGTTTTTACAAGCCCACATCCAGTTTGCAGATAATGAAACTCCTTTCAACTGCTCTTTAATTGGCGCCCAGATAAGGTTTGATAATGATTCTGCAATCGCATTTCTACTTCCAGCAACAGGATCAATCAAAGCCGCAATAGGAGCGTGGCCAATAGAAGTTGCAATTCCTTCTTTTCCTAAATAATCCAGAGCCATAACTCCAACATTATTCAAAGGTAATTGTAACGGACCTGCATTTTGTTGTTTTGCTACTTTTCCTCCAACACAGCGGTCAACTTTGTTCGTCAACCAGTCTTTTGAAGCAACTGCCTCTAAACGTAAAACGTCTTTTAAGTATGATTCGAAATCTCCTGCGTTGTAAGCAACATCAGCATATTTTCTGTCCACTGTACTATCAATCATAACCGTTTTTGGAGAACTTCCGAAGAAATCTTCTAAAGCATAATCCATCGGTTTTGAACCATTTGATTTAGATTCGAATGTGAAACGGTGATCTCCCGTTACATCTCCAACTTCATACATTGGCGAACGCTCTCTGTCAGCAATTCTTTGTAATGTATCGATGTCTTTTTGACCAATAACCAATCCCATTCTTTCCTGAGATTCGTTACCGATAATTTCTTTTGCAGAAAGTGTTGGGTCTCCAACTGGTAATTTATCCAAATCGATCAAACCTCCAGTTTCTTCCACCAATTCTGAAAGACAGTTTAAGTGTCCGCCCGCACCGTGATCGTGAATAGAAACAATTGGGTTATTGTCGCTTTCTACTAAACCACGAATTGCATTAGCAGCACGTTTTTGCATTTCAGGATTTGAACGCTGAATCGCATTTAACTCAATTCCTGAACCGAAAGCTCCTGTATCTGCAGAAGAAACTGCAGCACCACCCATTCCGATTCTATAATTTTCTCCTCCAAGAATTACGATTTTATCGCCTTCTTGTGGTTTCTTTTTAATGGATTGATCTAGTTTTCCGTATCCAATTCCACCCGCTTGCATAATTACTTTATCGTAACCAATTTTTCTGTTTTCTTCTTCGTGTTCGAAAGTTAAAACAGAACCTGTAATAAGCGGCTGTCCAAATTTATTTCCAAAATCTGAAGCTCCGTTTGACGCTTTGATCAAAATATCCATTGGCGTCTGGTACAACCATTTTCTTTCTTCAATAGCATTTTCCCATTTTCTGTCTTCTTTCAAACGAGAGTAAGAAGTCATGTAAACAGCAGTTCCAGCTAATGGCAATGATCCTTGACCTCCAGCTAAACGGTCGCGAATTTCTCCTCCAGATCCTGTTGCAGCTCCGTTGAAAGGCTCAACTGTTGTTGGGAAATTGTGTGTTTCGGCTTTTAATGAGATAACCGAATCAAATTCTTTTATTTCGTAAAAATCAGGTTTGTCTGCTGATTTTGGTGCAAATTGCTGCACTTTTGGTCCTTTTACAAAAGCAACGTTGTCTTTGTAAGCAGACACAATATCATTAGGATTTTCCTGAGATGTTTTTTTGATTAATTTGAAAAGAGAAGTTTCTTTTTCTTCACCGTCAATAACAAAAGTTCCGTTGAAGATTTTGTGACGGCAGTGTTCTGAATTCGCTTGTGAGAAAGCAAAAATTTCAGAATCAGTTAATTTTCTTCCAAGTTTAGTCGAAAGATTGTTTAAGTAATCAACTTCTTCTTCGCTTAAAGCTAAACCTTCTACTTTGTTGTAAGTCGCAATATCATCAATCTCCAAAATTGGTTCTGGCTGAATGTTGATAGTGAAGATTTCCTGATCTAATTCATTGAATTTTTGAGAAAGCATTGGATCAAAATCAGTGAAATCTTCCGTTGCTGGATGAAATTCTTCGATTCTGATAATGCCAGAAATTCCCATGTTTTGAGTAATTTCTACAGCATTTGTACTCCAAGGTGTAATCATTGTTGCGCGAGGACCAACAAAGAAACCTGTCAATGCAGATTTTTCGATCTTACTCGCATCGGCAAAAAGCCAGTTTAATTTTGAAATGTCTTGAGCTGAAATTTCGTTTTGCGTTTGTACGGCAAAAACAGTTTTGCTTTGGTTTTCAAAGAAATGGATCATTTGTGTAGTTTGTTGTATTGAGGTGCAAATTTAGTCAATCTAAACCGAAAAAAAAAGCAACAATCTGTGCCTTTTTCATTATTTATTTTCACTCTTTTTTGTCCTGAAAATGCAATTTTTTTGCTAGTCGAAACACTTAAAAATTAACATTTTTTGATCTTCAATTTTTGCCTGTAAACGGTTGTTATTTTTCAAATTTGAATTAAAAAAGCACTTTGTGAAGAAGAGGAATTCTTAAAGTTTAATTACAAATTTTTCTAAAAGAAATCCGAGAAAATTGCAGGATGCGTAAAAATTATTGCCACGAAGGCGCTAAGACGCGAAGATTTTTTTGAATTTTTCGTCTAAAACTTGGCGACTTTACGTCTTTGCGAGAAAACTTGATAAGAAACTTAGTGTCTTAGCGTCTTAGTGGCAAAAAAAATTACTTAGGGAAATCCTGACTCTGATAAGCACCCAAATCCGGTGGGGAAGTTCTTGTAATTCCTAAAATATCAAGTGGAATTATATAGGTCTGATTCCCTTTCGCGAAAGCGGCAGAAGTTTTATCGATATTAAATTTGTTTTCAGAAGTATTATAAAACTTAGGATTCTCATTTAGAATAATATTGTTATAATGTTCTGTATCTGTTTTAAATTGATAAAGCGGATTTGTTGATGAACTGCTGAATTTTAAAAGGCAATTGTTCAGTTGATAAACAAAAGCAGAATTAGCATTTTTACTCAAATTAAATTCGTTTGTTCCCGATCCATAAATAATGCAGTTGCTAAAAGTAGCCTGTGTTAGAGCATTTGATTCCGGAGTTGCTCCTGCCAAAGAATTAGTCAAACTAACTGCAAATTGAGAGGGAGCCGACCAATTATTATTGAAAGTACAATGCGTGAATTTATAATTTCCGCCGTAAACACATGACAAACTCGCCAAACCAGCATAATTAATCACGATGTTTTCTCCAGTAATTTGAGCATTTTGAGCTAAAATTCCATATTCAACACAATTGTAAATCTGAGTATTTTGGATTGTAATATTGTTAACGGGATTTTTAAAGTCTAAACCTATAACAGCATTTTTCAAGGTCAAATGATTGATGGAGTGATTGGTACTTCCGTTTGCAAAAAGAACCGATTTCCATTGCCCCGGAATATCAGAATAAAGCGATTCTAAGCGATCGCCTTCAAAAATAACTTCGTTTTCGAGTTTATCTGTTGTTGAACTTGTTCCATTGATTTGAAGAGAGGCTTTATTCCCGACATATAAACCGGAATTGGCATGAAAATGAACTCTTGCACCAGCCTCAAAAGTTACCGTTTTATTTTCAGGAACTCCTGCGTAACCATAGATTACATAAGGTTTTTGTTTGGTAAAAACTAATTCGTTTCCGTTTTCGGGATCATTTTCGCTTAAATAAAACCCGTCGACATCCTTACCTTCAATTTTGATTTTTTCTTTCGTCCCGTCCGGATTTTGATTCGGATATAAAAAAACAGCATCCTGAATCAAAGTGACTAAAGCGACTTCCTGAAGATTGGCGCCACTATCAAACTGAATTTCGTCGGTATATAAAAAGTCAGTTGGATTGGCGTCTGTAATATCTGCTGTAGTTTTTATAAAAATATACAAACTGTCTTTTGCTAAAAGCGTCACATCTTTAAATATCTTGCCGTTATTTCCCGTCATTCCGTCAACGGTCATTCTGTATTTAGAATTTAAACCTTTTTTGAGCTGTACAATCGGAATCGAAATATCGTTTTTACTTCGATTGTAAACTTTCAATTGATATGTGCTGGAACCAATGTTTTTAAAAACAGTATCCAAATAAACAGTGTCTTTTGAAAACTTTAGGTCTCCAGTACTGGCAACAGTATCAAAATCAGTTCTACAAGAACTGAAAACTAATATTAAACCCAGAACTAAGATTGCAAAGTATTGACGCATTTGAATGTTTTTTTAGCCACAGATTAAAAGGATTAAAATGATTTTTTTTCGCCACGAATTACACAAATTAAATTGAAATAAAATTCGTGGAAATTTGTGTAATTCGTGGCAACATATTTTTTTTAAATCCTTTCAATCTATACAATCTGTGGCAAAAAACGCCAAAGATCGATTTTGATTGTTTTTGTAAAAATAACAAAAAACCTACATGTTCGAAGTTGAATTTTAAATTTTAGAATCCGATTTTCGATTTATGTCTTATCTTTCTTTAATTTTACGATTTTAAAGATTATTTTAATGAATTATACAAAAGAACAAATTTTAGCGCGCTGTAATGAGTTTTCTAAAAACACATTAATGGAAACGCTGAAAATTGAATATATCGATGCCGGAGAAGATTTTTTAACAGCAAAAATGCCAGTAAATCCAAGCGTACATCAGCCAATGGGATTGTTGCACGGCGGAGCTTCTGTAGCTTTGGCGGAAAGCGTTGGAAGTGCGGCTTCATTCTTTTTCATCAATCCGAAAGAGCAGGAGGTAAGAGGAATTGAAATCTCGGCAAATCATCTAAAAAGTATTCGTGAAGGTTATGTTTTTGGAACAGCCAGAATTATTCATAAAGGAAGAAGTCTTCATTTATGGGAAATTAAAATTACAGATGAAGAAGGTAATTTGGTTTCGCTTTGCAAATTGACGAATATGGTTTTGGACAGAAAGAAAAGTGAATAAATTATGAATCCATTTTTCTTAAAAATTAAAAACCATAAAGAACAAAATTTACCTTTTGTACTTTATTCAAAACCCAACTCCACAGATCTGGTTGGAATTTTACAGCAGGATGATACGTTACATACCGTTTCAGATTACAGTGAAAAAGGTTTCGTTTTTGCTTCTTTTGACGAAAAACAGTTGATTTTAATTCCTGAAAATGAATCTGAAATTATTACTTCTGAAAAGGAACCGACTTCATTTGAGCCAATCGAAATTGATGATTTAAGTTTTGATCCTGAAGCTAAATTTCAATATGAATATTTAGTTGCTCAGGGAATTCAGGCGATTAAAAATGAAGAATTCAAAAAAGTAGTTTTATCGAGAAGTGAAGAAGTGCTTCTGGCTGAATTTGATTTTATTGAAACTTTTCAGCACTTGGTTCAGCTATATCCAGCCACTTTTTGTTATTGTTTTTTTCATCCAAAAATTGGATTTTGGATGGGAGCGACACCTGAAAAGCTTTTAAAAGCGAATGAAAATGTTTTTGAAACGATGGCTTTAGCGGGAACGCAAAAAGATAATAATCAAACAGAAATTGTCTGGCAGCAAAAAGAAAAAGACGAACAGCAGTTTGTAACCGATTTTATTGTAAAAAGACTTCGAGAATTTGCTGCTTCTGTAGTAGTTTCTAAACCTTACAGTTTAAAAGCGGGATCAATCTGGCATATTAAAACCGATATTTCGGGAGTTTTAAAAGAGAATTCGACTTTAGAAGAAGTGATTGATACTTTGCATCCAACGCCGGCTGTTTGTGGTTTGCCAAAGAAAAAAGCAAAAGCATTTATTATAGAAAATGAAAATTACGATCGTGCTTTTTACAGTGGTTTTCTGGGAGAATTAAACAGCAGTTTTGCGGGAAATAATTCAAGTTCTGATTTATTTGTAAATTTACGAAGCATGCAGATCCAGGAAAACAAAGCCATTCTGTATATGGGTTGTGGTATTACAAAAGAAAGTATTCCCGAAAAAGAATGGGAAGAAAGCGTCAATAAATCGATGACGATGAAGAGAGTTTTGAAAATAGCTTAAAAATAAGTTTCCAGTCGCAGTCACAGTTTACAGTTTTGCTGAGACTGAATACTGCGACTTTAAACTGTGACTAAAATAAAAATTATGAAATTAGACATATTAGCCTTTGGTGCACATCCGGACGATGTAGAATTGGGTTGTGCCGGAACCATTTTAAAAGAAGTTTCACTTGGGAAAAAAGTTGGAATTGTGGATTTAACGCGTGGAGAATTAGGAACACGCGGAACTGCAGAAACTCGCGATCAGGAAGCAAAAGACGCGGCTAAGATTTTAGGCGTTGTTGTTAGAGAAAATCTGGCTATGCGTGATGGATTTTTTGTTAATGATGAAAAACATCAATTAGAAGTCATTAAGATGATCCGAAAATATAAACCTGAAATTGTATTGTGTAATGCAATTGACGATCGTCATATTGATCACGGAAAAGGAAGTAAACTGGTTTCAGATTCTTGCTTTTTATCTGGTTTAATGAAAATAGAAACTTCAATAGATGGAGTGAAACAAGAAGCCTGGAGACCTAAAGTAGTTTATCACTATATTCAATGGAAAAATTTAGAACCGGATTTCGTTGTGGACATTACAGGGTTTGAAGAAAAGAAAGTAGAAGCGATTATGGCGTATAAAACCCAATTTTACGATCCGAATTCCAGTGAACCTGCAACACCTATTACTAGTAAAAACTTTTTTGAAAGTCTAAATTATCGTGCGCAGGACTTAGGAAGACTAGTTGGGAAAGATTTTGCTGAAGGTTTTACAGTTGAAAGATGTTTGGCAGTCAATAGCTTAGAAGATTTGATTTAATTTTTATAAAAATTTTTCATTTTTTTCTTTGTAGAACTCAACCTTTGTTCTATATTTGCACTCGCTAAGCAGAAAAATGGTGGTTGTAGCTCAGCTGGTTAGAGTAGCGGTTTGTGGTGCCGCGGGTCGCCGGTTCGAACCCGGTCAGCCACCCAGATTTAAAGCCTTGAAGAAATTCAAGGCTTTTTTTGTGCTTTTATATTTTTTTCTTTGTGATCCTTCGTTCCTCAGGAGGACAAGTAGAAACTTGTAGATTAAATTTTTGAGTCGTCCTGAAATAGGTTGACAGGTTTCACAATATTAATTAAAACCAGTAAAGTTCTCTTTGCTGGTTTTTTGATATACAAAATTAGGTGTTTTCATTTTCAAGCTTAAATGCGGCCTTTTTTG